>JALGUJ010000056.1 GCA_029820945.1 Candidatus Zipacnadia bacterium | reverse complement strand
GCCGATACTTCTCATGCGCCTCGAGCGCCGATAGATGCTTGCCCCTCGCCTGATTGCAGCCGAACAACACAGCCGCAACCCTTGACCCGCGCGGCATTTTCATAGATGCCGTTCCGTTTGGAGGCGCCGGTCTCCGGCCGCTCCAAACGGAACGGATGACGACAACGGCAAACGACGCGGCGGGGCACAGGTCCCCGCCCTACAGAAACGACAAACGACCCTGGTGCGGAAGGGTAGCGTAGACGCAGGCAATGGCGACTGAATCGAAGGCCAACCAGAATGCCAGGGCGCGGAGGGTCCCGCAGCAGAACGTGCGGAACTTCTGCATCGTGGCGCATATCGACCACGGCAAGTCCACGCTCGCCGATCGACTCCTCGAGGTCTGTGGCAACGTCGAGGAGGCCCAGGAGCAGATGCTCGACACCATGGACCTCGAACGCGAGCGCGGCATCACCATCAAGTCCTCCGCCGTTCGCCTCTACTACGAGGCGGACGATGGCGAACTCTACCAGCTCAACCTCATCGATACCCCCGGCCACGTGGACTTCAGCTACGAGGTCTCGCGCTCTCTGCAGGCCTGCGAGGGCGCCGTCGTGCTCGTGGACGTCTCCCAGGGCGTCGAGGCGCAGACCGTGGCCAACGTCTACCTGGCGCTGGACGCCGAGCTGGAGATCGTCCCCGTGGTGAACAAGGTGGACCTGCCCAACATCGACCCGGAGATGGCGCTGGCCGAGATGGAGGACGCCTTCGGCTTCCACCGCGACGAGATCATCCTGACCTCGGGCAAGACCGGCGAGGGCGTGCACGAGCTGCTGGAGGCGATCGTCAGGCGCATCCCGCCCCCCGACGAGGACGCCGAGGCGCCGCTGCGCGCCATGATCTTCGACTCCGAGTTCGACGTGCACCAGGGCGTGATCGCCTACGTGCGCGTGTTCGAGGGCCGCATCCGGCCGGGCGAGGAGATCGTGATGATGTCCTCGGGGAAGCGCTTCGAGGTCTCGCGAACGGGCGTCTTCTCGCCCGCGATGGTTGATGTGGAGGAGCTGCGCGCGGGGGACGTGGGCTACGTGACCGCGGGCATCAAGGGCGTCACCGAGAGCCGGGTTGGTGATACGATCAGCTCCGCCGACCGGCCCGCGGCCGAGCCGCTGCCGGGCTACCGCGAGGCGCAGCCGATGGTCTTCTGCGGCCTCTACCCGGTGGACAACGTGGACTACGAGGCGCTCAAGGACGCGCTCGACCGCCTCTCACTCAACGACGCGGCGCTGTCCTATGACCGCGAGACCTCCGCCGCGCTCGGCTTCGGCTTCCGCTGCGGCTTCCTGGGGCTGCTGCACATGGAGATCGTGCAGGAGCGCCTGGAGCGCGAGTACGACCTGGAGCTGGTCGCCACTGCGCCCAGCGTGGTCTACCGCATCCTGCTCACCGACGGGCAGATCGTCGAGGTGGACAACCCGGCGGCGCTTCCCGAGCTCGACCTGATTGAGGCCATCGAGGAGCCCGTGGTCGAGGCGACGATCATGTGCCCCCAGAAGTATGTCGGGCAGGTCATCAAGGTCTCCGACGACCGCCGCGGCGCCTACGTAAGGCAGGAGTACCTTTGGGGCGACCGCGTGGCGCTACACTACCGACTGCCTCTGGCCGAGATCGTGGTGGACTACTTCGACGCGCTCAAGTCCGCCACGCGCGGCTACGCCACGCTCGACTACGAGCACGCGGGATACGTGACGGAGGACCTGGTGAAGGTCGAGATGCTCATCAACGGCGACCCGGTGGACGCGCTGGCGATCATCTGCCACCGCGACTTCGCCGAGAGCCGCGGGCGCATGATCGCCCGCAGGCTCAAGGAGGTCATCCCGCGCCAGCTCTTCGAGGTGCGCATTCAGGCATCGATCGGCTCCCGCATCGTGGCCTCGACGCGCGTGGCGCCGCTGCGCCGCAACGTGACGGAGAAGTGCTACGGCGGCGACGTGACGCGCAAGCGCAAGCTGCTCGAGCGCCAGAAAGAGGGCAAGCGGCGCATGAAGGCCATCGGCAACGTTGAGGTGCCCCAGGAGGCCTTCATGTCCATCCTGCGCCTGGGGGACGAGGACTGAGGCGGGTGAGATGAGCGCCACGCCGCTCTCCGTCTACGTGCATCTTCCGTTCTGCGCGCGCAAGTGCCACTACTGCGACTTCAACTCGCGGCCCGGCTCGCCGGCGGAGATGGCCCGCTACCTCGACGCGCTGAAGACCGAGATCGACCGTCGGGCGGCGACGCTCGGTGGCTGCGATGTGCGGACGCTGTTCTTCGGCGGCGGGACGCCGACGGTCTATGAGGCGGGGGAACTTGCGGGCGTTCTCGGAGCGGTTGCCGGGCCTCGCCACCGCAGCCCCACTCTCCCTGTCTCTGCAAAGGACGCCTCGCAGGCGGGAGGAGGGGGGAAGAGGACCGGGCGGGCAAGGAAGCCCGCCCGTCCTGACGGCGGCGGCACGGGCTCGAGGCCCGGCCGGAAGCCGTCCGTCGCTGGTCCGACAGGCTTTGAGCCTGTGGACCGCTCCGTCGAGATCACGTGTGAGGCGAATCCAGAGACCGTGGATCTGCCGAAGTTGCGTGAGATGCGCCAGGCGGGGTTCAACCGCATCAGTATCGGGGCGCAGAGCTTCCACGATGACGAACTGGCGATGCTCGGCCGCGGGCACACGGCGGGGCAGACCGAGGATGCGCTGAGGGCCGCGCGCCGGGCGGGCTTCGAGAACGTCTCGCTGGACCTGATCTACGCCCTTCCGGGTCAGACGGTCGCCGCCTGGCGGGCGACGCTGGAGCGGGCCCTGGAGCTGGAGCCGGACCACCTCTCCGCCTACGGGCTCGAGCTGGCCGAGGGCACGCGGCTGTTCGAGTGCTGGCAGGCTGGAGAGATCGAGACGGTGAGCGAGAGCGAGCACCTCGCCATGCGCGAGGTGACGCGCGAGCTGTGCGAGCAGGCCGGGCTGGCGCGCTATGAGATCTCGAACTACGCCCGCCCCGGCTGCGAGTGCCGGCATAACATCACCTACTGGCGCAACGAGCCCTACCTGGGCCTGGGCGCGGGCGCGTGGAGCTACCTGGACGGCGTACGCAGCGCCAATGTGCGCGAGCCGGCGGCCTACGCCGACGCGGTGCTCAGCGGCGACGATCCGGAGGACTACGCCGAGCGGCTTGGGCCGGATGACGCCCTGGCGGAGGCGCTGATGATGGGGCTGCGCCTGACCGAGGGCATCGACCTCGGAATGCTGGAGGCGTGCTACGGGCCCGAGCGTGTGGCCGGTCTGCGGGCGCGGGCGGAGCCGCTGGCGGAGATGGGTCTCGTCGAGGTCGCGCACGGTCGCCTGCGCCTGACGCGCGACGGTGAGCCGCTGCACGGCGAGGTTGTGGTGCGCCTGACGTGAACTTGAGGCCGGACGGGCCGCGCCCAACGGTCCGGCCCTCCGTCGGGTCTTGGCCGTTGGTGGCGGCGGGCTCTTGCAGGATTCCCCGGCGAGGGGTAGAATTGCGTTTGATGGGACGCAGGGAGGCCCCGGAACGCGGAGTTGGGTGACCCGACGCCGGTGCGTAGAAGGGTGATGACCTTGATGCGACGAGCAGCAATGATCATCGCGTGCATGGGAGCGATCACCGCCGGACAGTGCCCGGTCGGTCACGCGGACCTGAAGGTGCCGATCTTCACCGGTACGCTGGACGCCGTTGAGCTCGGAAGCTGGGGCTCGGGCACCATCGAGGTGGACGAAGAGGAGACCTACCTGGAGGCCGAGGCTCTGCGCATCGAGACCACCGGCTTCTTCGAGGGCGGTCGCCTCGAGCTGAAGGAGCCGCTTGAGGCCGATCAGTTCATGACCGATCCCGAGGGCGGGTACATCAGGCTCGTCGTCAAGGTCCGTGAGCCCGAGGAGGAGATGCCGGCGGAGGCCGGCGGCCCCGGCGGGCTGCCGGCGGGGATGTTCATGCCCGACGACATGCCCCCGGAGCCTGGCATGGAGGGTTTCCTCGCGCCGCGCGATGTGGAGCAGCCGTTTGACGAGATGCCGATGCCGCCGGACGAGGGCATGATGTTCCCCGAGGAATTTGGCGCGCCGATCGGCCAGCCTATCGGTGTGCCGGCGGCGCCGCCGCCGAAGATCGAGCGGCTGCGGCTGCTGCTGGTGACCGACAAAGGCGCGCTCGACTCGGGCCCGCTCGAGCTGAAGGAACACGTCGAGATCGTGGAGGACTGGGTGCAGGTCGTGGTGCCCCTGAGCCGGTTCGGCGGCACAGTTGATGTCTCGGGCGGCAAGATCGAGCACATCGCGCTCTTCGGCGATGTCGAGGAGACCTTCTGGCTCGGCGAGATGGTGATGGGCTACGAGGAGCAGCCGCTCATCGCGGACGCGGGCGAGAAGATGACCGCGAAGGTGAACCAGGAGACGGCGTTCGAGGCCGCTCCCCAGCCCGAGGGCGTGAAGGGCCTCTACGTGTGGGACTTCGACGACCTCAACGGCATCCAGGAGGAGGGCTACGGCCGGGAGACCACCTGGACCTTCCTGACGCCCGGATACTACACCGTGACGCTCACGGTTAGCGACCTGAACGGACAGAAGATCGACCGGATCGACCGGATCCGCGTGAAGGTGGAGGAATAGCGGTTCGCCACCCGCGCCGTCGGCAGGAACCAGAAGGCCCCCCGACCGGGGAGGCCTTCTGCGTTTGTCGCGATGGGACCGGGGGCTGAGATGACGCAGCAGCAGGCACTGGCGGTCCGCGGCGGGCGTGTGATCTGCCCCCGCACAGGAATCGATGAGGTCGCCGATCTGCATATCGAGCGCGGCCGGATCGCTGCCGTCGGCCCGGGCGGCCCCCCGGCGCCGGAGGCGGTGATCGACGCCACGGGGATGGTGGTCTGTCCCGGCCTGATCGACCTGCACGTGCACCTGCGCGAGCCCGGCGCCGAGCACAAGGAGACCATCGAGAGCGGCACGCGCGCGGCGGTGCGCGGCGGGTTCACCCGCGTCTGCGCGATGCCCAACACGACGCCGGCCCCCGACCGGCCGGCCACGGTGCGTGAGATACGGGGCCGCATCAGGCGCTCGGCGTGGTGCCGGGTGGGCGTGATCGGCGCGGCCACGCTGGACAACGACCGGGAGAGCCTGACCGACTTCGGCGCGCTCAAGGCGGCCGGCTGCGTGGCGGTAAGCGACGACGCCTTCATGCTCCGCACCGCGGAGCAGCGGCGGGAGGCGCTGCTCCGCTGCGCAGACGAGGACCTGCTCTTCATCACCCACGCCGAGGCGGAGGAGCTGTCGCGCGACGGAGTGATGCACGACGGCGACATGGCGCGCAGGCTGGGCGTGCCCGGCCAGCACCCGGCGGCCGAGGCGCGGGCGCTGGAGGCCTGGCGCGAGGCCTGGGACGGGCCGGGACGGCCGCCGCTGCACGTTGCCCACCTCTCCACCGCCGCGGGCGTGGCTGTGCTGCGCGAGTGGGAGGACGGACCGACGGCGGAGACCGCGCCGCACTACCTGGCGCTGACACACGAGGCCGTGGCCGAGCACGGCGCCAACGCGAAGATGAACCCGCCGCTGCGCACCGAGGAGGACCGCCGGGCGCTGATCGGTGCGGTGCGGGACGGCACGATCAGCGTCATCGCCACGGACCACGCGCCGCACACCGCGGAGGAGAAGGCCGCCGGCGTCGCGCGCGCGCCCTTCGGTGTCGTCGGGCTGGAGACTGCGCTCTCGGTGGTGCTCGCGGAGCTGGTGGAGCCGGGGATCCTGACGCTGCCGGAGGCGCTGGCCACCATGACCGCGGCCCCGGCCGGGCTGCTGGGCGTCGAGGGCGGGCGGCTGGCGGTCGGCGCGCCGGCCGACCTGCTGATCTTCGCCCCGGACGCGCGCTGGACCGTCAGGCCCGAGCGCTTCGCATCGATGGGCCGCAACACGCCCTTCGCAGGCCGCGAGCTGCCCGCCGCGGTGGAGGCGGTGCTGATCGACGGCCGGAGCGTCTACGCGGGGGGGCGCTTCGCGGCGGCCGGGCCGCCCGCGGGCATCAACTGAGCCGTGCGCCATCACACGCCATGACCTGGGGACAGACCGCGCGGACCATCATCGCGGCAGCAGTCGCAGCGACCATCGCGGCAGGCCTCGCGGCGGCTGGTCCGGCCGGCCTCACGGTTGTCGTCAACGGTACGGCGCTGGAGAGCGACCAGGCGCAGAGCGACGCTGAGGGACGGTTGCTGCTGGCCGAGGACGCCCTGCGCCACGGCCTGGGGCTGACGGTCAGCGAAGGCGAGGAGGGCCGGCCCTGGACCGTCAGGGGCTTCGGCCGCAACGTGCTTGTGCGGCCCTCGACCTGCTCTTACGTGGCGGAGGGCGAGCCACTGCGCGCCGAAGCCAGTCCCTCCCTCAGAGGGGGGAGGCTCTTCGTCCCCCTGGAGATGCTCGCGGCCCCCTTCGAGATCGAGAGCAAGGTGGTTCGCGACGGTCCGGCCAGCATGTGGGTGCTCTCCACGCCGGGCGGGGTGGTCGAGGACGTGCGGGAGGGTCGGCACCGCGAGAAGGTCCGCGTGGTGCTGGACCTGGACCGCCCGACGGGGTTCTCCTGGTGGGCGCAGCAGGGCATGGTGGTGCTCGAGCTTCCGGCGCCGCGGGAGCAGGGCGGCTGGGCGACCAGGGTGCGACTGCTGCGCCTGGGCGACCCGTTGGTCTCCGAGCTGTGGCAGGGCCCGACCGCCAACGACACGATCCGCGTGCAGATCGGCCACGACTCACCCTTCCCGCCGAGCGTCTTCAGCGTCGGCGATCCGCCACGCATCGTCATCGACCTGCGGCGCGCGCCCGAGGACATCCTGCCGGAGCCCGAGCCCGAGCCGTTGCGTCCCCTGCCGCGGGCGGCCGGAGTCCTGCACCGGCGTCACTTCACCACCCCGCGCGGGCCGGTCAGCGTCTACGTCCTGGAGGTCGATCCGGCGTCCGAGGCCATCGAGGTGCGTCCGGCGCTGGCAGCGCCGACCGTGCACAAGCGCGCTACCGTGGCGAGCATCGCGGCCCGCTGCGGGGCGTGGGGCGGCGTCAACGGGGGCTTCTTCGCCCGGAACGGCGCTCCGCTGGGGATGCTGGTCATCGACGGCGAGTGGGTCCGGGAGCCCTGGGGCGGCCGCACCGTGCTGGGGATTACGCAGACGGGCGAGGCGCTCATGGACCGGCTCAGCTTCGACGGCCTTGTGGCCTTCGCCGGGCTCGGCACCCAGAAGCTGTCGGCGCTGAACCGCGGCCACGACACGCCCGACAGCATGGTCATGTACACGCGCCGCTGGGGTGCGTCCGTCGAGGGAGCCGGCAAGCGGACGCGGCTCGTGGTCGATGCCTCCGGCGTGGTCTCGCATAAGGAGACCGGCGGAGCCGCAGTGAGCATCCCCGAGGGCGGCTTCGTGCTGTCGGGCATCGGGCGCATGGCGGCGAGTCTCGATCAGGTCGAGGAGGGCACGGTCGCGACGGTGCAGCTCCGGACGACGCCCCGCTGGCCGGAGCTGCGGCACGCCATCGGCGGCGGCCCCCGACTCGTCAAGGACGGCCGCTGCCACGTCAGCGCATCGGCCGAGCGCTTCCGGCCGGACGTCTACGCCAGCAGGCGCTCGCGGACCGCCGTGGGCATCACGGAGGATGGGCGGCTGCTGCTCGTCGCGGCGGAGTCCGCAGCCGAGGGCGATGAGGAGGACGGCATGACGCTCGAGGAGCTGGCGACGACCATGGTCAAGCTCGGGGCCCGGCAGGCCATGAACCTCGATGGTGGGGGCTCGACTACCTTCGTCGCCGATGGGCGTGTCCTCAATGCGCCCTCCGACGGCGCGGCGCGCCGGGTCTCGAACGCGCTGCTGGTCTTCGCGCGTGCGGAGGCGGCAGGCGGCGGCTGAGGGAGGGGCCGGGCCGCCCGGCCGCGAAGGGGCAGATTGGCGCGAGGGCCGACACGCTGCTGAGGGGACGCTGACGGCAGATGGCGGAATACGCCGGTGCGCAGCATGAGCTGGACGAGCGGCAACAGCAGATGCTGCTGGACCTCGCCCGCGAGACGATCAGGCGCTACGTGACCGCGGGCGAGCTCTCCGACCTGCCCGAGGGCGATCCGGTCTTCGGGCAGCCGCGGGCAGTGTTCGTGACGCTGCACAAGCACGGGCAGCTTCGCGGCTGCATCGGGACGCTCGAGCCGCGGGAGCCGCTGGCGGAGGCGGTGCGCTCGGCGGCGGTCTCGGCCGCCACCCAGGACCCGCGCTTCCCCGCCGTGAACCCCGATGAGGTCGATGACCTGGAGATCGAGATCAGCGTGCTCTCGCCGCTGGAGAAGATCGACAGGCCCGAAGACATTATCGTGGGGAAGCACGGGGTCGTGGTGGCGGAGGGCGTGCAGCGCGGCGTCTTCCTGCCCCAGGTGGCTCCCGAGCAGGGCTGGGACCGCGAGACCATGCTTAACTACCTGTGCGCGCACAAGGCGGGCCTGCCGGCCGACGCCTGGCGCCGCACCGCGGACCTCTACGTGTTCACCACCCAGGTCTTCAGCGAGGGCGAGTAGGTGATGGCCCCGGTTCCCGGTGAGCCCCGCAGGTCGGGCGAGCGGAGCAGGTGCGGTCCATGCTGAAGCTCGGCTACCACCCGGCCACCTTCCCCGGTCGGGGCCTCGACCGGCTGCTCGCATCGTTGCCCACCGTCCGCGCCGAGGGGTGGGACGGGCTGGAGTACTGCGCCCGCACGCTCGAGCCCTGGTTTGACCGTCCAGAACGGGTGCGCGGCCCCCTCGATGAGATGGGCCTCGTCCTCTCCGGGCTCTACTACACCTGCGGCTTCACAAGCGACGAGGAGACGGAGGCGTGGGTGGAGGGAGCGGAGCGCGTCGCCCGGTTCTGCGCCGACGTCGGCTGCCACCTGATGCTGATCGACGGGGGCCGCAAGGACGGCGGTGGGGGAGAGGAGCAGATCGCGCGGGTCGCGCGGGCGGCCAACGCGGCAGGGCGTATCTGCCACAGCCGCGGCCTCGTCTGCTCGTGGCATCAGCACTGGGGGACGATCTTCGAGCACGAGGAGCCCTTCGAGCGGCTCATGGCGCTGACCGACCCCGAGCTGGTGTGCTTCACCCCCGACACCGCCCAGCTCGCCCGCGGCGGCTTCGACGTCCCCGAGACCATTCGCCGGCACCGCCACCGGAGCCGCTACGTGCACTTCAAGGACCTGGGCCAGGACCAGCGCTTCACCGAGCTGGGCACCGGGACGGTGGACTTCGCCGCCTGCTGGCGGGCACTGCGTGACGGCGGCTTCTCGGGCTGGATCGTCGTGGACCTGGACTACACCGAGCTCTCTCCCGTCGAGTCCTGCCGCGCGAACATGACTTACCTCCGGAGTCTGCTCGGCCTGCACGCCCAGGGGCGCCGGCGGGGCGCGGCGGGCTGAGCCGCCGGGGCGCGCCGCACCCTCCCGTCACCCGCCATCCTCGTCAGGCCCCCGGGGCCGGCCCGCAGGCTGAGAGCGCTCCGCCTCGTGCGAGCTGAGCGGCAGGCGGGGCTGAGGCTCCTCCCGAGGGGCGCGCTCGGACGAGGACCGGGCGCCGTCAGCCGCGGGCAGGGCGCCTCCGAGCGCCGCTCCCCCGAGCTCTTCGGCCGCGGTGGTCCGTGGCGTGGCGCCGGCCTCCATAAGGCCGTCGGCCAGAGCGTGGGCGACGTTGCGGACGTGGTCCCCGATCTTCTCGTAGTTCATCAGCGCATCGAGGAACAGCACGCCGGCCAGCGCCAGGCATGTGCCCGCGCGGGCACGCTCCATGTGGGCCGCGCGCCCCTGCTCCGTCGCGAGATTCACCCTGTCCTCCAGCTCGAGGATGCGCGCGGGGATCCCGCCATCCTCCCCGCCGAAGGCCCGGATGCTCAGCTCCAGCATCTCATCGACCATCGCGGCCATGTCGCTGAGCGCGTCCCGGGCCGGGTCGCTCCAGATCAGATCCTCCTGCAGTCGCTCCTCGGCCAACTCGATCAGGTTCTTGCAGTGATCGCCGATACGCTCGAGGTCGTTGGTTACATGCAGCATCGCCGGGATCTGGTGTGAGATGCGCTCGGGGATGTCCTCCTCCATCAGCTCGACGAGGTAGCCGGTGATGGCCTCCTGGAGGTGGTCGATTGCGTCATCCTGGGCGCGGAGCTGCCCCAACTCGGCGCGCTCGGGTGCCAGCAGCGCGTCGGTGCAGTCGCGCACCAGAGCCCGGCATGCGCGCGTCATGCGGCCCAGCTCCTGGAGGGTGGCGCCCGCGGCGGCGGGGGGCGTCTCCAGGAGCCGCTTATCGATGTGGGCGGCCTCGACAACTCGTCCGCGGCGATCCGGGATCCAGCGCTCCAACAGCGATGCGAACCAGCTGTTGAAGACGAGGAAGAGCAGTGCGTCCAGCACATTGAAGAGCGTGTGCGAATTGGCGACCTGGCGCTGCAATGCCGCCTGGTACCCGCTGCTGCCCACCGCCAGCGGATCGGCAGAGGGCGACAACGCCAGGACCATGGGCGTGAACCATTTGAGCAGGACGAGCGCCAATGCCACCCCGACGATGTTGTGAATGGTGTGCGCCCAGGCTGTGCGACGGGCCGTCGGGTGCGTGCCGATTGAGGCGATCTGGGCGGTGATGCAGGTGCCGATGTTGTCGCCCAGCATCAGCGCAATGGCCGCCTCGAGGCTGATGAGGTCATGGGCCGCAAGCGCCATTGCTATGCCCAGGGAGGCGGAGCTTGACTGGATGCAGATGGTCACCAGCGTGCCGGCCACGACGGCCAGCAGGAGGTTGTGGCTGAAGTCACTGAAAAGCCGCACCGCGAACTCGCTGCCCTTCAGGCTCTCCACGGAGTCCTTGAGCAGCAACAGACCGAGGAACAGTATCCCGAAGCCCAGAATGCCCTGCCCCAAGTCGCGGAGGATGCGGCGCTTGGCGAAGCAGTGCAGTGCGAAGCCTACGGCGATCACGGGCAGCGCCGCCTGAGTGATCTGGAAGGCCATGATCTGGCCGGTCACCGTGGTGCCGATGTTTGCGCCGTAGATCACGCCCAGGGCCTGACGGAAGGTCATGAGCTGGCCGTTGACAAAGCCGACGGTCATTACGGTGACGGCGCTGCTGCTCTGCACGATGCCGGTGACCACGGTTCCGACGAGGCAGCCCAGCCAGGCGTTGCGGATGAGGGTGGCGAGGACCCTGCGGATGGCGTTGCCCGCGGCCGACTCGAGCCCCTCGCCCATGATCCGTATGCCGTACATGAGCAGGGCGACGCCGCCCAGGGTTCCCGAGATGATGCCGAACCAGTCGATGCCGCTCAACGCATTCTCCATTCACCGACACCGGCGCACGCCCGGCCTCACGTCGTGACCTTGCGAGGCCTGGCGGACCCGGCGCTGAGCCGTAGTCGTGCCGTGGGGGGCGCCCCTGACGCCCGTGGCTCCCGCGCGAGATCGCATTCCGTGTTGCGCGCTCGGAGACCTCCCCGCCGCTCTCGATCGCCCGCCGCCACCCGATACGGGAAGGACCTCGGTCACACCCGGTCGAAGTTGACAGCGACTGCAGTCTTACCCGAGGAGGATGCGCAATGAAGTACGGGATCGTCGCCGCGGGCAGGTTCGGCCCCGACATCGAGGACGCCTTCCGCATCGGCAGGGAGATCGGCTTCGACGGGCTCGAGATCCCCTTCGTCAACCTGGAGTACGAGCAGGAGCTGATCTGGAGCATCGAGGGCGTGCAGCGCCTGCGCCGGCTGGCGGAGCAGTACGGCATGGAGATGCCCTCGTGCATAGCGGGCCGCTACAACCGCCGCGGCTTCCCCGACGACGACCCGGAGGTGCGGGAGGAGGCCGTCCGGCTGATGCTGCACCTGATCGACATGTGCGCCGAGGCGGGGATCCGCAAGATACTCACCGCCTTCTTCGGCGACCAGATGCTGGACGGCGAGAGTCGCATCCGGCGGGCCGTCGAGGGCGTCGCCGCATGCGCGCCCAGAGCCGAGAGCCGGGGCGTGACGCTGGCGCTGGAGGGCACGGTGGATGCCGACACCTGGCTGCGCATCGTGGACGAGATCGGCTCGGAGGCCGTCGGCGTCTACTACGACGTGGGCAACGCGGTGTGGATCGGCCTCGACGGCCCCGGGGAGTTGCGGAGGCTCGACGCCGCGGGAGTGCTGGCGCAGATCCACATCAAGGACATGACGGTGGATAAGACAAACTCGCCGCTGGGCGAGGGCGACGTGGACTGGGACGCGGTGGCCGGGGCGATCAACGAGATCGGCTACGATGACTACCTGGTGCTGGAAACCCCGCGCAGCGACGACCCGGTGGATGACTACGCGAGGTGGCTGGAGTTCATTCGTGAGAGAACCCAGGCCTGACAGCCGACGCCGGCGCCGGCGGCGCCGGATCCCCCGAAGGCCCCGTCCGCGGCCCGGGAAGGCCGCGGACGGGGCGGACACGGGCTTTGAGTGGGTGAATGCCGTCGCGGACCGGCCGGCCTGGATTCTGGACCGACTCGAGCGGGGCCTCGCCCGGGTTGCGCTGGGCGTATTCTACGCGCTCGTGGTCCTGCTGGTGCTGACCGTCCTGTGGATCGCGGGCGGGGTCGGGGTGGTACTGTGGCGGGGCCACCGCGCGGCGCCGTTGCTGCAGGCGGTCCGGGACGGTGACGTCGATCGCGTGCACGCCCTCGTCGAGGCGGGGGCCGACGTCAACCTCTCGGGGCTGAAGGGCACCAAGCCCCTCGAGGTCGCCGTGGAGAGGGGGGACGGCGAGATCGCGCGGCTGCTGCTGGCGGGCGGCGCTGAGCCGAGCCCTCGGGCCCTCGGCCTGGCTGTGATGTACGGGCACACCGACCTGGCCCGCGCGCTGATCGAGGCGGGCGGCGACCCGAATCTGCGCAACGACTGGGACCGCCAGTCCCTGCTTGAGGGGGCCGCGGAGGCCGGTGACGTCGAGTTCGCGCGCGTGCTGCTGCAGCATGGGGCGGACCCCAACGACACCGACCCACTGCCCACGCCGGCTCTGCACCAGGCGGCGGCGCAGGGCGATGAGGCACTCGTGCGGCTCCTCCTCGAGCACAATGCCGACGCGGGGCTGCGCTGGCACGGCAGGACGGCGGCGCAGGTCGCGATGGAGCAGGGCCATTCGAGCATAGCCAGGACACTCACGACGCGCGAGGAGGATCGCGATGGAGCAGGTCAGCCCGAGTGAGGCGATGGCGCACAAGTACCCCGAGTGGGTGATCATGGTCGTCGCCCGAGACGCGGAGGGCAGGCCCAACGTGATGCCCGCGGGCTGGGGCATGATCTGCTCGGGCGATCCGCGGCTGGTCTGCGTCTCCATCGCGCCCGAGCGCTACACGCATACCTGCATCGAGCAGACCGGCGAGTTCGTCTTCGCCTGGGCGGGCGAGCGCCAGAGCGAACTGGTGGAGCAGACCGGCTCGACCTCCGGGCGGGACATCGACAAGTTCAGGGAGTTCGAGATCCCGACCGCCGAGCCCGCTGAGATAGGGGTGCCGCTGCTGGCGCAGGCGGCCATCAATCTGGAGTGCCGTGTGAGGCACGCCTATCCCGCCGGTGACCACACGATCTTCGTGGGCGAGGTTGTCGCGGCGCACCTGCCCGAGGAGCCGACGGCGACGCTGCTCAACTTCGGCGGCAGGTTCGCCCCGGCCGCGCCGCTCGGCGATCTGGTTTGATCGGCGGGCCGACTGCGACGCCATGAAAGCTGGTGATTGCGCATGGACGTAATAGCTGCGATTCAGCGGCGCTTCTCAGTGCGTAAGTACGGGCCCTACGAGCTCGAAGACGAGAAGCTCAAGCGGGTGCTGGAAGCCGCGCGGCTGGCACCGTCGGCCCGGAACGTGCAGGAGTGGCGGTTCGTGGTGGTGCGCGACCCGGAGATGCGGGAGGCGCTGGTGGACGCCGCGAACGGGCAGCAGTTCATCGGCGAGGCGCCGGCGGTCATCGTCGCCTGCGCCGTGGCCACAGAGCACGTCATGCCGTGCGGGTTGCACTGCTTCCCCATCGACGTCGCCATCGCCATGGCCTACATGACGCTGGCCGCAGTCGAGCAGGGGCTGGGTACCTGCTGGGTCGGCGCCTTCAACGCCGACAGGGTGAGGGGCCTGCTGAGTATTCCGAGCGACGTCATCGTGGTTGGGCTGCTGCCCATCGGGTATCCGGCCGTGGAGGCGCCGCCGAAGAAGCGCCTGCCGCTGGACGAGATCGTCATGCAGGAGCGGTGGCGGGACTGATCGGCTCGGGCGGCGCCGGAGCCCGGCGAGGTCTCGCCGCCGGCTGACGGTGGGCCCGCCGGCTACCCGCCGTGAATGATCGGGCCGCGGAAGGCCACGCCGCGTGCGACTCGCTCTCGGTGCCTGGTCATCATCTTCCCGAACAGCTCCTCGGGGTCGTCGTCCATGACAATGGCCGCCACGGTCTCCTTGTTGATGACCGCGAGCAGCTCGGGGATGTGGTCGGCGATGCCGCCGGTGCCGGTGAGCACGCCGATGAGGCGGGCCTCATCGTAGGCGATGGCGAACTCGCCCAGCGTGCCGGAGCGGCCGCCGATCACGACCACGGCGTCGCAGGTGCGGATGACCTCGATCTCGCGGCCCATCAGGCCGCTCCCGGTGAAGACCAGCACGTCATAGCCCTCCCAGGGCGAGCCGTAGACCTGGCGATGCTCGTCGAACGAGAGGGCCGGCGAGATGCCGATGACGAGCGCGTCCTCCTCCTTCGCGCCAAGCACCGCCTCGTGGGGCAGGCCCGGTGCCGAGCCGGTCACGACGACGACGTCGTGGCGCCCCAGGCATCGCCCCATCTCGCGGGCCTTCTCCCGCACGTGGTCCGGGATGACGCCGCCCGCAGAGCCCACGACTCCGACCTTCATGCGCATGTGTATCGCTCCATTCCGGTCTCCCTGCAGCCACGGAGTGCGGCGGCCGACTCGTGCCGGCCGCCGCCCGAGGGGTGCTTCGCGGCCGGAGCCGACGATGCCTCCTGCGCTCGCGCTGGGGTGCGCTTTCGGACGGCCGCCGGGAAGACGCAACGCTACCCTCGTGCTGATGCGGCAAGACGGGCTTGCGCGCAGCGCGGGGGCCCAAACACGAGGCTAGCCTTGGCGTGGTTCGCCATGCGGCAGCGGTTCGCCTCCCTGAGCGCCTGCAGAAGATGGTCGCGCCCCCCGCGGTTGAGCGTGCCGGAGAGAGCATCCAGATTCCTGTGGATGACACACGGACGCGCCCATCCGCAGGTCGTTGCTCTGCAGGCGTTCGCGCCGCAACGGGGCAGGCCTCACCCCCCGGTCCCTCCCGCCCGGGAGCGGGATGCGCAGGCACGGGACGTCGCCGCTCGGTGCGCGCATCCACACGAATCTGGATGCTGCCCGTGCCGGACGCTCGCTTGACGGCGGCCTGTCCGTCTGCTACAATCGCCACGTGAGGTCGGGTGGGGCAGTGGCGCAGTGGGAGCGCGTCTCCTTGGCATGGAGAAGGTCGCGGGTTCGACTCCCGCCTGCTCCACCAGCGAAGATCACACCAAGAAGCGCGGGCATTGCGGCCCGCGTCTTCGCGTTTAAGAAGGACTGGAGGCACCCCGTGCCGAAACCCACTTCGGGGTAGACCACTCGTGGGCTGCAGGGGGGGTCGCGCCAAGCACAAGGAGGCAACACGCAGTGGAGAATTGGCGAGATGTTGTGCTCGAGGCCGCCGAGATCCAGGCCTCGGACGTCTTCTGGAAGGTGGGCGCCCACCCGCGGAGCGTCAGCAGGAGCTGTTCGAGGAGTTCCCGGAGCGCGACATAGGCCTGACGCTCGGCGACACGTGTCGGCTGCGGGTCAACATCTACCGGCAGCAGAACACGATCGGCCTCGTCATGCGCATCATCCCGCTCGACATCATGACCATCGACGAACTGGAGCTTCCGCCGGTGCTCCGGGACATTGCCATGAGCCCTCAGGGCGTTGTGCTGGTCACGGGACCGACGGGATGCGGGAAGTCCACGACGCTCGCGGCGATGATCGATCACATCAACGACAACCGCCAGGGCAATATAGTTACCATCGAGGACCCGATCGAGTACATCCACCGGGACAAGGGGTGCATCGTCAACCAGCGTGAGGTCGGCATCGACACCATGAGCTTCACCGATGCGATGAAGTACGTGGTGCGCCAGAGCCCGGACATCATCCTGATCGGTGAGATGCGGGACGTGGAGACGATGAACGTGGCGATGCAGGCGGCCGAGACGGGCCACCTTGTGTTCTCGACGGTTCACACCTCGAGCGCGTCGGAGACGATGGAGCGCATCATCAACATGTTCCCGCCGCACCAGCGCGACATGATCTGCCTGCGCATGAGCAAGTCGCTGCGAGCCATCCTGTCGCAGGCGCTGGTGCCGAGGAAGGCGACGGAGGGGCGCGTCGCGGCGGTCGAGGTGCTGGTAGTGAACCCGACGGTCGCGAAGATGATCGAGGACGGCAAGCCGGGAGACACCTACGCGGCAATGCAGGATGGCGCCTACTGGGGGATGCAGACGCGCAACCAGGCGCTGCTGAAGCTGTACAAGGATGGAACGATATCGGCCCGGGACGCGCTGTTCTACGCGGGGAACTACACGGAGATGCGCCAGATGCTGCGCCGCGTCGATCCCGCCGATGCGGAGAAGGCCGTAGGCGAGCAGCCGGGGATCGGCGGCGCGCGCGGGGAGGTGCCGGAGGCCCAGCAGTCCGCCGCCGAGACCACCGGCCGGGCTTCGGGGCAGTCCGAGGGCGGCGAGGGCGATCGGCGTAACGCACGCAGGGGGCAGCGCTCCAGCCGGAGATCGGGCTAGCAGAGCATAGAAGCCGCGCGGCTGTGCATGCCGAGACCAAGCGACGGTCGTGCCACCACTTCGTTTGTGAGGGGATCACAAATGGGCGATGACTACATCCGCAGAACGCTGAAGGCGCCGCCCGAGCTGAGCAACGCCGCGGGACGGACTCTGGACGGTGAAGTCCTCCATATCCTCATGACCGCGTGTGCGAAACTTGATGCTTCGGACCTGCACCTCACCGTGGGCGAGCCGCCCATCTTCCGCCTGCACGGCAGGCTCTACCGCGTGGAGGGGTACAAGGAGCTCGAGGCGGTCGACACGCTGGCGGCGACGACCGAGCTCATCGGGGAGGACGACCCGACCAACCGGTACTGGCAGAAGTTCCATGAGAGCGGTGGGGCCGATATCGCGGCCGCGCTGGAGGAGGTGGGGGCCCGCTACCGTGTGAGCATTTTCCAGCAGAAGGGCCACCCGGCCATCGCGTTGCGGCTCATTCCGGACAAGATCCTCACCTTCGAACAACTGGGTCTGCCCGTGCACGAGGTCCAGGAGATGCTGAACAAGCCGCGCGGCATCATCCTGCTGACCGGTCCGACCGGCTGCGGCAAGACCACCACGATTGCGTCGATGATCGACTACATCAACCGCGAGCGTGATACGCATATCATTACCATAGAGGACCCGATCGAGTACTACCACGAGGGCAAGCGCTCGATCCTGAACCAGCGCGAGGTGGGTGTGGACGTATCAAGCTTCGCGGAGTCGGTGACCCGCAACATGCGCTCCGACCCCGACGTGATGCTGGTCGGCGAGATGCGCGACCTCGAGACCATGCGCGCCTGCCTGCAGGCGGCGGAGACGGGCCACCTGGTGCTCTCCACCCTGCATACGGTCAGCGCGCCGAAGACCGTGGACCGCCTGGTGACGGCCTTCCCGTCCGCCGAGCAGGAGGAGATCCGCGCCATGACCTCCACCTCGCTGATGGCGGTGTTCTCCGAGGAGTTGATCCCGCGCAAGGACGGCAGGGGGCGCATCGCCGCCTACGAGATCATGGTCGGTGAGCCGGGCGGCTCCGCCGCCATCGGGAACCTGATCCGCGAGCGGAAGACGTCGCAGATGCGCTCGACGATCCAGAGCGGGCGGCACCTGGGGATGCAGCTTCTGGAGATGCACCTCGCGCGGCTGGTCAAGGATGACATGATCGAGTTCGAAGAGGCCTACAACCGCGCCAACCAGAAGACCGATCTGCTGCAGTTCCTTGACGACTACCCGATCCCGGAGGAGTACCGCCAGGCGGCCGAGGCCTCCGACCAGGCCTAGCGGACGGCGCCTGCGGGACGCTGAGAGGAGGCCCGTGAGTGAGACGCAATGCCAGTAGGGGCGCCTCGAGCACGGCCGTGGACCTGACCACGACGCTCGTGAACTGGTCGGTGACGGGCCTGAAGATCGCCGCGCTGGCGTTCGTCGTCAGCACGGCCTACATCCTCTACGGCGTCTATGGGGGGCACCTCGCGGGAGTCGTAGAGCCCCGGATCATCGGGAACCTGCGCCTGATGGGGCAGGTCATGGCGCTCAGTGCCGCCCTTGGGACGATCTGCCTGGTGGTCATCACGTACGCGGAGGTCGCGTACGCGGTCGTGGCCGGGCTGGTGGGCCTGGGCTTCATCTTCGGCTTCCCGCTGATGGTGGCGGGCCAGGTTAGCAACGAGGCGGCACGCGCCGGCGAGATCATTAGCTCCTGGGCCAGCACCACGGGGGAACTGATCGTGATAGTGGTCGGGGTGCGCGTCCTGATCGAGATCGTGGTCTTCGTCAGGGATGCGCCCCAGCGCGCCAACAAGATGGCGGAGGACGAGGGCATCGAGAGGCCGCGGAGCACCACGAGGCGGCCCTGGTACCGGCTGTCGCACTGCTGGGAGATGCCCTTCTGCCACGAGGCTATCCGGGAGATGTGCCCCGCCTACAAGAAGCGCAAGGACTGCTGGCGCATCAAGCAGGGCTGCAACTGCGACCCCTACCTCATCGAGTCGCTGCTGCGCAGAGGCAGCGCCGCCGACATCTCGGGCCGGGATGAGACGTACATGCGCTCCGACCTTGCCGATCAGCGGAGGGCGGGCACGGAGCGCACGCGTGAGTGCCGCAACTGCCCCATCTTCAACGAGCATCAGCGCGAGAAGTTCCACCTGCTCAACCCGATCCTGATCGCCGCGGCCGTCGTGGGGCTGATCGCGGCCTATCCGGGCGTCCGGCGGCTCTACGTGGGTTTCATCCACGTTATGGCAAGCCTGGCCGAGCGCTTCGCGTTCGGCACGCAGGTGCCCGTCCGCGACTGGATCCAGCGCCTCGACAGCCCGGCCGTGTGGGGCTTCTTCTACGTCATCGTGGGGCTGCTGGTGATGTCGTACGTGCTGAAGGCGGTCGAGTGGGCGGTGCTTGTGCGCAAGGTCCTGTGAGTGCACCGCCGCGAGCCAGCTTAGAGCCTGAAGCGCCCGGGCCGATATGGGCCCGGGCGCTCCGGCATCGGGGATGGAAGCGGGCGAGATCAGCCGCCCTGCGCGACGGCTATCGCGCGCACGGTCTCGCCGCCCCGGCTGTCGGAGGCGCTGACCACGATCATGCCATCGTTCGCCCCGCCGACGGGCACCTCGGCGCTGAAGCGGTTATTGCGGTCAAGCGTCACGGGGCTGCCGTTGATGGTCACCGTGGCCTCGGGCTCGGAGACGCCGGTAATGGTGACGGTCTCGACGCCGGCGGGCACGGTCACCTGGGTGCCCGTATCCAGATCGAGCCGCGGGCCAATGATGCCGCTATGCTCCCGCCACCGCGGGCCGTCGCCGGCCTGATGCGAGATCGCGGGCGCGGACCCGCCGGGGCCAACCGTTGCCTGCTGGCCCTCGCCGACGGTGGCTCTGCCGGTGTCGGTCGCAACCTCAACCGCGCCCTCGTAGACGGCCACCGCGGTGGAGCCGGTTCGGTCCACCTCGACGAAGAAGACCGTTCCCCGCACTCCGGCGGTGGCGGTGGGAGTGCGGATCTCGAACTTGCTCTTGCCCCCCACCATCGACAGGACCCTGACCCAGATGCGGCCCATGTCGAGATCGAACAGCGAGGTCGTGGCCTTCGTGTTGGTGTTCAGCGAGCACTTCCGGACGCGCACTGATGTCTCGGGGCCGAGGCGGATGCGCGAGCCGTTGACCCAGTTGAGGGTGACGGCGCTGTCGGGGCCGGTCCGGACCTCAGAGCCGGCCAGCACCTGCCTCGTGTCCCCCAGCGGCGTGAAGTCACTGTCGCTGCGGGCCTTGACCGAGACCTCGCCGACGACGTCGCTGACCGATGCAATGCGCTGGACGATGACCAACGACTGCATCAGCATGAAACCGAGGAATATGAAGACGCCGAGAACGCTGATGAGCAGGACCGCCGATTTGCGCATGTGGCGTTCTCCGTTTATACTGCTGATGGCGCACAAGCACGGGGACAGAGCGGCATCCCGTTCACGTCAGTGATACCCTTCTGCCGGGGTGTGTAAACAGTCGTGAGCCCCGCAGCATGCCCTGGTGGTCACTCAATCATGGACCAGCCGAGGTCCGCCGAACTGGCCCTTCGCAGGCGTCTGGTGTGGATTATCGTCGCCGTCATGGCGATTGTGATCGTGCTCCGCTTCTGGCTTCCCCTGACCGTCCTTGACCGCATCGAGCTGCGAACGGTGGACTGGCGGTTCCACCTGCGGGGCGAGCGCGAGCCCCACCCCGACATCATCATCGTTGATGTCAACGAGGCCAGCATTGAGAAGCTCGAGCGCTGGCCGTGGCCCCGCGAGCGCTTCGCAATGATCGTGCGAAGGCTCCATGAGTGCGGGGCGAAGGCGATCGTGTTCGACATCTTCTTCGCGGATCCCGACGTGCAGAGGCCGGAGTCGGATGAGGAGCTGGCGGAGGCAACGGCCGAGGCCGGGAACGTCTACCACGCGGCCTTCGGCCACGGGCCGGGCTCGCAGGGCACCGAGGCGTCGTCGGAGGCGATGGCCGCGAGGAGCTGGTCTTCCGCCCGGGTGGTAGAGGGCGGCGGCTTCAACACGGTGGCGACCCTGTTCGAGCTGGGCGAGGTCACGCCGCCGCTCCCGGGCCTGGTCAGGGCCGCGGCGGGCGTGGGCTTCGTCAACGTGGTCGATTCCGGCGACGGCGTCTACCGCCACACCTTCCCCGTCGTCACGCACGGCGGCCGGCTCTACCCGTCGCTGACGCTGGCCGTGGCGGCTGAGATGCTCGACGTCGATCCCGAGCAGGTGGTCATCAGGCCGGGCCGCTTCGTGGACCTGGGCGGGAGGCGCCGCGTGCCGATCGACGTGAACGGCAGGATGCTCATCGACTTCGCGGGCGGCGCCGGCACCTACCCGTACGTGTCGGTGTGGGAGATGCTGGACGTCGCCAGGAGCGACCCCACACGAGCCCGGGAGCTGTTCGGGGACAAGGTCGTCTTCGTCGCCGTCAGCGCTCCCGGCCTCTACGACCTGCGCGCCAGCCCCTTCAGCAGCGTGTACAACGGTGTCGAGACGCAGGCCAACGCGTTGGCGAACATACTCGAGGGCCGGTTCCTGCGACAGGCCTCCGGGTTCAGTTGCCTGGCCATCGTTGTGGCTCTGGGCGTGGCGATGTTCTTCGGGCTGTCGCGGCTGCGACCGAGTGCGGCCATCGCCTTCGCGGCCGCGATGCTGGTCGGCTACAACTGGCTGTGCATCGCGCTGTTCGCGCGCGGACTGGTCGTTGACATGGTCGCGCCCGATCTGGTGCTTCTGGGTTCGATCATCGCGGCCCTCGCACTGCGGCTGCTGGGCGAGGAGAGCGAGCATGAGCGGGTGTGGAGCGCGCTGTCGCGCTTCGTGCCCTCGGTGGTGATCGACCGGCTGGTGGAGGAGGACCCCGAGGCGCTGTTGCGCGGGCAGCGCCGCGTGGTCACCGTCATGTTCGCGGATCTGCGCAACTTCACGAGCCGGTCCGAGCAGATGGACCCCGAGCAGACCGTGGAGCTGCTCAACCGCTTCTTCTACCTGGTGCACGAGACGATCTGGGAGTTTGAGGGCACGCTCGACAAGTACCTGGGCGACGGGCTGATGGCGTTCTGGAACTCCCCGCTGGACCAGCCGGACCACGCGCTGCTGGCCGTGCAGACCGCGGTGCACATGCAGCGGCGTATCCGGTACAACAGGGCGGAGTGGGAGTTCCTGGGCATGCCTGAGCTGGCGGCGGGCATCGGCATCAGCACGGGCGAGGCCGTGGTGGGCTATGTGGGCACCGGCGAGCGGATGCAGTACACCGCCATCGGCGCGCACGTGAACCTCGCCGCCCGGCTGGAGATGATGACCAAGGAGGTGGGCTGCCCCACCCTCATCAGCCACAGCACCTACGAGCAGGTGGAGCATGTCATCGAGGCGCGCGCGCTGGGCCCGGTCGAGGTGCGGGGCTTCTCCGAGCCGGTCGAGGTCTACGAGGTGCTGGAGTTGACGGAGGGGTAGGTGGGCGGATCAGACGCGCCCCACGGCGGTGACGTAGACCGCGACCTCCGTGTGGCTGTCGATGCCCACCAGGTTCGCGACCTCGTCGTCGAAGAATGCCGCCACGTTGCAGGAGCCAAGTCCCAGGGCCTCGGCGGCGAGCTGCAGTTGCGCGCCGAGGTGCCCCGCGTCGAGATAGAGGTAGCGGTAGGCGCGGTTCTGGTACTTCCAGGCGCAGCGCGCGACGACCGCGCCCCAGACGAAGACCGCCGCCGCCCGGGTCAGCCAGCGCTGTCCGAGGCATGCCTGCGCCAGCTCCTCGGAGAAGTCGCCCTCGGCCAGCATGCCCAGGGCGTGGCCGCGCACGTCGTAGTGGTAGACGCCCTCGGCCAAGTCGTCCACCGCCTGGGCGACCAGGTAGGTCTCGTTGGGATAGAGCGCGCCGGCTGAGGCCGCGGTGCGCAGTTCGATGTCCTGGACCTGCCCGCTGAGGCCCTGAATCGCCCACAGAAGCTGCGACAGGTCCTCGAGCGCGATGGCGCGGCCGCTGAAGTTGCGCCGGGAGCGGCGCTGGGCGATCAGGCTCCAGAGCGCCGCGCCGCCGGCCCGGCGGGGCCCCGGCAGCTCGACCCGCTCGAGGTACTCCTGGTAGGTCTTGTATGGTGGAGGCGGGGCGGCCCAGGCCGGCGCCTGCGCGACGGGACGGCCGCGCCCGTACTTGGTAGCCTCCTGGAACTGCGGGCCGATGTTGGTGGACATCTCCATCCCGGTCAATCCCTTCAGGGTCGTGTGAACAGGCGTCTTGGGCGTCGTGGCGTCAGTCGCACTGGGAGTAGCCGCAGTCTCGGCAGACGTTGCAGCCGCCCTCCTGGACCAGAGTGCCCCCGCATTCGGGGCAGGCACCGAGGTGGGTGGTGCCGGTGAAGTCCATGGCGAGCTGGTCGCCCTTCGGCAGCACATGCTGCTCGATGGCCTTGCCGACGGCATCGGCGCAGGAGAGGATGCGCTGGCCGCCCTCGCCCCAGGCGGGCATGTGGCAACTGATGCCCTTGAGCTGCCGGATGACCTCGGTGGCCGGGATGCCGCAGCGGAAGGCGAGGGAGACCAGGCGGGCGATGGCCTCGGCCTGCGAGGCGGCGCAGCCACCCGCCTTCCCCATGGTGGCAAACAGCTCAAACGGGCCCTCCTCGTCCTCGTTGATGGTGACATAGAGCTTCCCGCAGCCGGTGCGCATGGCGCGAGTGGAGCCGCTGACCACGGCCGGACGGGGGCGCGGCGTGACAGCGACCGGCTGCTGCTCCTCCTCCCGGGCGCGCTCGGTCTTCCCCGTGGTGAGGACCTGCTCGTCGCGGGAGCCGTCGCGGTAGATGGTGACGCCCTTGCAGCCCAGCTCGTAGGCCAGCCGGTAGACGTGCTCGACGTCGTCCACGGTGGCCTCGTTCGGGAAGTTCACGGTCTTGGAGACCGCGTTGTCCGTGTACTCCTGGAAGGCCGCCTGCAGGCGGATGTGCCACTCGGGCGTGACGTCATGGGCGGTGACGAACAGCTCGCGCACGTCTGCGGGGATCTCCTCGATTTCGTGCAATGACCCCTTCGCCGCGACCTCCTTGATCAGCTCGGGGCTGTAGAAGCCGCGTTCCCGGGCCATGCGCTCGAAGATGGGATGCACCTCGAGCAGCTCGTCCTGGTCGAGCACGTGGCGGGTGAAGACGACGGCGAAGAGGGGCTCGATGCCCGATGAGCAGCCCGCAATGATGCTGATGGTCCCAGTTGGGGCGATGGTGGTGACCGTCGCGTTGCGCATCGGGGGCAGGCCCGCCTGCTGGTACGTCGAGCCCTCCCAGTTCGGGAAGGCCCCCCGCTGCTCGGCGAGCCGCCGCGACGCCTCGCGCGCCTCCTCGGTGACGAACTCCATCACCTGCTCGGCGGTGCGCACCGCCTGCTGGCTGTTGTAGGCGACACCGAGCAGGATGAGCATGTCGGCGAAGCCCATAACTCCCAGGCCGATCTTGCGGTTCAGCCGCGTCATATGCGCGATGTCGTCGAGCGGCAGGCGGTTCATGTCAATGACGTTGTCGAGGAAGTGCACCGCCCGGTGCACGGTCTGGCGCAGCCTGTCCCAGTCGATCTGCGCCGCCTCGCCGGCGTTCGTCACCATCTTCGCGAGGTTGATCGAGCCGAGGTTGCACGACTCGTGAGGGAGCAACGGCTGCTCGCCGCAGGGGTTGGTGGCCTCGATCTCGCCGGCGTGAGGCGTGGGGTTGGTTGCGTTCATGCGGTCGAGGAAGACCACGCCCGGGTCGCCGCCGGCCCAGGCCAGCTCCGCCATGCGGTGGAAGACCTCGCGGGCGTCGAGGCTGCCAACCGCCTCGCCCGTGCGCGGGTTGACCAGGTCGAACTGCTCGCCCCGCTGCACGGCCCGCATGAACTCCTCGGTGGCGCCGACCGAGAGGTTGAAGTTGGTCAGTTGCGTGTGTTCGGCCTTCGCCTCGATGAAGTCCATGATGTCGGGGTGATCGACGCGCAGCACGGCCATGTTGGCCCCCCGCCGCACTCCGCCCTGCTTGATGGCCTCTGTGGCGGCGTCGAAGACCTTCATGAAGGACACCGGGCCGCTGGAGACGCCGCGCGTGGAGCTGACGATGTCGTCGGCCGGTCGCAGGCGCGAGAAGGCGAAGCCCGTGCCGCCGCCGCTCTTGTGGATCATCGCGGTGTCCTTGACGGCCTGGAAGATGCTCTCCATCGAGTCCTCGACCGGCAGCACGAAGCAGGCAGAGAGCTGCTGGAACTCGCGCCCGGCGTTCATCAGCGTGGGGGAGTTGGGCATGAACTCCTGTCGCGTCATCATGCCGTAGAACTCGTCGGCGAGGCCGTTGACCTCCGACTCGCTCGCGCCGTACCCGGCGTCCGCCGAGGCGATGTTCTCGGCGACCCGCCGGAACATGTCCTCAGGGCGCTCGACCACGTTGCCCTCGGTGTCCTTCCTCAAGTATCGCCGCGCCAACACGGTCAGCGCGTTGTCCGAAAGCGGCAGATCGGTCTCAGGGGAGGTGCTCTCCATTGGAGTGCCCCCGTGCTGCATCGAATAGTGCGCCTCTGCTCCCTGCGTCAAGGGTTAAGCCTTGTTAAGCCTTTCTCCGCACCGCTGCACGAACCTCCACGGAATCCGTCCGAGTCATGGAATAGAGGCTCGGGCAGACTCGAGGACCACGTACCGGCCGCCTGCGGGCTGCCCATAACGAGCATCTCCGCCCCCGCGACGCACTCGGAGTCTTAGCCGCTGGCCGGGCGCTTTCCTCCCGCGAGCGCCGGCCGCCGCCGGTCGCCTCTGCAATGCCGAGACACCCCGGTCTCGAGCCCGGGGTGTCCGAGTGGTGGATGGTCGGCGACGGCGCTCAGTCCGTGCCCTCCGTGGTGGAGGCCTCGCGCACGATCTTCGCCACGGCGCAGACGTGCGCCCCCTCATCCGGCGATACGACCTTCACGCCCTGGGTGTTGCGGCCGCAGCAGCGGATGTTTGCCACCGGCATGCGGATGACGACGCCCGCGGAGGTGATGCACATGATCTGGTCCTCTTCCTCCACGACCTCGGTGCCCACCACCGGCCCGTTCCGGTCGGTGATCTTGAGTGTGATCAGGCCGATGCCGTTGCGCGACTGCGAGCGGTAGTCGCTGAGCGGCGTGCGCTTGCCCAGGCCCCTCTCGGAGACGACCAGCAGGTCGCGGTCGTCATCCTCCTCGACGATCACCGCCGAGACGAGCTCGTCGTCATCGCGCAGGTTGATGCCCTGGACGCCGCGCGCGTTGCGGCCCATGGGGCGGACCTGGTCCTCGTGGAAGCGGATCGCCATGCCCTGGCGGGTGGTGAGGAGGATGTCCTTGCTGCCGTCGGTCCAGAGCACCCACCGCAGCTCGTCGTCGTCCTCCAGCGCGATGCCGATGAGGCCCTTGTTGTGGAGGTGGGTGTCGTACTCCTTGAGGGCGGTCTTCTTGACGTAGCCCCTGTCGGTGACCATCGCGAGGTACCCGCCCTGGTCGTAGTCGCGGACGGGTATCCAGGCGGTGATGTTCTCGCCGTCCTCGAGGGGGACGATGTTGCGGATGGCCGTGCCGCGTGCCTGGCGGCTGGCCAGCGGCGCCTGCCAGGCCTTGGCGCGGTACACATTCCCGCGATTGGTGAAGAAGAGGATCAGGTGGTGGGTGGTGGCCACGAAGATGTCGGCGACCGTGTCCTCCTCCTTCTTCGTGAGCGCCACGATCCCGCGGCCGCCGCGCCGCTGCACCCGGTAGGTGTCCACTGGCATGCGCTTGATGTAGCCGTCGCGGGTGATGGTAATGGCCATGTCCTCCTGGGCGATGAGGTCCTCGGTGTCGATGTCCTCCGCCTCGGAGGGGTGGATCCTCGTGCGCCGCTCGTCGCCGTGGTCGCGGGCGATCTTGCGCAGCTCCCGCTTGATCAGCTTCGACTTCTCGTCCTCGGAGGAGAGGATCGTGTTGTAGCGGGCGATGTCCTCCTCGAGCTGCCGCGCCTCGCCGGTGAGGTCGTCGTAGGAGAGCCGGGTGAGCTGGCTCAGGCGCATGTCCAGGATCGCGTCGGCCTGCAGGCGGGAGAACTCGAACCGCTCCATCAGGCCCTCGCGCGCTGCGGTGCGGTTTTCGCTGGCGCGGATCAGGGCGATGATGTCGTCGATGACATCGAGCGCGCGCAGCAGGCCCTCCAGGATGTGCAGCCGCGCCTCGGCCTCGCGCAGCAGGTACTCGGTGCGGCGGGTGACCACCTCGCGCCGGTGCGCGATGAACTCGGCCACCAGGTCCTTCATCGTGCACTGCCGCGGCACGAGCGCGCCGCCGACGGGCACCAGCGCCAGCAGGTTCGCGTTGAAGTTGGTGCGCATGTGGGTGTGCTTGTACAGGTTGTTGAGCACCACGTCGGCGTTCGCGTCGCGCTTGAGCTCGATGACGATCCGCATCCCGTTGCGGTCGGACTCGTCGCGCAGGTCGCTGATGCCATCGAGCTTCCCGTCATTGACCAGGTCGGCGATCTGCTGCAGCAGCGACGCCTTGGAGACCTGGTAGGGAAGCTCGGTGACGATGATCGCCTCGCGGTTGCGGGGGAGCGGCTCGGGCACCGCGCGCGCCTGCATGGTCACCGAGCCCTTGCCGGTGGTGAAGTAGTCCTTGATGCCCGTGAGCCCCAGGATCATGGCGCCGGTGGGGAAGTCGGGGCCCTCGATGTGCTGCATCAGCTCTGCCGGCTCGAGATCGGGGTTGTCCAGCAGCGCGACGGCCGCATCGACCACCTCGCCGAGGTTGTGCGGCGGCACGCTGGTGGCGTAGCCGACCGCGATCCCGGCGGTTCCGTTGCACAGCAGATTGGGGAAGGCTCCGGGCAGGACCTCGGGCTCCTCGGTGCGCTCATCGTAGTTGGGCTGCCAGTCAACCGTCTCCCTGTCGAGGTCCTCGAGCATCGCCATGGCGATGGGGGAGAGGCGGGCCTCGGTGTAGCGGGCGGCGCCGGCGGGGTCGCCATCGACGGAGCCGAAGTTGCCCTGCGGATCGACCAGCGGGTAGCGCATGGAGAAGTCCTGGGCCATGCGCACCAGCGTGTCGTAGAGCGCCTGGTCGCCGTGGGGGTGGTAGGTCTTCATCGTCTCGCCGACGATGGAGGCGCACTTGACGTGCGCGCGGTCGGCGTAGACGCCCTCGTCGTTCATGGCCAGCAGGATGCGGCGCTGGGAGGGCTTGAGGCCGTCACGCGCATCGGGCAGCGCGCGCGCCACGATGACGCTGAGCGCGAACTGCATGAACGAGTCCTCCATCTCCTGATGGAGGGAGACGGTATCGACGCCGTTCTCGGCGATCTCTTCTGCCATTGAGTGCTCCCGTCTATGCCTCTGTCACTCAGCGGCCGGGGGCGGAGAGCCGCGCCCCGGCCGGTGTTCGTGCGGTGCGCCGCCCGGGGCTCACGCCCACAGGTCGAGGTTGCGGGTCTCGCGGGCGTGGGATGCGATGAACTCGCGGCGCGGCGCGACCTTCGAGCCCATCAGTGTGCTGATGATGCGGTCCGCCGCCGCGGCGTCCTCCATCGTCACCCGGCGCAGCACCCGGTGCTCGGGGTCCATGGTGGTGTCGGCCAGGTCGTTGGGGTCCATCTCCGAGAGGCCCTTGAAGTAGTTGACCGTCATGCGCCGGTTGCCCAGCTTCTCCTGCAGCCGCTCGAGGTCGTCGTCGTCCAGCGCGTAGTAGGTCCTGGAGCCCACCTTGACGCGGTAGAGCGGGGGCTGAGCGATGTAAAGGTGCCCCTCGCGGATCAGCGGCTGCATGTAGCGGTAGAAGAAGGTCAGGATCAGGGTGCGGATGTGCGAGCCGTCCACGTCGGCGTCGGCGAGGATGATGATCCTGCCGTAGCGCAGCTTGGAGAGGTCGAACTTGCTGGAGGCCTCCCCGTTCTGGTGCTCGCCGTCATCGTCGTCGCCGCCGTTGAGGGAGAAGCCCGCGCCCAGCGCGGTGATCATGGCCTGGATCTCGGCGTTGTCGAGGATCTTGTCCACGCGGTTCTTCTCCACGTTGATGATGACGCCGCGGAGGGGCAGGATGGCCTGGTAGCGGGCGTTGCGGGCCTGCTTGGCGTTGCCGCCGGCGGAGTCGCCCTCGACGATGAACAGCTCGCACTCCTCGGGGTCGTGGGAGGCGCAGTCGGCGAGCTTGCCGGGCATGCCGGCGGTGGAGAGGGCGGTCTTGCGGGTGGCCTCGGCGGCCTTGCGCGCCGCGTCGTTGGCGCGCGCGGCGGTGATGCAGTTGCTCACGATCCGCCGGGCGTCCCGCGGGTGCTCCTCGAGGAACTCGCTGAAGCACTCGTAGACGATCGAGTAGACCAGGCCCTCGACCTCGGAGTTGCCCAGCTTGGTCTTGGTCTGGCCCTCGAACTGGGGCTCCATGTGCTTGAGGGAGATGACCGCGGTCATCCCCTCGCGCACCTCGTCGCCGGTGAAGTTGCGCTCCTTCTCCTTGCGCAGGCCGCTGCTGAGGGCGTAGTTGTTCACCACGCGCGTGACGGCGGTCTTGAAGCCGGACAGGTGCGTGCCGCCCTCGGCGGTGTGGATGGCGTTGACGTAGGAAAGGATGTTCTCGTGGACGCCATCGTGGTACTGGATGGCGATCTCGACCTCGGTGTTGTCCTGCTCGCGCACGAAGTGGATGGGCTTGTGGAGCGTGTCCTTGCCCTCGTTGAGGTACTGCACGTACTCCACGATCCCACCCCTGTGGTGGTAGACCTCCTCGCGGGGCCGGCCCTTCTCGTCGCGGGCGTGCTCGCGCAGGTCGGTGAGCGTGATCTCCACGCCGCCTGCGAGGAACGAGAGCTCGCGAAGGCGGTTGGCGATGGTCTCGAAGTCGAACTCGGTGACGGAGAAGATCTCGGGGTCGGGCATGAAGGTGATGGTCGTGCCCGAGCCCCTGGCCTTCCCCCTGTCCTCGAGGTCGGTGACGGGGAGGCCGCGCTCGTAGCGCTGGAAGTGCCTGCGCCCGTCGCGCACCACCTCCACCTCCAGCCACGCGCTCAGCGCGTTAGTGCAGGAGACGCCGACGCCGTGCAGACCGCCGGAGACCTTGTAGGACGACGAGTCGAACTTCCCGCCCGCGTGGAGCATGGTGAGGACGACCTCGACGGCGGGGCGCTTCTCGGTCGGGTGCTCGTCCACCGGGATGCCGCTGCCGTTGTCCTCGACGGTCACCGTGCCGTCCTCGTTGATCGTGACCTGGATGGTGTCGCAGGCCTCGGCGAACACCTCGTCGATGCTGTTGTCGATGACCTCGTAGAGGATATGATGCAGGCCCCGCTCGCTGGTCGAGCCGATGTACATGGCGGGACGCCGGCGCACCGCCTCAAGGCCCTTGATGACCTGGATCGACTTGGCGGTGTACTCCCTCTTGCTATTGGCCATCTACCATCTGCTCCTTGAGCGGTCAGAGGCGACGAGAACAGCACGGCCGCTGCGCGCCACGGGGCCTGAGAGGAGATCCGATGCGGCGGACGGCACATCGCGCGACAGGCGGCGAGGAGACGGCGGCCACCTTAGTTCCGCTCCGTCCATGATGCGGTTGCTGCACCGAATGGCACCCTCTCGGGCGCCGGCTGTAAACGCTGCTGTCTCTATGCGAAATGCTGCCTCGGCAGGGCCTCGGCAGCGGTGTTGCAGTAGGGGTTTGGAGGGCCTCAAACGCGGTCGATCCAGCGCCTTCACCTCCACGCCCTCCCACGCAATCAAGTATACCAGAATCAGGGCCTTGCGTCAAGCCGCGGACGGGCGCTTGGGGGGCCCTGCAGGGGCCTCCTGTGGGCTCCGCCAGAGGGCGGGATTCGGCCGCTTTCTGTAGAGGTTTGGCGGCGCAAACCCGGCAGAACCTCAATAGGAGGACGAGCGCCGGATTCTGGCGCCACCGGAGCGCCGGAGAGCGCTCCCAGGGGGGGCCACCGCCGGGCCGCTGGAGAGGGCCGCCGGAGCCCTTCAGACGAGCCGGGAAGGTATCCCGCGCGGGCCGCGGAAACTGCGCGCCGAGGTGGGGAATGGGCGTGGCTGCGTAGGGCGTTCAAGGACTCGGAGGCGGACACGAAAGGACAGGTGCACGATGTCTGAGACAATCAGGGTCGGCGCAATCGGTTCGGGCGGCAATGCCCGCGGTCACATGAGGCGCCTGGTCGCGATGGACGGGGTGGAGCTGGTGGCGATCACCGACCCCAGCGAGGAGGCCATCAAGGCCGCGCGCAAGCAGGTCACCGAGACCGCCGACCTGCCGGCCTTCGACGACCACACAGAGATGCTCGACGAGGTGGAGATGGACGCGGTCGTCATCTCCACCCCCCACACGCTGCACTACGAGCAGATCATGGACAGCCTGGCCGCCGACCTGCACGTGCTGTGCGAGAAGCCCATGGTCTGCACCACCGACCACGCCAGGCAGGTGATCGAGAGCTGGCAGGAGTCGGGGAAGGTCATGGGCGTGTCCTACCAGCGGCACACCATGGGGCAGTTCCGCTACTGCCGCGAGAGGATCGCCTCGGGGGAGCTGGGCGAGGTGGTGTTCGTCAACTCGCTGCAGTCGCAGGCCTGGTATCAGAGCCAGGTGGGGAGGGGCACGTGGCGGTCGAAGATGAAGTGGTCGGGCGGCGGACAGCTCAATGACTCCGGCAGCCATCTGATCGACATCGTGCTGTGGATCACGGACCTGCAGCCCGCGGAGGTCTTCGCCTACCAGAACACCATGGGCTCGGAGGTGGACATCCTCAGCGCCATCGACGTGAAGTTCGACGGCGGCGCGCTGTGCACGTTCTCCGTTGTCGGCTACCAGTCCTGGCCGGGGATGTTTGAGGAGACGACGATCTGGCTGGAGGAGGGGCAACTGGCGATCCGCGGCGGCGAGGTCTGGGAGTGGACCGACGAGAGAGACTACAAGGTCGTCAGCGGCCCGTCGCTGGGACGCACCTGGAGCCCGGACGAGAACTTCATCGCCGCGATCCGCGGTGAGGAGGAGGTCCAGTCAACGCCAGAGGACGCGCTCAAGGTGATCCAGCTCTCGGAGGCCGCATGGGCGTCGGCCGACAGCGGCAAGCCCGTGGCCGTGGCGCGCTGAGCTGGGCACCGTGACCGAGGTGGAGGCCGGTCTCGCCGCCGAGGGGCGCTCGGGCTGCGGGCCCGCGCGCCTGAGCCGTGGCCTGGCACGCGCGGTGCTGGTCTGGCCGCTGATCTGCATGGCCTCGCAGGTGGGACAGGCGCTGCAGATGCGGGTGCTGCCCGAGATGGTGGGCGGCCCGTACGAGGGGGCGGTGCTGGGGATAGTGTGCTCGGCGGCGATCGGCGTGGCGCTGTGGCGGCGCGCGGTCTCCGGCGATGGATGGCGGGCGATGGTGGCTGACCTGGCGCTGGCATCGATCGCCTGCGTGTGGCTGGTGGCGGTGGTGTTGAGTGCCGCGAGGGGCCTGCCACGGGAGGACGCAGCCGTGGCCTACGGGGCGGCCCTGGTCGGGGGCGTCCTGGTTCTGCTCCTGACGCGTTAGAGGGAGTTTCGGGGACTGCCGTGAAGGGCCGGGAGCCCGGCGTTGCCGCCGGCCACGGGCCGCTGTGGGCCGGGGCGGGGCGGCTTGACTTGGCCCCTGCCTGGGCATATAATTGCCCAGGCCACCGTACCAGTGTCAGAGGCTGGATGACGGACGTGCGCGCCTCCATGACTGGAGGCAGGGCGGTCATGCGGGGGGCGGGCCGGGCTGCCTGTGGGGATGGTCCAGGGCGTTTCCCCCACCGTTGCGGAGGGGACGGATGGGCAGTTGTGAGCGGCGTGGCTGCGTTGTATGCGCTGGATGGCGGTCTCAGGCCGTTGCGAGGCGCTCGGCTGTGCTCGGCACCCCGTGCGACGGCGCACCTCATCTTGGCCGGACAGCCGCCTGGCGATGGAGCGGATGGCAGCACTCCGGTTGGCCGGCACCTACTCTCACTGTCCCTGTGGTGCTTGGGGCGCGGCGAGAGGATTGGGTGAGTGATACTGTGTCGGACCAGAAAGACGGGCCGGACTCCCCGAGGGGTCTCAGGCGGGAGCTGGAGCATTACCGACTGGTCGTCGAGGAGATGCGGCGGCGCATTCGCGCGCTCGAAGACGAGCTCGAGGCCGCCTCCACGATGGCCGAAGTGCCCTCGGTCGTAGTGACCCGGCCCGAGCTGCGCAACACCCTCGGGCGCCTGGTGAAGAAGGTCGCGATGATCATCCAGGCGGAGAAGGTGCTACTGCTGCTTCACCAGCCCGAAGCCGGGGTCCTCACCGTCCTTCCGCCGGCTCTGGGCATTACCGAGGAGCAGGCGGACTCGCTTAACATCGGGGTCGCCGATGGCGTCAGCGGAGCGGTCTTCACAGACCGCAAGTCGATCATATACAACGATGCCCTGAACGACCCCCGCACGCTCAAGGAGATCGTCTCCCTGCTGGCCGTGCGCAACGGCATCTGCGTTCCGCTGGTGATCAAGCAGCGGGACGAGGAGGAGCGACTGGTTGACGAGCGCGTCATCGGCGTGATGCACGTGCTCAACAAGCGCTTCGACGAGGACTTCACGAACGAGGATCTGCGGCTGGCGGAGATGCTGGCCGAACAGGGCGCGGCGGTCATCTCGAACGCCCAGCTCTACATCCAGCTCACCGAGGAGAAGGAGGAGCTGCAGGAGGCATTCGAGAGCATCCACGTCGGCGTGATCGTGGTCAACAGGTCCGGCGTGGTGCGGCTGCTCAACCCCGCCGCCGCCGAGATGCTCGACCTGCCTGACGGCGACTACAGTGGTCAGGAGATGGGGAGCGTCATCCCGCCCGGTGAGGCGAGGGACCTGCTCCAGACGACGCTCGAAGCCGCGGAGGAGCGAACGACCGAGATCACGATGGGCGAGGAGGACGGCCGCGTCTACCAGGCGCAGACGACCCTCATGGTGGACGAGGACGCCAGCGAGGTCGAGAGCGTCGTCGCCATCTTCAACGACATCACCGAGATCCGGCGCGTGGAGCGGATGAAGACGGCCTTCGTCTCCACCGTATCGCACGAGCTGCGCACCCCGCTGACCTCGATCAAGGGGTTCATCTCCACGCTGCTGGAGGATGATGAGGGGATGTATGATGAGGAGACGCGGCGCGAGTTCCTCATCATCATCAACGAGGAGTGCGACCGCCTCACGCGCCTGATCTCCGACCTGCTCAACATCTCCAAGATCGAGTCCGGCCGGGGGCTGGAGCTGCAGCTCTCCGACGTTGACCTCGAGGTGCTGATCAACCGCGTTGCCGCCAACCACCAGCCGTACACCAAGAAGCACGAGATCATTGCGATAGCCTCTGACGGGCTGGAGCCGATCCGCGCCGACGCCGATAAGCTGACCCAGATCCTGGACAATCTCGTGGGCAATGCCATCAAGTACTCGCCCAACGGGGGTAGGGTCGAGATCGTCGCCCGGGACGAGGGTGACAGCGTACGCATCGATGTGACCGACCAGGGACTGGGCATCCCCGAGCGCCACCGCAACCGCATCTTCCAGCGCTTCCACCAGGTGGACGATGACGTGGACCACAAGTCGATCGGCGGTACCGGCATCGGGCTGTATCTCGTCCAGCATCTCGCACACGCCCACGGCGGCAGGGTATGGCTGGACCGCAGCGTGGTTGGCGAGGGCTCGACCTTCAGCGTCCGGCTGCCCAAGCACCCGGAGGGGGCCCTCGAGCACCGCGGCGTATAGCCGAAGCGGTGGCGTCCACTCCCTGACCGCCCGCCGCTGACCGGTGGACAGATCGCCTCCTGTTTGCAGGAGGCATTCTCTGTATGCAGGCCCGGACGCGCCGATGGAGGGCTGGACGATGAAGGTCGCGGTCGGCAATGACCACGCGGGCGTCGAGCTGAAGTGGACGCTGATGGAGCACCTGGCCGAGATCGGGGTCGAGGCGGAGAACCTGGGGGTGGACACCGAGGCGTCGATGGACTATCCGGACATCGCGGCGAAGGTGGGGCGCGCCGTCGCCGGGGGAGAGGCCGATCTGGGCGTGCTGATCTGCGGCACCGGGATCGGCGTCTGCCTGGCGGCCAACAAGGTGCGCGGGGTGCGGGCGGCGCCGTGCTGCTTCGAGTACCATGCGCGGATGGCCCGAGAGCACAATCACGCCAACGTCTGCTGCGTCGGAGCGCGCGTCATCGGGCCGGAGCTGGCGAAGGCGATCGTCACTGAGTTCGTTCGCACGCCGGTGAGCGACGCGGAGCGGCACGTGCGCCGGCGGCGGAAGGTTGAGGCGCTCGAGACGCAGTAGAGGCGGCCGCAGTGAGGGGCCGCGGTGTGTACAGATGGCGGACGGCCAACCCGATCGGCTCGACCGGCGGCCCTCCTGGGACGCGTACTTCATGGCGATCTGCCGCGTGGTCGCGACGCGCTCCACGTGCCTGCGACGCCACGTCGGCGCCGTGCTGGTCTCGGATCGGCGGATACTGGCCACCGGGTACAACGGTGCGCCCAAGGGCATGGCTCACTGCGCCGAGCTCGGCGGGTGCTACCGGGAGCGGATGGGCATCCCCTCCGGCGAGCGGCAGGAGCTGTGCCGGGGACTGCACGCGGAGCAGAACGCCATCATTCAGGCGGCGATCCACGGCGTCAAGCTCGAGAACGTCACCCTGTACTGCACGACCTTCCCGTGCGTGACGTGCGCCAAGATGCTCATCAACGCGGACGTGCGGAGGATCGTCTACGAGGAAGACTACCCGGACGAGCTGAGCAGGCAGATGCTCGGCGAGGCCGGCGTCGAGGTGGTGCAGTGGCAGGGGGAGGAGGAGGAATGAGCATCGCGGCGCCCCTGGTGGTGGCACTGGGGCTTTCGCTGGTGCTGACCCCGGCCGCGCGCCGGCTCGCCGTCCACCTCGACCTGATAGACCGCCCGGTGGCGCGCAGCTCCCATGACCGGCCGGTGCCCACCGGTGGCGGAGTGGCCATCTTCGCCAGCTTCTGGCTGACGACGCTGGTGCTGCAGTGGCCGCCGAGCGGCCCGCTGCTGGGCATCCTGCTGGGCTCAGTCGTGCTGCTGGGGGTGTGCATCGCCGACGACAAGATCGGCCTGCCCGCCTTCCCGCGGCTGGCGGCGCAGGTAGCCGTCGGCCTGATCGCCTACGCATGGGGCGTGCGGATCATCCAGGTGGAGAACCCGATCCACGCCTGGGCCGGGAACGAGTACATCTTCATGGGCATGCTGGAGCTGCCGGTGACCGTGCTCTGGATCGTCGCGGTGATCAACGCGGTAAACTGGCTCGACGGTCTGGACGGACTGGCGGCGGGGGTCAGCAGCATCGCGGCGCTGACGCTGGCGCTGGTGTCCGCCTCGGGCGGGCACGCCCTGATGGTGGTGGTGCCGGTCGCGGCCCTGGCCGGCTCGGCCCTGGGCTTCCTGCGCTACAACTTCCCGCCGGCCAGCATCTTCATGGGCGATGCGGGCGCGATGTTCCTGGGCTACATGCTGGCGTGCCTGTCGGTGACCGGGGCGGTGAAGGGGCCGGCGGCCGTGGTGCTGCTGGTCCCCCTGCTGGTGCTGGGCCTGCCGATCTACGACTCCGCGAACACGATCCTGCAGCGCGTGCGGCAGGGGCGGCCGATTCACCAGCCCGACCGCGGCCACCTGCACCATCGGCTGCGTGACAGCGGCCTGAGCACGCGGGAGACGATCCTGCTGATGTACGGGATCGCCGGCCTGCTGTGCGTGATCGCACTGGGAGTGTGGTTGCGATAGCCGACCGCATCGCCCTGATCTTCGGCACCCGCCCCGAGGCGATCAAGCTCGCCCCGGTCTACGAGGAGATCAGGCGCCGGGCCGACCTGGAGCCGGTGCTGATGGCCACGGGGCAGCACCGGGAGATGCTCGGCCAGGTCTGCGAGGTCTTCGACCTCGTGCCCGACGTGAGCCTGGACATTATGAGGCACGGGCAGACGCTTGGCGAGCTGATGTCGCGGGCCTTCGGCGGGCTCGAGAGCGCGGTGGCGGAGTGCAATCCCGACGTTGTGCTGGTGCAGGGGGACACCGCCACCACCTTCGCCGGCGCGCTGGCGGGGTTCTTCCGGCAGATCCGCGTGGGCCACGTGGAGGCGGGCCTGCGCAGCGGCAACAGGTACTCGCCCTTCCCTGAAGAGGTCTTCCGCCGCATGACCAGCGTGGTCGGGAGCATGCACTTCGCGGCGACCGAGCAGGCGAAGGAGAACCTGCTGCGCGAGCAGGTCGATGAGGGCAGCATCTTCGTGACGGGCAACACGGTGATCGACGCACTGGTGTCGATCCGCGATCGCGGCTGTGGGCTGGAGGGCACGCAGTTCGGGTGGCTGGCGGAGATCGACGGCCGCGTGCTGCTGGTGACGGCGCACCGGCGCGAGAACCTGGGCGTGCCCTTCACGCGCATCTGCACGGCGATCGCCCGGCTCATCGACGAGTTTGAGGACCTGCACGCCGTCTTCCCGATGCACCTGAACCCGACGGTGCGCCGCGCGGCGACCGAGCTGCTGGGCGGGCTGGACCGGGTCCACCTGTGCGAGCCGGCCGACTACCTGGCCTTCGTGCCGCTGATGGCGCGCGCGGACCTGATCCTGACCGACTCGGGCGGGATCCAGGAGGAGGCACCGGCGCTGGGGGTCCCGGTGCTGGTGGCGCGGGAGACCACGGAACGCCCGGAGGGCATTGAGGCGGGCGTCGTGCGGCTGGTGGGCACACAGACCGAGGAGATCACGGAGGCCGCCCGTGAGCTGCTCACCAGCCCCACGGCCTACGCGCGCATGGCGGGCGGCGGCAGCCCGTATGGCGACGGCCACGCGTCGGAGCGCATCTGCGACGCGCTGGAGTACACGCTGGGCCTGCGGGACCGGCGGCCGGGCGACTTCCGGTACCGCCCCGACGCGTGACGGCGGAGGGAGCATGATGGCGAAGCCGCAGAGCGCCGATGAGAGCACACCGGCCGAGCTCTGGCCGAACAGGCGCATTATCTTCCTGACGGTCGTCATCGCGCTCATCTTCTACGCCGTCTTCCGGCTGCCGACCGCCGTCAACTACGTGCTGACGCGCGCCCGCGACATCCTCACGCTCCTCATCCTGGCCGTCGCGCTGACATACTTCATTCAGCCGTTCGTGGACCTGCTGATGCGGATACGGACGCCGCTGAGCCACAGGGCCCAGCGGGGGCTGGCGGCCTTCCTGGCGCTGACTATCCTCGCGGTGCTGGTGATCGCGCTCATCGCGGTGACCATCACGCCCATCACCGAGCAGATCGGCATGGTCCTCAGCACCATCACCACCTGGGCCCAGCAGGACCTGGCGGGGCGCGTCACCGAGTTCATCGACGAGCTGGTGCAGAAGCTCCCCGAGCCCTACCGGGCCGAGGCCGAGGAGCAGATCAGGACGCTGGAAGAGCAGCTCACGGGCCGGAATCTGGTCCAGACGCTGCGGAGCAGGATCAGCGACTGGGCCGGCGCGATCCTGCGCTGGCAGGTCAACCTCATCGGCTCGGTCGTGTCCGGGAGCGGCTATATCATCGCGCTGCTGATCGTCCCCGTGTTCTCCTACTACTTCCTCACCGACGCCGGCGCGATCCGCGACAGCGTCGCCATGCAGTTCCCACCGGCGGCGCGCGAGCGCTACCACCGGATGGTCGAGGACACGGACGAAGTCATCGAGCGATACGTTCGCACCGTCATGCTCATCTCGCTCATCACCGGCCTGGCGACCGCGCTCACGCTCTACTTCGCCGGGGTACGGGTCTATCTCACCTTCGGCATCCTCGCGGGCGTGGCGAACATGGTGCCCGTCGTGGGCGCCATCGTGGCGGTCGTGATGATCACCGCCATATCGCTGCTGCAGGTGGGCCTGAGCCGCACCCTCATCGTGGTCATCGTGTACGGTGCGATTCAGCTCGTCACCGACCGCGTCCTGGCGCCGAAGCTGATGAGCGAGGGTGCCAAGCTACATCCCGTGGCGGTGATCGTGGCCCTGCTGGTGGGCGCGGAGTTCTTCGGCGTCATCGGCGTCTTCGTGGCGGTGCCCGTCCTGGCGGCGCTGCGCGTGGTCTACATCCACTACCGGGCCTACATGAGCGACGAGGGGCACGGGCGCGAGCTGGAGGAGCTGCTGGGCCGCTGGCGAGATCTGCCCGACCGCTCCGGGCCTCCGGGCGACGACGATGCGGCCCGGACGGAGGCGGAGCCGCAGGACGAGGCGAAGAACGAGCCACTGAACGGAGACGAGGCCGCCGATGAGCGCGCTTGAGGCCATCGCCCTGGCCGTCATCCAGGGCCTCACGGAGTTCCTGCCCGTGTCGAGCTCCGGCCACCTGGCGCTTGGGCACTGGCTGTTCGGCGTGGTGCGCGACACCGGGCAGATGCCGCTGGAGTTCGTCGTGCTGGTGCACTTCGGCACCCTCGTGGCGGTTGTCGCCTACTACCGGTCGGACCTGGTGGCGATCCTGCGGGACATCGTTGCGCCTCAAGCCGGCGGAAGCGAGGGCGGAGAGCCGGGTGGCTCAGTCTCTGAGATTGAAGTGGCGGGAAGAGGCAGGCGCCTCTTCTGGCTGCTTGTGGTCGCCACGGTCCCGGCGGGGCTGGCGCTTCCGGTCAAGGGATACGTCGAGGCCCTGTTCGAGATCCCCTGGGCGGTCGGCGCGGCGCTGCTCGTGACCGGCACGGCCCTCATCCTCTCCGAGCGTCTCGGGCGGCGCGTCAAGGACCTGGGGGGCACGACCTATCTCGACGCCGTTCTGCTGGGCATTGCCGAGCTGCTCGCGGTGATGCCCGGCATCTCGCGCTCGGGCGCCACCATCGCGGCCGGCCTGGGTGTGGGCTTCCGGAGGGGGTGGTCGGTTCGCTTCGCCTTCCTGATGTCCGTGCCGGCGATCCTTGCGGGTACGGTGGTGGAGATCCCGAAGCTCATCGAGACGCAAACCAGCGGCGCGCTCGGCCTGTACCTGTTGTGTGGCGCGATCGCCGGCGTGACCGGCTACTTCGCGATCCGCCTGGTCATCGGGGCGGTGCAGTCCCGCAAGCTGAAGTGGTTCGCGGCGTACTGCTACGTGGTCGGAGCGCTGGCCATCATCGGCGATCTGTTCGGTCTGCTGTGAGCGCGCCAGCGGACGGCCTTGCCTGCGCGCGCTGAGTTGGCTACAATGGGGCGAGTTTTCGCGACGGGTTACGCACCCGCGCTCTGATCATCCGTATGTCAGAGAGTCGCACCGCTGTGAACGCCAGCCTGTCCGCGCGGACAGGCTGCAACCTTGGGAGGAAACAAAAGTGGACATCGGTTCGCTCAGCACGTTCGAGAGCCTCGCGCTTTGGGGCACGCTCATCTCGGCCGTGATCGGCATCCTGTACGGCCTGAAGCTGCGCGCCGAGATCCTGCGCAAGGATCCCGGCACGGAGAAGATGCAGCAGGTTGCGGGTCAGATCCAGGAGGGCGCGGGCGCCTACCTCAACAGGCAGTTCCGCACCATCGTGATCCTCGTGTTGGTGCTGTTCGTTGCGCTGACGATCACCGGCTGGATGGCCGGTTCGGCGGAGATGGCCGGCTGGAAGCTCGGTCTCGGCCGCGGTCTGGCCTTTCTGCTGGGCTGTTTCTGCTCCGGCCTGACCGGCTTTGTGGGCATGACGCTGGCGGTGCGCGGGAACGTGCGCTGTGCCAACGCCGCGCGCACGTCGATCGTTGAGGCGCTCGCAATCGCCTTCCGCTCCGGCGCCGTGGCGGGCATGTTCACCGTCGCCATGGGTCTCGTGGGCGCGACGATCATCTTCATGATCTTCAAGGCCTATGCCACCGAGGTGCTGCTGGGCTTCGGCTTCGGCGGCTCGCTGCTGGCACTATTCATGCGGGTGGGCGGCGGCATCTACACGAAGGCCGCGGACGTCGGCGCGGACCTGGTCGGCAAGGTCGAGGCCGGCATTCCGGAGGACGACCCCCGCAACGCCGCCGTCATCGCCGATAACGTGGGCGATAACGTCGGCGACTGTGCCGGCATGGCCGCGGACATCTTCGAGTCGTACGAGGTCACCCTGGTCGCGTCCATGATCCTCGCCCTCGCGCACGTGAGCGAGAACCCGGAGCTGGCGCGCATCTGGATCATCTTCCCGCTGATCGTGCGTGCCATCGGGGTTATCACCTCCATCATCGGGACGGAGATCGTCAGGATGCGCAGCGAGGACGAGCACCCGATGAGCGCGATCACCCGCGGCTTCGTCTGGTCCGCGATCCTCTCCGCGGTCGGCTTCGCTTTCGTCGCCAGGTTCTACGCGCAGGACTGGCGGCTCTTCTGGGCGACCTTCGCCGGCCTGGTGCTGGCCGTGGGCATCTACAAGCTCACCGAGTACTACACCTCGGCGCAGTACGAGCCGGTGCAGGAGATCGCGGAGGCCTCGCAGACCGGGGCCGCCACGAACCTGCTGGCCGGCTTCGGCGTCGGCCTCGAGGGCACCGTGTGGGCGCTGCTGGTGATCTGTGCGTGTCTGTTCTTCTCCATCCAGATCTTCGGCGGCGGCCACCCGATCGACATCCTCTACGGCGTGTCTCTGGTCGGGCTCGGCATGCTGACCACCACGGGCGTCGTCATCTCGATGGACACCTACGGGCCGGTGGCGGACAACGCGCAGGGGATCTGCGAGATGGCCGAGGTGCCCGAGGCGATGCCGGTCGTGGAGCAGCTCGACGCGGTGGGCAACACCACGAAGGCGGCGACGAAGGGTCTGGCCATCGCGTCGGCGGTCATCGCCGCCATCGCGCTGTTCGGCTCCTTCCTGTCGAAGGTGGCCGGCGCCTCCGGCTTCGGGCCAGGTGGAGAGACCGTGAGTCTTGCGGCGCTGCAGGACTACTCGATCCCCTTGGATGACCCGAAGGTGTTCATCGGGTTGCTGATCGGTGGCGCGATGCCCTTCCTGTTCAGCTCGATGACCATCCGGGCGGTGGGGCGCGCCGCCTTCTTCATCATCAACGAGGTGCGGCGGCAGTTCCGCGAGATCCCCGGCCTGATGGAGGGCAAGGCCCTGCCCGAGTCCGCGCGGGTCGTGGACATCTGTACCAGCTCGGCGATCAAGGAGCTCGTTGCTCCCGGACTGCTGGCGGTCCTGTCGCCGATCGTCGTCGGCGCCTGGTTCGGCTGGTACGGCCTGGGCGGCTTCCTGGCCGGCATCATCGTCACCGGACAGCTCATGGCGGTGATGCTCTGTGACGCCGGGGGAGCCTGGGATAACGCCAAGAAGGTCATCGAGGATGGCGCCTACGGCGGCAAAGGCTCTGACTCACACTCCGCCGCCGTCACCGGTGACACCGTGGGCGACCCCTTCAAGGACACCGCCGGGCCGGCGCTCAACCCGCTGATCAAGGTCATGAACCTGGTCGGCCTGCTGGTGGTCCCGATCATCGTCAGGTTCGAGAACACCGTGGGCATGTGGATGACGGGTATCGTGTTGGCCGCGATCATCGCCATCGCCCTGATCCTGTCCAAGGGCAAGGGCGAGGCGCAGGTCGAGGTCCAGGCGCGTGTCGGCAGCGACGACGAGGCGGCCTGACGCGCGGCCGTGCTGTGGCAATGAGGGCGGCCCGGCGAGATGCCGGGCCGCCCGTGCACGTTTGGCGGTTGCCTTCCCGCCCGTCAGTGACGTGGGCGCCCGTCTGATGGCTCGCCGCCCCTGCTCTTGAGGCGGGGAACTCGCGTGGCGTCGCGCTACTGCTCTGGGGCCTCCGGCGGCTGGGGGGCCGGGGTGGCGCCCGCCGTCCGGAGCTTCTCGGCCGCCTCGGCGACCTCCTCGGCGCTGTCCGCGGGCATGATGGCGAAGGTCATCTCGACCGACTCGCCCGCCGGGGTGTCGATGTGCTTGGGGTCGGTGTAGAGCAGCATGGTCCCGAAGCGCGACTCGCCGAAGAGCAGGTCGGAGATCCAGCCGATGCCCGGAGTGCCCTCGTTCCGCGGGAGGATGTAGACCCAGCCGGGATGGCCGAAGTCCTCGTACTCCATCAGCCACTCGTGCGCCTCGCCATCTGGCGTGACGTAGCTCCCGCCGGGGAGCCAGCCCCAGAATGAGTAGACCTCGCGCGCGTCACCGAGGTTCGTCGCCACGCTGGTCACCATCAGCACCGGCAGGTCGCGATGCACGGCGAAGCGGTAGGTCAGGCGGACGCCGACCTCCTCGTCGGTGACCGCGTTGCCGTCGATGTCCTCCAGCGCGGCCTCGGCCTCGACCACGTGCCATCCGCCCTGCTCGCCCAGGTCCTCGACGTTGCGGAACTCGCGCACGTAGAGATACGGCCCGCCCATCTGCACGGTGAGGAACGTCGAGATGCCGGCCGCGTCCACGGCGACCGTCTCGCGGCGGTCGCCCCTGCAGGTGAAGCCGGCGCCGCCGCCGGAGAGCCTGACGGTCTGCCCGTCAGGGGAGACCTGCGCGCCGGCGATGGAGAAGCGCAGCGGGATCTCCGCGGTATTGGCCAGGGGTGAGAGGTCGGCGACGGCCAGGGCGCCCTCGTAGGCGCCGGGGCCCAACTCGCCGAGGTCCACCTGGATGGTCGCGGCGCGGCTCTGCCGGTCCTCCTCGATGACCTCGAAGCTGAGCGCGGCGCCGCCGGCCACCTGCAGCCGCAGCGAGCCCACGTCCACGGGGTTGTCGCCGTCGGAGACGGTGAAGGTGAGCGCGGTCGCATCGCCGCCGATGCCGCCCAGGGCGAGGGCCTCGCCGGGCTGCAGGGAGTGGGTCTCGCCGCCGAGGCGGTACTCGGTGACGCGCGGCGGCTCCTCGTCGTCGAGGACCATCCAGTCGGGCCTGTTGATGACCACCAGCGCGTGGCCGCCCTCGCATTGGTCGGGGGTGATGGCGAAGCTGACGACGCCGTCCTGCTCCTCCGCCTCAAGCTCGATCCAGGTGCCGTCGGGGCCCCTGAGGTGCACTGTTGCGGCCGGGGCGGTCGCGCAGGCGCAGCTCAGGAGCGCCGCCAAGAGCAATGCTGTGCGCTTCACGGGGATCACCTCAGCCGTCGCGACCCATCTCTACGAGCACGTCGGCGAGCAGGCGCGGGTCGTTGGTCAGGATGCCGTCGATGCCCCACTCGATGAACCGCCTCATGGTATCCGCATCATCCGCGTAGAAGACGTTCGCGGTCATCTCGGCGTCGTGGACGGCGCGGCAGAACTCGGCGCTCATCATCGCGCGCCCGGGCTGCAGGACGCCGAAGCCCTCGCCGGCCGCCCGCCGGATGTACTCGAAGCCATCCGGCCCAGCGGGCAGCAGGCAGTAGCGGAGCTCGGGCGCGCGCTCGCGCAGGCGATTCAGCGTCGGGAGGTCGTGGTGCACCACGAGAGCGCGGGGACCCGCGGCGGCGCCCTCGATGCACTCCAGCACCGCGGCCTCGAACCGGCCCGAGCCGTCCCCGGCGGGCTTCAGGTGGATGTTGAGCAGTGTCGGCGGCGGGATGGCGTCCAGCGCCTCCTGCATGGTCGGCACCCGCAGGCCCGCGAACGCCGGCGCGAACCACGAGCCTGCGTCGAGGCGCCTCAGCTCCGCCAGAGTCATCTCCCCGAGCGAGCCGGAGCCGTCCGTGCAGCGGTCAACGGTCGCATCGTGCATGACCGCGAGCGCGCCGTCCGCGAGCTGATGCACGTCGAACTCGACCATGTCCACGCCGATCCGCAGCGCGGCCTCGAAGGCCGGGAGCGTGTTCTCCGGCGCGTTCGACGGATCGCCTCGGTGCGCGATGTTCAGCGTCACGGTACGCACCTCGCGCGCCTCCCACGGCTCAATCGGGCCCGCGGAATGCCGATGTGTACAGCGGACGAGCCAGCTTGCGCGGAGGGGCTGATCCCAATCGTCAGGCGAATCTGCATTGCTCTCACGCCGGTGCTGTGCCAGGCCGCCCTGGGTAGCGATGGGGCGGCCGGGCCCGCGGACCTGGACGCCTTCTGGCGTCGCGCGCGGGCCGAGCTTCCCGCCCTGCCCTCGGGGGCGCTGGACGCCGCGGGGCCCTGCCGCGTCGCCTTCCCGGTGACCGAGCGGGCCAGCGCGACGGCCCAGTGGTTCCCGGGCACGGACCCCGGCGCCACGCCCGTGGTGCAGGTCGTCGAGCACGCCGATGCCGTCGCGCCCACGGACGGCCGACGCTGCCACCTGTACCTGCCCTGGCGTGACCTGTCCCGGCCGCTGACCGAGTGGTTCACCCGCCTCGACGGCTCCACCACGAGTCCGCCGGTCGTCTCGGTGCTGGCGGCCTGCCAGGCCGTTGACCTCGTGCGGTCATCCGCGCAGGTCACCGCCATGCGCGTCGGCGTGGTGGGCGATGGCTTCGGCGCGGGCATTGCCCTGGCCGCGGCGGCACTGCGCCCCGAGCGCGTCGCCTTCGTGGTCCTGCACCAGCCGCGACCGGCCTTCTATCGGCTCCCGGACGGAACGCTGACGGGCTGCCCCGCGATCCGGCCCATCATCCGACGGCTGTCGGGCCCGGAGCTCGACGCCCTCGCGTACTGCGAACCGCTTGCCTTCGCGGCGCAGGTTCACTGCCCCGCGTTCGTGATTGCCGGAGGTGGCGATGCCGAGGCGCCGCCGGGCGAGATCGGCTTGCTCTACCGCGCGCTGCCATGCCCGAAGGACGCCCGCGTGATCGAGGGCCTCGGCCACTGCCGCAGCGGCGACGTGGAGGGCTTCGCCGACATGCTCGAGCGCGTCGATGACTACGCGCGGCGCCGGGCCGGCGTCACATCGCCATGATCTCGCGGATGGCCTCGGCGGTCTCCTCCAGCGACGCCAGCCGCGGGCTGACCTCCGAGATCAGCGCATCGTCGTAGCCGATCCTGCGCAGCTCCGCCATGACCTCCGGGAAGTTGACGTCGCCCTCAAGCAGCGGCTTCCACTCGTAGCCGTCGCGCTGGAAGTCCTTCACGTGCACCTTCTTGACGCCCTTGCCGACGATCTTGACCCACTGCTCGGGGTAGCTCTGGA
>JALGUJ010000055.1 GCA_029820945.1 Candidatus Zipacnadia bacterium | reverse complement strand
CCGGCCAGAGCCACTGCGGCAGCGCGGCCAGCAGCGCCGCCGGGATCGCGTCGTCCGGCTGCAGGCGCATCGACGCCAGCGCCCCCGGGATCAGGACCGCCGCGGCGATTGTGGCCACCGGCACGTCCAGCGGGAGCCGCCGCGGCCGGACGCCTTCGCTCACTGGGCCACTCCTCCCGTACCGCCGCGCCCGCGGTCAGTGCGTCACCGGCCCGAAGAGCGCCTCCGTGGAGCCGGTGCGGTGGCCGGACTTCGCGAACTGCATGTGCCGATCACGGTCTGCGGCATTGGGCCCGAAGACCACGCGGCGTCGCGGAGCGCGGCGGAGCGAAGCGCCGCCCTGCGCCTGCGCGCTACTCCTCCGGCGCGATGGGCACCCGCAACCACTCCCGACCGTCCACCTGCACGGCCTCCAGCACGGCGATGACCGACTCGCCGTTGAGGACGAAGCGCACGGGCTCATTCATCCCCGAAAGCAGCAGAGAGCGCGCGGACAGCTCCCGCGCCTCGCGCACGTCGAAGTCCGGTCGCATGAAGCGCACCAGGGGCTCCTCCCACTCGGCCGGGCCGGCATGCTCGCCCCGCTCGGCGTCCTCCTGCAGCCTGCTCAGTCCCATGCCACCGCCGGCTGGTGGTAGGTGGTAGTCCACCTTCAGCAGACTCTCCTCAGGGCGCACGCAGATGCGCCCGCAGCCGAGCTGCCCGTCCGCGCGTACCGTCACGCCCTCCGGTGTAGTGAGCGTCATCGGCACCGGATCGACGAAGGGATTGATGGCGATGTACGTGCCGCTGATGGGCTCGACCTTGAGCATCACCGATTGGCCGGGCATGGTCTCGAGGGTTGCGCCGGCCTTCTCCAGGCGGCCGCTCGTCCCGAGCTGGCCCAGCGGGCAGTCGAGCAGCAGCCCGTCGGGCAGCCACGGCGGCTCTCCGTTGACGCTCGCGTGGGTGATGACCTGTGAGATCGGCCACGGCCGGTTGTCGCGCTCGCGCTCCAACGCCGTGCGGAAGTCCAGGCGCATGGCGTCGCCGTTGCTCGTCCACGCGACGCGCAGCGTCCGCTCATCGGCGTCCCAGGCGAACTCGATCGGCATCTCCGCCAGGTGCGCGCGGAACTGCGCGAAGGAATCGTAGTCCGCGGCATCCGCGATCTCGACCAGCCATCCGCAGGTCACATCCATCAGCGCCTGCCAGGTCTGCTCCACGTCCGGGAGCGCCTCCTCAACGTCCAGCGCGTAGGCGTCGAGGGTCAGGCGCGGGTGCTCGTAGTCGATCGCGACCTCATGCCGCACCGGCAGGTCGCTCGCGCCGATGGGCACGAGCCCGACGTAGGTCGCCCCCTCGTTGAGCGCGATGCGGTCGCCCATTGCCGCGGTCGCCGGGAAGCTCGCCACCGGCTCCTCGCCGATGAACACGCGCTCCTGCGGCTCCGGCCCGTAGGCGTAGACTGAGGCGCGGCAGGAGAAGTGGCGCACGCCTTCCGGGCAGTACTGTGCCGCGTGGCGCTGCTCAGGGGGGCGCATGACGCAGATCATCCGGTTCTCATGCTGGAGCTGCGCGGTCAGCGGCGGCGACTTCACACGCTGCTCGGGCTCGTGCGAGTACACGTTCGCCTGCGCCCCGTTCATCTGCCCGCGGATGAACATGATGCCGAGGTCATCGAGCGTGGAGGCCGTCTCGGGCGCGCGGCGCCACGCCGCCTGGTTCGGCCACTCCTCGTTCAGATCCACGCTGCAGCAACCCAGCGCGTAGTTCGCGCCCATGTAGGTGGTGTAGTAGACCGGCTCGCGCGCGAGACCGCGCACGTAGTCGGCGCCGACCGACAGGAACGGAATCGGCTTGCGGTCTATGGCGTTCGCCTCGTGCTCCTCGCCCCACGGCGCCAGGTTCGCCACGCGCTGGGGCGGCGTCGAGTTGAAGCCCATCACCGGCAGCTCGTGCACGGTCTGCCTGCCCATGTCGATGAGCGCGCCCTCCCGGGAGAGCGTGTGCAGCACCGCCCGCGGGATGTCCTGGTCGAGCAACAGCGTCTCCGTGCGGTAGCGCCGCGCCACCGACGAGACGTGCCGGCGCAGCCCAGGATGGTAGGTCGCGTTCAGCTCCCAGATCATGCGCTCGATGCCCAACTGCGCCTTCAGCCGCGTGAGCGGGTCCCGGACGTAGGTGGCGGCGGTCTTGAGCGTCGCGAGCGAGATGCCCTGGTAGAACGAGTCCCCGTGCTCCTGGATGACGCCGCCGAGAAAGAGCATCTGGCGGTTGAGCAGCGACAGATTCCGCCGCGCCATCGCCGTCAGGTCGTCGTCGCCGAGGATCTCGCCGGCCAGCAGCGCCTCGGAGCGGAACTGGCACTGGTGGTTGAGCGTGGCCATGCCGCCGTAGTACCCGACGCGGGTCTTGAGCGCCTCCGGGTCAAACGGCCGCGTCCAGCGCGCCTGCGTGTTCATTCGCAGATGGTAGCGAGCGACGTCGGGCAGCAGCTCTCCGCAGTCCAGCAGGCTGATGATCGGGTCCACGTGCGAGTGGCCCATGAAGTAGCCCGGATCGACCGACAGAAGGCCGTCGATTGCCGCCAGGTACGCCTCCTCGTCGGCCAGGTCCTCGACCATGAAGCGCGCGTAGAGCGGGAGGCCCTTCTCGTCCCAGCGCGTCTGCAGGCCGGCGATCTCCGCCACCCGCTGCTGCATCCACGCCGGCATGTCGCGATGGCGCGCGCGGAAGCGCTCGATCCGCCCGGCGAGGTCGTCGGGAATCGTGGTGGTCGGCGCGCCGTCGGGGCCGTCCGCCCGCAGGCGCTCGGCCAGTGCCCACGCATCGACCGCGGGCGGCAGCTCGCCCGCCTGCGCCTCCGCGACCGGCCGCAGCTCCACCACCAGCGTCGGCTCTTCGATCCAGATGCGCGCGGTGCCCATGGGCGCACCGTACTCGCCGTACTCATCGTTGAACAGCTCGCGCTTGTCGATGAGGACGCCGCACTCGTCGATCCGCCGGAGCCGTTCCCCCAGGTCGCCGCCGAACTCATCGGAGGTCAGCGCCCGCGTCAGGTCCGCCTCACCGACGGGCCGATCGTCGCACAGCAGCACCTCGGCCAGCGGCTCCGCCGAGCGGTCGCTGTCGGCGTCGCGGGCGCCACCCGCCCGCCAGAAGCCCAGGCCGTTGATGTAGCTGTTCCACGTGGGGCCGATCTCGGCGTCGGCCACCCAGGGGCGGCGCAGCAGCCAGACCCGCGCGTGCCAGTCGGGCGGCTCCTTGTCCTTGAGCGGCCACGAGCGGTGGACGTAGCCCTTCACGCGCGTGAACTCCTGGTCGGTCCAGCGCATCACGAGCCTGGCCGACGCAATCTCGTGGCCCTCGGCGAGCTTCGCGTGGACCGCCTCGGCCGCGCCGGGGAAGCGCAGGAGCAGGAAGCGGTGCACCGCGTCGAAGAAGAGGGGGCGCTCCGCGTCCGCCGCGTCCATCCACTGCTGTTGGGTCTCGTCCCAGTGGCGGGCGTTGATGACCGCCGCCATCGGCGCGTCGAAGGCCAGCGTCACGTTCTCGCCGCCCGCCTGCGGCCACGCCGCCGTGGCAGCAACAACTGCGGTCACCACGCCGGCCAGTCGGGTGCTGCTGCGCGCGCGCATGCTACCGCCTCACAGGTCGCGGCCTCCCGCTCTCGCGCGAGAGGCCTGCGTAGTGGCCGCCGCGGTCATGGTCGTAGTCGTAGCCGTAGCTTTCAGCGTGCAGCCTGTAGCCGGCGCCGGCGCGGCTATGCCCGCTCCAGTGTCTCCACCACCACCGGCCCCATCAGGCCATGGTCGTTGAGGTAGTACTCGAAGCGCCACTTGTCGTTGTTGGGGTCGAACTCCCCCGGTCCGGTCCAGCTCTCCCAGGGCGTGTGCAGCGGCCCGAAGATGTTGTGCCGACCGCCGATCACCTCGATCGCGACCTCGTTCGTCCCCTCCGCCAGCGCATCTGTGACGTCCGCCGTGAAGGGAGCCCACGGCAGCACGAACTGCTCGTCGCCCACGTGGATGACCGCCGCCGTGCAGGCGATCTCCGGCAGCGAGATCGAGCAGCGGCGGCCCTCCGCGGGCCTCTCGACCTCCACCAGGTAGCGGACCGCGCCTCCGTACGTATCAAGCCCCTGTCCGACCCACGAGCCCTCCTCGAGGGTCTCAGGCGCGGCGACGAGCGTCATGTTCCCTGGGGCCGGGACCCCATCCACCGTCGCCACGCCGAACTCGCCCACCAGGTACATGTCCTCCAGCTCCATGTCCGGGCGATAGTCGAAGGTCAGCAGCACGTCGTTGTCGCCCTGCTGGAGATGCTCTGTGATGTCGATCGTCCTGATGTCCTCATCGACCCACCAGCCATCGACCGCAGCGGCATCGGCCCCGTTCACCGTAATGGCGTAATCGTCGGGATTCTCCAGCGCCAGGTGGCAGGTCGCGGGGAGCTGCGTCACGTGGAAGCTCCATCGCATCTGGCAGCGCTCGCGCGGCTCGGTGTCCACCACGCCGGTCGCGTAGAGATACCACGGCTGGTGGTTGCTGCCGAAGCGCCTTTGGAGGCCGAAGCGCGCGCGGATGAGCTCATCGGCCTTCAGCGTCGGGACCGGCTCCGACCAGTCCTCGTCGCCCACGCGGAACTGGCAGTAGTCCAGGGGCAGTGTGTTGGGCTCGGTCAGCTCGATGGTGAAGGGCCCACCGATCTCGCTGCGATCGACTACGGCCATCAGCGGGCGGCGCTCCTCGGCGCCCTCGACCTCCAGGCCGAGCGAGAACAGCGCGGAGCCGGTTGGGGCGAGCTCGACCTCGAACTGCAGCCAGCCGTCGGCTTCCCACGCGGCCACCTCCACCCGGCGGCCGGTCCGGGGCTGCCACTCGATCACCGGGGCGTCGGCGTTCACGCCAATGGTCACCTTTCGCGCGTTCTCGCGGTCATGGGACTGCACGAACAGCAGGCGCCCCCTGTCCACCTGCCGCAGCATGGCCCAGACGAAATCGGCCTCCCTGCCGCCCTCTGCAATCGACACCTGGCGGGGCAGGAGGCCGTCGATGAGCCCGACCACGGCCTCAGGGCCGTCGCAGCAGATGTGGGCGCGGGTGGCGAGGTGGGCCGGCCGGTCGTCGGGCCGTCCGTCCACGCGGTCGGGCGGCTGGCCGGCGAACAGCACGTCTCCTCCGGCCTCGACGAAGCGCTCCAGCAGTTCGACCGTCTCGGACCGCAGCGTCAACGACGGCGGCACCACCACCAGGCGGTACGACATATGCCCCACTCGCAGGCGGTCCCCCACCACGCCGGCGTGCTTTGCCAGTAGCGACTCGTCGCCGAAATCCCAGTCGTGGTGTGCGAAGCTCAGCGCGTAGATCAGCGCCTCGAGTTCCTGCTCGAGGCGGTCGATCGTCTGCCGGCCGCCCTCGGTCAGCGCCAGGCCCCAGCCGCTCTCCACGGGGTGCAGCACCAGCACATCGCGGATCGGACTGCCCCGAGTCAGCATCACGCTCAGGCGCGCGAAGTAGTCCTCGACGGCCTTGTAGTAGGGCCACCATGGGCTGTGGTCGCGGATCGAGGCCGGATAGTCACGCTTGGCGCCGCCGGCCAGCGAGTAGTGCGTCAGGTGCGGGCAGCGGAAGTTGACCCCGCAGGCCCACTGCCAGTCGCCGCTGAACTTGTGCCCCTCCAGCGGCCAGTCCCAGCCGGTGCAGCCGTATGTCTCGCTCAGCACCCGCTCCTTGCCGAGCTGTGCCGCGACCGAGGTAGCCTGCTTGGCGGTGGTCAGCTCGTTGACCTGGTCGCATAGCATGTCGATGCCCGGCCACTGCATGTGCTCGTAGTGGGGCATGGCCGCGCCCACCGCCTGCCGCTGCGAGGAGATCGTCCCCTCGGCCAGCATGTGCCCGGTCAGCGCGATGCCGTGCTCGCCGCACCACTCGCCTATCTGCTGTGAGAATGCCTCGACGAAGAGCTCCATGATCGTGCGGTAGTAGTCGTGGCGCACCCGGGAGTAGTCCCCCTCCGGCGGGGGCAGGAGCAGCTCGGGCAGGTAGTCGCGCAGATCGTAGCCGCGGCGGCGCTCGAACTGCTCGGCCAGGTCGCAGGTCCATGGCACGCGCTGCGCGCTGTGGATCTGAGCGCCGTAGCTCGGCTCATCGGTGAAGACGGCCGGGATAATGGTGCCCATCTCGTCCGGGTAGCGCTCGGCATAGGCCTCATGTGTCACGCGGATGAACTCGGCCACCGCCTCCCGGCTCAGCGTGTCGAGGTAGCCGCCGTCGTTGGTCCAGCCGCTTGGCTCCTGGAACCCCGGGCAGAAGAAGAGCGCCCGGTGCTCCACCTCGGCCTCCTCGGCGGTCATGATCTCACCGGGACCGCCGATCTTCTCGTACCCAAGCAGGCGGCCGTCCTCGTGAAGCTGCACGTCGAAGACCGCGTGCACCTTGTCGGTCGCCGGGTCGGGTCCGTCGAAGTACGCGCTCAGGTACTTGAGCCGATGCTGGGGCATCTCGCGCGTAACCAGCCCGCCCGCGGGCCCGGACGGCCACCGGTCCTCGTCGTACATGTACGCGTGCATCTTAAGCTCGCGGCACTTCTCCACGCAGGCCGAGACGCACTCGAACCAGCGCTCGGACAGGTAGGGAGTCTTCAGCCCGTAGCGGCTGTGCATGAACGCCCCGCCCATGCCGGCGTCGTGCATGCTCTGGATCTGCCGCTGCAGCCGCTCCGGCTCCAGCTCGGCGTTCCACGACCAGAATGGGGCGCTGCGCCAGATCGCGCTAGGATTCTGCCACTCGTTTTCGATGGACCTGAGGTCGCTCATCTGCTTGCTCTCCTTCGGGCGAGGCCGTAGGCTCGTGGCTGGTGATGGTAATTCGCTGCGCAGACGCTGGGGCCTTCACTGACGGCGCATCAACGTTTCGGGCCGGTATACACCGGCCTGCCGCGGTTCGCGCGACGGACGGGCGCAGGCACTCCGGCCTCGGGCTCCCCGTCGCTGTCGTGAAGCGTGGTTCGCGTGGCCCTGTCGCCGTCGGCCGGTGCTGCGCATCTGTTCGCCAGCATCGGCTCGCGGACGACGCCCGGGAGCGCGGCCCTCCGAGGTCCCGGTCATTCAGGCGCGCTCAGTGCAGGATTCCGCCGCCGGCGAGGGAAGGAGGCGGCCTGATCCACCCGGACGGCCAATGCCCGCTCATCAGGGAAGGACGATCACGGCATGATACGCATCGGTATCACTGCGGCGGTCCGCTTCGAGGGCCGGCTGGGCTGCCACCATGGGAACGCCTTCTGCTCGATGTTCAACGGTTGGGACCGCGCGAAGGCCGAGGCGCTTGGGTACCCGACCAACGGAGCCACGGACACCCGGCTTGAGGGTGCCCGAGTGACCAAGATCCACGATGAGGACCGCGACGGCGCGGAGATGATGGCGCAGGTCTACGGCGTCGAGGAGGTCTGCGATTCACCCGAGGAGCTGGCGGAGGGCGTCGATGCGGTCATCGCCGCCGACAGTGGGGAGTACGAGAAGGCCCGGCTCGTGCTCCCCGCGCTCGAGCGGGGCCTGCCCACCTTCATCGACAAGCCGCTGGCCGAGACAGCCGAGGATGCGCGGCGGATCGTGGGTCTGGCCGCGGAGCACGACGCGCCGCTGATGTCCTCCTCGAGCTTCCGGTGGTGCGAGGCGGCGCGGGAGATGCGCGAGGCGGTCAGTGGGCTGGGCGGCATCGAGCTGCTTGTTGGGGTCAGTGGCCAGGGGCAGTTCCACATCTACGCCATCCACCCCGTCGAGTTCGTCTACGGGGTCATGGGGCAGGGAACGGTCTCCGTGGTGAACGTAGGCGCGCAGGACCGCGACGTTGTGCGTCTGCGTCGGGCCGACGGAGCCCAGGTGGTGCTGAACATGCTCTGGCGCGAGGTCATCTCCGGCGGGCAGCAGTTCACCGCCTGCGGCCCGGCGGGCTGGCACACCGTGGCGCAGCTTCGCGCAACCTACCACCCGATGATGCAGGCGTTCCTGACGATGTGCGAGACCGGCGAGATGCCGATCAGCGGCGAGGAGATGGTGGAGGTCATCGCGGTCGTGGAGGCCGCGCGCAACTCGCGCGAGCGGGGCGGCGCGGAGATCGAGATCGGCTGACTGCTCAGCTCACCGCCGTGAGAAGCTGCTCGGCGGCGCAGTAGAGACTGTCCTCGACGGCGCGGCGCGCGACGAGCGCTAGCACCACAAGCAGCAGCAGGCCGATGACCGCCAGGACGGTCGTGCGCAGGTTGCGCGCGGCCCGCCGGGCTGCGCCCCGGTCGTAGAGATCGGCGATTCGCGCGCGGCGGTGGGCGGGTATTGCCGGCTCGGGGATGAGCAGCGAGGCCAGGGACGGAACGCGGGGCCTCAGCTCCGCCGACTCCTCGGCGAGCTTGAGGGCCCGCGCGAGGCTTTCGGGCGGGACGCCCGCGGCGATCGCCTCGTCGTCGGCGGCCTCCTCCAGCGCGGCGCGCAGCCGACGGCGGTAGTACCAGGCGGTCGGCACGAAGACCAGCAGCGCGAAGCACGCCTCGGCGATCAGGCGCAGCAGGTTGTCCCTGCGCCGCATGTGCGCCCGCTCATGGGCCACAATCGCCATCAGGGAGTCGCCGCCCAACTCCTCCCGCACCATGGTGGAGACCACCGCTACCGGCCGCAGCAGGCCGGCTGTGAAGGACGCCGGGCGCCCGACGTCAATCACGAGCACGCCGCCGTCGTCGCGCTCGAGGGGCGCTCCGCTGCGGACCATCATCCGGCGCAGCAGGTGGCTGCTGATGGCACCCGCAACGGCCCGCAGCACGGCCGCGACCACCAGCAGCAGCGAGAGCCAGGCAAGGCTGTGCAGCACGAAGGCTCCGGACGGGGCGTTCAGCAGGGGCAGCAGGCACAGATGAGGTCGCAGGCCGCCCAGATGGGGTGAGGCGACGGTGCCCTGGGCGTGCAGCGCCAGGGCCCATAGGGCGGCCCCAAGCCCGAGGGCAGGGGGTACAGCCAGAGCCGCCAGCCACACGCGCGCTCGGCCGGCGGCATTGCGTTCACCGGCGGTCTCGGCCAGCACCGCCGCAGGCAGGGCGAGCAAGAGGCTGGCCGCCGCCGCCGTCCCCACCAGGATCCCGGCGCCCGTGAGCAGAGCGGCCATCAGCTTTCCGGCGCGCCCCTCCTGCGCCTGCGGTGCTCCTCGATAACCTCAGCGAGCATGTCCAGGCGCTCGGGATCCTCGTCACCGACGGCCTCGACGAAGTACGAGATGGCCGGCTCGGCGAAGCTGGACAGCAGCCCGTCGATGACCCGCCGCGTAACGCTGCGGCCCAGCTCGCCGCGGCTGAGCGCAGGCCAGTAGTAGTACGCGCGCCCGCGCTGCTCGCGCTCAAGCAGGCCCTTGTCGTGCAGGCGGCTCATCGTGGTCATGATCGTTGTGTAGGCCGACTCCTTGCCCTGGTCCTCGAGCGTGGCACGAACGTCCTCCACCGCAACGGGTTCGGGGGCGTCCCACACGGCCTCCATGACCTGGGCCTCGAGGGTCCCCAGCGCCTGCTCCAGTCCGCTCTTGTCGAGCTTGAAGACGGAGAGGTCCGGCTCTGTATTGTTCGGTATGCTGCCGCCTGTGTCGCTCATTGCATTCCGCACCCGCGCAGTCATGTGATGCAGTGCTGCGGTCATTGGCTACTACCTATTATAGTAGACGTTCCGGGTGCTGTCCAGTTCTGTTCGAATCACCTCAGCATGCAGATTCCGCTCGGTGGCGCCTCTCGACGGCATTGCCTGCGCGTTGTCGCTGGCCCCATCGCGGGAACTCAGCCCGCTTCCCTAGTCCGCCAGCGCCACCTTCAGCACATCCTCGATCTCGTCGGCGTAGACGAAGTGGAGGCCCTCCGTGTGTTCCTCGGAGATCTCCTCGACCTGCGCTCGGTTGCGGGAGGGCAGGATCAGCGTGTCGATGCCCGCCGCCTTCGCGGCCAGCACCTTCTCCTTGACGCCGCCGATGGGCAGCACCTTGCCTCTCAGCGTGATCTCCCCGGTCATGCCCACATTCGGTCTGACCGTCCGCCCCGACAGGGCCGAGGCGATGGCGGTCACCATCGCCACGCCTGCGGACGGGCCGTCCTTGGGCACCGCGCCGGCCGGGACGTGCAGATGCATGTCGGTGCGCTCGTAGAAGTCGGGCTCGATGCCCAGCTCCTCGGCGTGCGTCCGCACCCAGCTCAGCGCGGCCTGCGCCGACTCCTTCATGACCTCGCCGAGCTGGCCGGTGAGCATGAGGTTGTTCTTGCCCGGCATCCCCGTGGCCTCGACGAACAGCACCTCGCCTCCGCTCTGCGTCCAGGCCAGGCCGCAGACGACGCCGGGCTGCCCGGTGCGCTCGGCGACCTCGGAGTAGTACAGCCGCGGTCCGAGCAGGTCCTCGAGGTTCCGTCTGCTCACCCTTGGTGGGCTCTCCTCGCCCTCCGTCACCCGGCGGGCTATCTTGCGAGCCAGCGCGCCAAGCTGCCGCTCGAGGTTGCGTACGCCCGCCTCGCGGGTGTACCCACCGATGATCGTCTCGATCGCCGCGTCGGAGATGCGGAACTGCTCGGCGCTCAGTCCGTGCTCCTCGCGCTGCCGCGGCACCAGGTAGCGCTTGGCGATCTGTACCTTCTCCTTGCGGGTATAGCCGGGGAGCCGGATGACCTCCATGCGGTCCAGCAGCGCGGGCGGGATGGTCTCCAGCACGTTGGCGGTGGTGATGAAGATGACCTTGGAGAGGTCGTAGGGCACCTCCAGGTAGTGATCGCTGAAGGTGTCATTCTGCGCCGGATCGAGCACCTCCAGGAGCGCGGAGGAGGGGTCGCCGCGGAAGTCGTGGCCGAGCTTGTCGATCTCGTCGAGCATGAAGACGGGGTTGTTCACACCCACCCGGCGCAGGCCCTGGATGATGCGGCCCGGGAGCGCGCCGACGTAGGTACGGCGGTGGCCGCGGATCTCGGCCTCGTCTCGCACGCCGCCGAGGGAGATGCGGTGGAACTCGCGACCGGTCGCGCGGGCGATCGACTGCCCCAGCGACGTCTTCCCGACGCCCGGCGGCCCCACGAAGCACAGAATCGGCCCCTTGATCTCCGGGCGCAGCTTGCGCACGGCCAGGTACTCGACGATGCGGTCCTTCACGTCCTCGAGATCGTAGTGGTCCTCGTCCAGTACCTCCTGGGCCTCTTCGATGTCGATCCTCGTCTCCGAGCCCTGCAGCCACGGCACGTCCAGCAGCCACTCCACGTAGGTGCGCGCGACGGTGTACTCCGCGGCCGCCGGGTTCATCTTCTCGAGCCGGTCCAGCTCGGTCTCGGCCGCCTCGCGCGCCTCCTCGGTCATCTGCGCCTCCTCGAGACGCTCGTGCAACTCGGCCAGGTCTGGGCGCTCCTCCTCGGCCTCCCCCAGCTCCTCCTGGATCGCCTTGAGCTGCTGGCGCAGGAAGTACTCCCGCTGGGCCTGGGTTAGCTCCTCGCGGGCGTCCTGCTGCATCCGCTGCGTCAGCTCGTACTGCTCCAGCTCCCGTGTGGTCAGTGTGGTGACATACTTGAGCCGATCGTCGAGGTCAACCGTCTCCAGCACATGCTGCCGCTCGGAGATCGCCAGGTCGAGCAGCGAGGCGACCATGTCCGCGAGCGAGCCGGGGTGCTCGATGTTGAGCGCCTGGACGTAGACTTCGTCGGGCAGATGCGGAGCCAGCTCCACGAGCCGGCGGAGCAGGTCGAGCAGCGCTTGGCTGCGCGCCCGGACGGTGTCGCTGTCCGGTTGGGGCTCCTCGATGTCCTCCACCCGCGCCCGCAGGAACGGCTGCTCCTGCGTCCACTCGACGAGGCGGACGCGAGAGAGGCCCTTCACCAGCAGGCGTCGCTCGCCGGTGGGAAGCTGGATCATCTTCTGGATGAGGGCGACCACGCCGACGTCGTAGAGCCCCTCGGGCCCGGGGCGTTCGGTGTCCGGGTCCCTCTGCGCGACGAGTCCGATCATGCGGTCGCGGCTGAGCGCCTCGTCGATGCAGTCGATGTCGAGGACGTTGGTGACGGTGAGGGGAGCGAGCATGCCGGGGAAGATCACGCCGTTGAGTAGGCGCACCACCGGCAACTCGTCGGGCAGCGACTGCCCGCTTACGGCGTCATCATCTGCCTGCGCGCTCAACTGCATTGATGCCCGGTCACATCCCGCTGCGTCGTGTCAGGTGCGAGGTGCTATCTGATGGGTACCCGCCGCGGCTCACCGCTGGCCTGGGACCGGATAGGGAGGCGCACGACCAGAAAACCCTGGTCGTACGAGGCGTCGGCCCCCTTGAGGCTCACCGGGCGCGGAAGCTGGACGATACGCATGAACTTGCCGCACTCGATCTCCACGTTGAAGTAGCGGCGGGGCTCATCGAGCGCCGGGTCGTCCCGCCTCCCGGATATGGTCAGCCGGCCGGAGCCCTCGTCGAGCGAGATGGTGATCTGCTCGGGACGCATGCCGGCCAACTCGACGCGCACGACGATGGTGTCGGACGTCTCGTAGATGTCGGTCGGAGGCTGGAAGCCCTGGTCGGCGCCCTCAGGCCTCAGCGGTGCTCGCCCTGGCGTGTCCAGGTGCGTGACGAAGTTGATCAGCAGCCTCCGGCCGGGCCAGCTCATGGTACTTCCGCCAACCTTCCCCGGGTTGTGGTGCGCGCCGATACGGCTCGTGCGAAGCGACCTTGGCGGCACCCGCCGGGGTGCCGCCACTGCATGCGCCCATTAGGCGCGTTACTCCACGGTGACGGTCTTCGCCAGGTTGCGCGGCTGGTCGATCTCCCGGTCCATCATGTCGGCGATGTGGTAGGCCAGAAGCTGCAGCGGGATGGCGACCGTGATGGGCGTGAGCAGCTCCGGGCACTCCGGCACCCACAGTACGTCGTCCGCCTGCCGCGGGATCTCCGTGTCGCCGTCGAAGGCAACGCCGATGACCGGACCGGAGCGGGCCTTGATCTCCTGGATGTTGCCGATCATCTTGTCGTAGACATCGCCCTTCACGGCGATCGCGACGGTGAAGAGGCTGGGCTCGACCAGCGCGATGGGGCCGTGCTTCATCTCGCCCGCGGAGTAGCCCTCGGCGTGGATGTAGGAGATCTCTTTAAGCTTGAGCGCGCCCTCCAGGGCCGAGGGCAGGTTGACGCCGCGGCCGAGGAAGAGCGAGTTGGGGCAGCGGTAGTACTTGGCGGCGACGCTCTTGACGCTGTCCTCGCGCTCGATGAGTTCGTGGGCCTGCTCCGGCAGCGAGAGCATGGCGCGGCGCAGCTCGATCAGCTCGTGCTCACCGGTGCCTCCGCGCACGTCGGCGAAGTGCGCGGCGATCAGCGCGATGGTCAGGATCTGCAGCGTGTAGGCCTTGGTGGAGGCCACGCCGATCTCCGGCCCGGCCTGGATGTAGACGACACCGTCGGACTCGCGCGCGATGGAGCTGTCCACCACGTTGACGACGGAGACGACCTTTGCGCCCTTCTCCTTGAGCTCGCGCAGTGCCACCAGCGTGTCCGCGGTCTCGCCCGACTGGCTGACGATGATGGCAAGCGTGTGGTCGAGGACGACCGGGTCGCGGGCCCGCAGCTCCGCGGCCAGGTCGCACTCGGCCGGGATGCGCGCCAGCTTCTCCATCAGGAACCGGCCCACCAGGCCGGCGTGGTAGGCGGTGCCGCAGGCGGTGAAGACGACCTTGCGCAGCCCCCTGATCTCCTCGTCGGTCATGTTCAGGCCCTCGAGAGTGATGGCTCTTTCGGGGTCGGTCAGGCGGCCGAGCAGGCACTCGCGCATGGCGCGCGGCTGCTCGTGGATCTCCTTGTGCATGAAGTGCTTGTGACCGCCCTTCTGGGCTGCGTCGGCGGGCCAGGGGATGACGTAGGGCTCGCGATCGACGGGCTCGCCCTTCAGGTCGGTAAGCTCGATGTCATCGCGGCTGATGACGGCCATCTCGTCGTCGTCGATGACGTAGACGCGGTCCGTCCACTCCCGCACGGCTCCCATGTCGGAGGCGATGAAGTTCTCCCCCTCGCCGATGCCCACGACGAGGGGAGAGAAGCGGCGCGCGGCGATCATTTGATCGGGGTGGTCGGCGCAGATGATGCCGACGGCAAAGGCGCCTTCGAGCTCCTCGGCAGCGCGGCGGAAGGCCGCGGCCAGGTCGCCGTCATAGTACTTGTCAACGAGGTGGACGATCACCTCGGTGTCGGTCTCGGAGACGAACTCGTAGCCCTGGTCCTCCAGTTGGTCGCGCAGCTCCGCATAGTTCTCGATGATGCCGTTATGCACCAGCGCGATCCGCCCGTCATTGGAGACGTGCGGGTGGGAATTGGTCTCCGACGGCTTCCCGTGCGTCGCCCAGCGGGTGTGGCCGATGCCCAGGCTGCCGTCCAGGGGCGTCTCGTCCAGCGCCTGGCTCAGCGCCGCGAGCTTCCCCACGACCTTCACGACCTCAAGCTCGCCATCCTCCACGACCGCGATGCCGGCCGAGTCGTACCCCCGGTACTCCAGTCGCTTGAGACCGGCCAGACAGATCTCGGTGGCCTGTCGCGTGCCGATGTATCCGACGATGCCGCACATGGACTGTCCTTCCTTTCGGGATGTCCGGCGAAGTTATGTGCCGGAGCCCTCGGTCTCCGGCGCTGTTGTTGGCTCGTCTTCCCCCTCGGTTGACGGGCCCCCCGAACTGTCCTCGGGGGGCTCTTCGGGCCCGCTGTCCGCGGGCTGCTCCTGCTCGACCGGCTCAGCTTCACCATTCTCCGGCTCGCCCCCGCTTTCCTCCCCATCGAGGCCGGCGGCTTCAGGGGATCCGGCCTCCGGCTCCTCCGGCTGCTCGCCGCCCTCGGAGGCGGCTCGGCCAATGCGCTGCGTCGTGACCGTCACCTCGACGGAAGCGGCCCCCAGCACCGACAGCGCCGACGGGACGTTCAGCGGCACCGTATAGCTCTTGCTGCCGCGCAGCCCGGAGATGTCGATGCGCACGGTGGGCACCGACTCAACGCGGCCCAGCGTCTCCTCGCCCGTCACCGTCACGGTCACCGGCTTGGTGCGCACCCCCGCGACCCGGTAGCCCGCGGGCGGGCTGCCCAGGACCGGCCGCACCGGCACGGTCTTCACGTTGACCTGCTGCACGCTGACGCTCACCGTCACCCGGGGCGGATTGAAGCTGACCCCCGAGACGACCACATCGCGGTTGTTGCGCGCCTCGATGTCGGCGTCGAACTGCACGGTGCTGTTGAGCCCTGACGCGTCCACCACGACCACTACGCGCGCCACCTGCCGCACGAAGCTCGTGGCGCCGACCACCGTGACCTCTTCCGGCTCCACCTTGATCTCGGCAATGATGAAACCGCTGGCCGGCTCACCGCGCCGGATGTACTGCACGGCACGCTGCCGCTTGATGATCTTGTCCAGGTGCACGGTCGCGCGCGATGGGTACTGGGGCAGCACCTGGATCCCGGGAGGAACGCGAGCCACCCGCAGAGGCACCTTGTTCTCGCCGACCTTGGCCCTGCTCAGGTCCGCCTCCATCCGGATGGCGTCCAGCGACGCATGCTGAAGGGCCTTTTCGCGCCCGCGCACGTGCAGCTCGACCGACTGGGGGCGGCAACTGATCGCGGCCAGATCATCCGGCTTGTTGACGCAGATCACCGGCACGTCCGCCAGCTGCTGCGTCTGCTGCGGGTTCTCGTTGCGCAGCACGTGGAACCACAGCAGCAGCGCGACGAACAGCGACAGCAGCTTCAGCGGCCAGTTCTCGAGGATGACGTCGAGCATGCCGCCCTCTACCTTGTGCGCTGCAGTATGCGAGTCGAGTGTCTCTTCACCGCGCTCGCTACCGGCGCCAGAAGACGAGCCGGTTGAGCTCCTCTGGGGCCTCAAATAGCCGGTTCAGCCGCTCGGCGAGTTCGGTCCGCTCCAGGTCCGGGCTGAGGTTGCCGTCCACGGCCAGGGAGACGGCTCCCGTCTCCTCTGAGACGACGACAGCCACGGCGTCGGTGCGCTCGGACAGGCCCAGCGCCGCGCGGTGGCGCATGCCGGTCGCGACGGACAGGCCGGGCTGTTCGGAGTGCGGCAGCACGCAGCCGGCCGCCACGATGACGTCGTCGCGGATCACCACGGCGCCGTCGTGAAGCGGCGTGTTGGGGTAGAAGATGGTGACCAGCGCGTCCACCGACACGCGCGCGTTCAGCGTCTTCCCGGTTCGCGTTATGTCCATCAGTCCGCTCTCGCGCTGCAACACCACCAGCGCACCAATGCGGCGCCCGGACATCTCCTCCGTGGCATCCACGATCTCGTTGATGACGCGCTGAGTCGTGTCCGCCTCCACGCGGCTGAAGCTCACTCCCAGCATGCCCGCGCGCCCCAGCCGCTCGAGGGCCGTGCGCAGCTCCGGCTGGAAGATCACTACCAGCGCGATGACGCCCGGCAGGACGAGCTGCGCCAGCATCCAGTTCAGCGTCGGCAGCCCCGAGCTGAGCCAGAGGAGCAGAAGCACCACGAGCAGTCCGCGAATGACCGAACTCCCCCGGGTGCCCTGCAGCAAGAGCAGACCGCGGTACACGATATATGCGACCACCGCGATGTCCAGCACATCACGCCAGCCAATGCTGAAGAGGGTGGCCGTGAGCTGTTCGACAAATCCGCCGCCCATCGAACCTGCCTGGCGTTCTTGGCGGTCTGTGTGCTCGCGTCGAGGGGACTCGGGGAACCGGGCCCAATATAGCATAGCGGCCGCAGAGCGTCAACAGAGCCCGCGCTGCGGTGCAGGCTCCGGCCCGGGCGGTCCGTCTGTCCTTTGGGGCAGCATACCTTCAGCCGCGCCGAGCTGTTCCTCGATAGCGATGACGACGCCCCCGGGGCACGGGCACACGGACCTGCATGCTGTGACGGGGTACTGAGGCACTTGTCCTGAGCGGGCGAAAGCAGTATGATTCAGCAGAGTTGGTGCCGGCGCCGGCCGTGACGACACCCCGGCCCGACCGGCTCATTCGGGAGATATCGACGGAGCCGCCTCAGCAGGCGCAGGTGGCCAGCGGTGGGCGACGGCCCGGTGACCACCGCCGCTGCGAGGGCAACAAGAGGGACGCCGTGCTTGACGCTGTCTACATCTACGATGCGCCCGACGCCATCGGGCTGAACATAGGCGTCGTGGCCCAGCGCCTGTCCGAGCTGCTGCCCGAGACCAGAGTCCAGACGCGCACCGACTTCTTCACCTACCACATTGGGCAGTTCGACCTGCCGCAGGTGGACGTGCTGACCGAGGAGATCGCGGCGCGGCTGGAAGAGCGGGAGGTCCACAACCTGGTCGCACCGGACCGCCGGGAGGACATGCGTCCCATGCCCCCGGAAGAGCGCGACCTTGGCATCGTCTACCTGGCCGAGCCGCTGCAGGATGTGATGCGCGTCCTGGTGCCGGAGCAGGAGGGCGGGGAGACGCACCTGCACCTGGTCTACATCACGCAGTGCATCGGGCACTGGGCGCCGGGGGAGAGCAGCCTCACGCTGCAGATCATCCAGCACGGCCGGCCCACCATCATCTCGACCACCGGCTTCGTCGAGGTGCCGGCGCTGCCGCGGGAGTACACCTTCCGCCGCGCGCAACTGCTGACCTTCGGCATGGACGAGGCCGCCGAGGAGCTTGACGAGCGCTTCGCCGCCGACGCGCTCAGCCACGGTGACCCGAGGACCACGGAGGTGGCCGCCGGCTACGCGCTGCAGGCGCTCTTCAAGCGGCTCTTCGACGAGGAGGGCTGTGGCGACCCGACCTGCCCGCTGCATTCGGCCGCGACCCACGATGAGCTGGCCCGGGCGCACCTGGACGATGCAGCGGGGCTGTGCGAGCGGCACGCCCGGATGCTCATGGAGGCGCGCGCCGAGAACCGAGAAGACACTGGAACCTGAGCCCGTCCCGGCGCGTCAGTACGCCAGACGGCCGGCCTTGGGCGGGGTTGGAGCGGCGGCCTGGCGGTTCCCCGCTGAGCAGGGGGATGTGGAGTGACACGATGAGCGGCACACGGAGCTGGATACTGAGGGCATTTCGCGTCCTCAACGCCCTGATCATCATGGGGTCGTTCGGAGTAGCGGGGTTCGTGTACGGCGGCTTCCGGAGCGTGCAGGCCATGCTCCCCGCCGACATGGACCTGACCAGGTACCGCCCATTGGGGACGACCGAGATATACTCGACCGAGCATCACAAGGACGGCTCGGTCAGCCACACGCTGCTGGCCCGCGTCGCGAAGGAGGACCGCACGCCGGTGGAGCTGTCGCGGGTTCCCCTGCACCTGCGGCAGGCCACCATCGCCATCGAGGACGAGCGTTTCTATGAGCACCGCGGGATCGACCCCAAGGGCATCGTGCGGGCCGCGGTCGCCAACCTCCGCAGCGGACGCATCGAGCAGGGCGGCTCGACCATCACCCAGCAGCTCGTCAAGAACGTCTGGCTCTCGCAGGAGCGGACGATGGACCGCAAGCTCAAGGAGGTCCTGCTGGCGCTGCAGTTCGAGGAGAAGTTCTCCAAGGAAGAGCTGCTGGAGATGTACCTCAATGAGGTCTACTACGGCCACGGCGCCTACGGCGTGCAGTCGGCCGCGAAGACCTTCTTCAACAAGGACGTCTCGAAGCTGACGCTCGGCGAGGCGGCCCTGCTGGCGGGCCTCCCCCGCCGCCCGAGGCATTACTCACCGTACGTGAACCCCGACCGCTGCAAGGCGCGGCGCCGGGTCGTGCTGCAGAAGATGGTCGAGATGGGCTTCATCACCCCCGAGCAGGCGGCCGAGACCGACCGGGAGCAGATTCAGAGCCGCCTTGCGCCCTTGCGCGAGGAGGGGGTGGCCGTCTTCCGCGCCCACTACTTCACGAACCTCGTCCTGCGGGAGCTGTGCAATGATCCGCGCTACGGCGCCGACGCGGTATACAAGGGCGGACTGCGCATCTACACGACCATCGATCTGCAGCTCCAGAAGATCGCCGAGGAGCTGCTGACCGAGCGCGTCGAGACCCTGCGGCGGCGCGGCCAGATCAGCGCCGCGCCGGTAGGGCAGGGCGCGCTGGCATGCGTGGACGTGCACACCGGCGATGTGCTGGCCATGGTCGGTGGCGTGGGGGAGTGGAAGAGGACCCAGTACAACCGGGCGCACCCGGGCCCGCCGCAGTACGGCCGCCAGCCGGGCTCGTCCTTCAAGCCCTACCTCTTCGCCACCGCGTTCGAGTCCGGCTACAGCCCCCAATCGGTCTTCAGCGGCGACCCCATCCGTATCGGGACCTGGACGCCGGTGAACTACTCGCCACGGCAGGGCGGCAACTACTCGCTCAAGCAGGCGCTGGGGTTATCCGTGAACCTGGTCGCGGTGCGGCTCATACGAGCCGTCGGTATCGAGAGGACGCGGCGCCAGGCCTCGAGGATCCTCAACATCCCCAAGGAGCGCCTGGCCCCCTACCCGTCGCTGGCGCTGGGGGTCTCGGAGATCTCACCGCTGGAGCACGCGCTCGGCTACGCGACCTTCGCCAGCGGTGGATACCGCCCGACCATGCGGCTCTACCACACCATCAGGGACTACACCGGCGAACTGATCGAGTACCGGGCCCCCGAGCGCGTGCCCGTCATCTCCAAGCCCGCCGCCATCAGCATGATCGAGTGCCTCCGCTACGTCGTGACCAGCGGCACCGGGCGCAGAGCCAGCATCAGCGGCATGGCCTGCTGCGGCAAGACGGGCACGACCCAGGACCACCGCGATGCCTGGTGGGTGGGCTTCACGCCCGACCTGTCGTGCGCGGTCTGGGTGGGCAATGACGACAACAGGCCCATGTACGGGGCCTCCGGTGGTGGCTTCGCGGCGCCGGTGTGGCGCGAGTTCATCCGCCGGGCCGTGGACATCCTCGGCTGCGATGGGAAGTACCCTGAAGGCACGGGCGTCACGGCGACGCGCGGCGGTGAGCGCGGCGACGAGGACGAAGAGGACGAAGAGGACGAGGAGACCGAGGAGAGCCCGGCCACGACTTCGCGCCGGATCACCGTCTGTACCGTGTCGGGCGGTCTGGCAACACCCTACTGTCCCGACACCGTCGAGCGGGTGCTGTCGCCGGGCGAGAGCGCGCCGGGTCCATGCCGCATCCACCGGCCGGCGCAGCGCGCCTCCGCGGACGGCGGCGCTGGGGGCCAGAGCGTCCGGCCGTCTTCCGACGGCGGCACCGTGACGGTTACCATCTGCAGGCAGTCGTGACAGCCTGCCGGGCCCTACTGCCCGGACACCGTGGAGAGGACCTTCCCGGCGGGGAGTGCCCCCAGCGGAACGTGCAGCCTGCACGGCCCTCCCGCCCCCGCGCCCACGCCGCGGCCCCAGCCCGAACCCGAACCTGCGCCTGAACCTGTCCCGGGACCCGAGCCGGAGCCCGCGCCCGGCCCTGAGGAGCCCGCACCGGCGCCCGCGCCCGCCGAGGGCAACCCCGAGCCGTCCCCGGCCGCCGGCGGCGGAGCGCCCGAAACCGGCGGATAACGCGCCAGCACCGTTCCACCTCAGCATCGGGATGGGGACGCAGTGACCGGATTCGACCTGCGACTGAAGATCCTCGGGCTCTTCATCGGGGCCCTGCTGGTGACCCTTACCGGCCGCCTGTGGGTGCTTCAGCTCACTCGCTGGGTGGACTACACCGGCAAGGCCCTGCAGAACCGCATCTCTATCGTCAGCACCCCGCCGCCCCGCGGCCTCATCTACGACCGCGAGGGCCGGGTCCTGGCGGAGAACCGGCCCAACTGGGGGATCATGATCACCCCGTCCGAGCTGCCCGAGGACGACGAGGAGCGGGAGAAGATCGTCCGGCGCCTCGCCAGCATTCTCCGGGACCGCGACGTGAGCACCGCACAGCTCCGCGAGGCCATGGAGGAAATCTGCGCGCGGGTCAACGTCACTCCGATGCTGCTCGGCGACTTCGCCGATGACCTGACCCTCGAACACGTGGCGCAGATTGAGGAGCATGGCCTTGACCTGCCGGGGGTGAAGATCAGCGAGCAGTTCAGCCGCCGCTACCCCTACGGTGACCTCGCCTCGCACGTGCTTGGGTACGCGCGTGCCATCACTAGTGAGCAGTACGAGCAGTGGCGCGGGCTGACGTATCCCGGCGGGGAGCAGTCCGAGGGGCTGGGCGTCGAGCCGTGGCAGGACGATCCCGTCTATGGCCCCAACTCGATCTTCGGCCAGAGCGGGATCGAGGCCGCCTGCGAGCTGGACGAGACGACCGATCCGCCGACGCCTCTGCTGCAGGGCCGCCGCGGCATGCGCGTGTGGGAGGTCGATGTCCTCAACCGCCCGCTCCGGCTCATACGTGAGGAGCGCCTGCCCCAGCATGGGGCCGGGGTCTACCTCACGATCGACCTGGAGCTGCAGCGTGTTGCGGAGAAGGCGCTCGACAGGGCCGTTGGCGACAGGCTGACCGGAGCCGTCGTGCTCATGGACGTCAACACCGGCGAGGTCTACGTCATGGCCTCCAAGCCCAGCATCGATCCCAACAGGTGGGTGCGCGGCTTCACCGGCGATGAGTACCGCAGGCTGGCCGAGGATGAGCGCCACCCCTTCTCCAACAAGGCGATCTCCGGCACCTACCCGCCGGGGTCGGTCTTCAAGACCATCACGACCATCGCCGCCCTTCAGACCACCGACCTGGCGCCCGACACCTACTTCGAGTGCAAGGGCATCATCCATGAGGGCGCGGACCATCAGCCCTTCCGGTGCTGGGTCAGGAGCGGGCACGGTTGGGTGAACCTGTGGGAGGCCATCGCCCAGTCGTGCGACGTGTACTTCTATGAGGTGGTGCGCAAGGCCGGCACCACCTCCGACGCCATCGCCAAGTACGCGCGGCTGTTCGGGCTTGGCGAGACAACGGCCTGCGGGCTGCCCGCCGAGGTGGGCGGCCTGGTACCCGACAGGGAGTGGAAGGCCGAGAACCGCGACGAGGACTGGTATACCGGCGACACCCTGCAGCTTGCCATCGGGCAGAGCTTCCTGAAGGTTACCCCCCTTCAGATGGCGGTGATGACGGCCGCACTCGCCAACGGCGGCGTCGTGCTCTCGCCCCACCTGGTGCGCAAGATCGACTGGCCTGAATACCTCGGCCGGGGGCCGACCCTGTTTCAGGCTGAGGTGGTGCGCCGGGTGCCGCTTGACCCTGCGAACCTGAAGATCGTGCAGCAGGGGATGCGCAGGGCGATCGTCGACGAGAAGGGCACGGCGCACAACCTGGCGGCCTCCGGGCTACCCATCGCGGGCAAGACCGGATCGGCACAGGTCTATCTCGACAGGAAGCCCCACGCCTGGTTCGTGTGCTACGGCCCCTACGACGAGCCGCGCTTCGCGTGCTCGGTTCTCGTGACCGAGGGCGGTCACGGCAGCTCCGCCGCCGCGCCGGTGGCCCAGGTGGTCATGGAGGCCGCCCTGGCCAAGTACGGGGACGGCGAGCCCGAGAAGCTGCAGGAGCTGATGCGCGAGGCCGAGAGGGCCGCCGTGCGCGCCGCCGGCGACTGACGCCCCACCCCACGCGCACCACACCGGACAGAGAGGCCGAGGCGACTACATGCTGCTCGACGAATCCCGCCGCGACGAGTGGAATGACTTCGTGCACGCATCGCAGCACCCGAGCGCGATGCAAAGCTGGGAGTGGGGTGAGTTGAAGTCGTCCACCGGCTGGACTGCCCTGCACCTGGCGCTGGAGGAGGGCGGGCGGATCGCCGCCGGCGCTCTGATCCTCGAACGCGCGCTCCCGGTCGTCGGCCGCCCGCTGCACTACGCCCCGCGCGGCCCCGTCCTGGACTGGTCGGACGCCGGGCTCCTGTCCAGCCTGGTCCAGGCCGCGCGCGAGTTGGGCCGCGAGCGCGGTGCCCTCGCGCTCAAGATCGACCCCGCCGTGCGCTCGGAGCGCACCGACGTGGTGCGGGCGTTGCAGGAGCTGGGCTTCCGCTTCGCGGGCGACGATGATCCCGACCTGGGCGGCACCCAGCCGCGCTACGTGATGAAGGTGGATCTCAGCCCCGAGCCGGACGACCTCATGGCGAGCTTCCACAAGAAGTGGCGCTACAACATCAGGCTGGCGGGCCGGCGGGGCGTAAGCGTGCGTGAGGGCACGCGCGACGACCTGCCCCGCTTCTACGAGCTGCTCGAGGGCACCGCCGAGCGCGATGAGTTCGGCGTTCGGACCTTCGACTACTTCGAGCGCCTCTACGACCTGCTGGTCCCGGCCGGGATGGCGAGGCTGTTCGTCGCCGAGTTGGAGGGAGAGATCATCGCCGGCAGCGTCCTCCTGCGCATGGGCGACGAGGCGGTCTACGTCTACGGCGCTTCGGACTCGGCCTACCACAAGTACATGCCCAACCACCTGCTGCAGTGGACGGCGATGCAGTGGGCCCGCGAGCAGGGCTGCACGACCTACGACTTCCGGGGCGTCAGCAGAGAGGTGGACGGCGAGCCGCTCGGCAAGCTGGCGGGGCTGAACCGCTTCAAGAGAGGCTTCGCGGCACAGTACATGGAATACATCGGGGAGTACGACCTGGTCTACTCCCCCTTCTGGTACCGAGTCTATTCCCTTGCGCGACGAGCGCGGGGGTGACGGGGATGGCCGGGGAATCGGGCCGAGGGCCCGTGACAGCGCCGGCCTGGCCCGCCGCGGGCGGCCGCAATCAGTTCCAGCCGGGGAGACTGCGATGCGTGAGCTGATCGAAGAGATACTGGGTGAGGCCCGGGCACGGGGCGCGACCTTCGCCGACATCCGGGTGAATGACACGGAGGGCACAGCGATCTCGGTGGAGGACGGCCAGGCGGACAAGATCGCCTCGGCGTCGCGGTCGGGGGCGGGGCTGCGGGTGCTGATGGACGGGGCCTGGGGCTTCGCGCCCACCAACGTCGTGACGCGCGACGAGTTGCGCCGCTGCCTTGACGACGCCGTGGCGATGGCGAGGGCCGCGGCCGGTCATGTTAGCGAGCCCGGCATGGTCGCCGAGGTGGAGCCCGTCGAGGCCGCGATCGAGGCTGAGGCGCAGATCGACCCGCGCGATGTGCCGCTGGCCGAGCGCGTGCAGCGTGTGTTCGAGATCGAGCGGGTGGCGCGCGAGCGTGACGAGCGCGTCGTGAACACGCGCGCGAGCTACAGCGACACCGCCGGGACGCTGATCATCGCCAACACCTTCGGCACCTGGGTCGAGCAGCAGGCTGTGCGCTGCTCGCTGCGCCTGGCGGCGACCGCCCGGAGCGCCGAGACGCGCCAGATGGCCTCCGAGAGCGAGGCGCGGCCGGGCGGCTACGAGGTCGTCCAGAGCCTGGAGCCGGCGCAGTGGGCCGGGGACGTCGCCGACCGGGCGCTGTCCCTGCTGGATGCCGAGCCGGCCCCTGCGGGCAAGTTCGATGTCATCATCGACCCGCGAGTCTGCGGCTTGCTGGCGCACGAGGCATTCGGGCACAACGCCGAGGCAGACGCCGTCTGGGCCGGCGAGTCCATCCTCGCAGGCAGGGAAGGCCAGCAGGTCTGCTCCGAGCTGGTCAGCATCGCCGATGACCCGACGCTTAGGGACCTCAACGGCTCGTTCCGCTACGACCACGAGGGAGTGCCGGCGCGCAGGCACGAGATCGTGCGCGAAGGCGTGTTGCTGGGCTATCTGCACAGCCTGGAGACCGCCGCCCGCATGGGGGTCGAGCCCAACGGCAGCGCCCGGGCCCAGGGCCATCAGTACGAGCCAATCGTGCGCATGAGCAATACCTTCATCGAGGCCGGCGACAGCACGCTCGAGGAGATCATCGCCGACACCGAGCGTGGCCTGCTCCTCAAGGGCGGCTACTGGGGCTACGTCTTCACCGCGCGCGGGCAGTTCACGTGCAACGTCGAGAACGCCTGGGCCATCGAGGGCGGCGAGCTCGGGCGGCACTACCGTAACGCCTCCTTCGCCGGCCTGACGCTGGAGATGCTCTCGCGCGTGGACGCCGTGGGCGACGAGCTTTCGTTCGACCTCGGCGGGATGTGCGGCAAGAACGGCCAGGCGATGCCCGTGGACGCCGGCGGCCCCTACCTGCGCATCCGCGACGTCGTGGTCGGCGGCCAGCAGGACATTGGGAGGACCGAGCCATGAGCGAGCTGCTTGATCTGGCACAGGCGGCCGTCGAGGCCGCTTCCGCGGCCGGCGCCGACTGGTGCGATGCGTTCTGCTCCGACACCACCGAGGTCTCGGTGGACGTCGAGCGGAGCAGCATCAGCAACTGCGCGACCATCCGCGACCAGGGCCTGTCCGTGCGCGCCTACGTAGGCGGCGGACAGGGCTTCGCGAGCGTGCAGACGCTCACGGCCGAGAGCGCGCGGGAGTGCGCCCGCAACGCCGTCGCCATGGCCAGGGCCGCCCATCCCGATCCGGAGTTCGTGGCCCTTCCCGAGCCGGCCGAGTTCGAGGAGGTCCCCGAGCTGTTCGACGAGACCCTCGCCGGCCTGGGCGCGAGCGCCTTCGTGGAGTGGTGCGCGCAGGGGATCGAGGAGGCCCGCTCGGTGGCCGGCGACGCCATCGTGCAGGGCGGAGCCGGCGCGAGCTGGGGCGACACGGCGCTGGCCAGCTCCACCGGCGTGGCGGTCACGCGGCGCGGCTCATCGGCGGGCCTGGGCTACTTCGTCATCATCAACCGCGACGGCGACGTCGGCAGCTACTACGAGCACGACCAGGCCCGACGGCTGTCGGACCTCGAGCCCGAGGGCGTGGCGCAGAAGGCCGCCGAAGAGGCCCTGCGCCAGCTCGGCAGCCGGCCCATCGAGACGGCCCGGCTCCCCATCATCCTCGGCCCGCTGGCCGCGATGGCGCTCGTGGGCTCCGTCATCGGGGCGGCGGACGCCGAGAGCGTGCAGCGCAACCGCTCCTACCTGGCCGGCAGGGAGGGCGAGGCCATCGCATCGGGGGCGTTGACGGTCCGCGAGGAGCCGCACGTGCCGGCCGGGCTGCGCTCGACGCCCTGCGACGGCGAGGGCGTGGTCACCCGCGCCCGGACGCTCATCGACGCCGGAGTGCTCACCACCTACCTGCACAACTCCTACACCGCGTTCAAGGCGGGCGTGGAGCCCACCGGCCACGCCTCCCGCGGCGGCTACGGCTCCACCGTGGGCATCGGCGCCGGCAACCTCCAGGTCCAGCCCGGCGACCGGACCGAGGCGGAGCTGATCGCCGACCTCGATGAGGGCCTCTACATCGCCTACGCGAGCATCTCACCGGACTCCGTGACCGGTGAGGTCTCCACCACCGCCGACTTCGGGTTCAAGATCGAGCGCGGCGAGTTCGCCGCGCCGCTCTCTACGACGCTCGTCGGCAGCACCGCCGACGAGCTGCTCATAGGCATCGATGCGCTCTCCAGCGACTACCGCGAGGAGCCCGGGTTCATCATGCCCAGCATCCGCATCGCCTCGGTCCAGGTGGCAAGTGAGGGCTGAGTGGCGGCGAGCGGCGACCACGGAGCCTCGGCGCGGCCGGCTCCCTATTCGGGCTTCCCACCCCTCGATGCCGGAGGTCTGGCCCGGCCGCTGCGCGAATACCCTCCACCGTCGTGCCATGCGCCGGCAATCGGGCCGGCCCCCACGGGAGCCCTGAACATGGCAGCGGAACCTGAGACCCTGCAGCAGCAGCGCGCCGATCAGCAGCCCGCCATGATCGGCCTCACCTGGCGTGCCGTGCTCCTCTCCATCGCCTTCTGTATCCTCGCCAGCTACTGGATCTCCTGGTCCGAGGTCGTCGCCCGCTTCTGCCAGGTGACCGAGGCCGTCCCCGCTGTGCCCGCGGTCGCGGTGCTCATCCTGCTAACCGTGCTCAACCCCTTTGTTCGCCGCATCAGCACCCGGCTCGCCCTGGACCGCCGCGAGGTGCTGATGGTCTACGTCTTCCTGACCGTTGCCACCTCAATGGCGGGCTGCGGCATCGCGCGCTTCTTCATCAACACCATCCCCGTCCCGTTCTACTTCGACACCCCCGAGAACGAGTTCGCGCGGGTGCAGGAGCAGATCCCCGAGTGGATGGTCCCGCACGACTCGGAGACCATCCGCCTGCTCTACGAGGCCTCGGAACGCGGCGCTATCCCCTGGAAGCCGTGGCTGGTGCCGCTGGCGGCCTGGGGCGTCTTCTTCCTCGCCCTGTGGCTCACCATGATGGCGATGATGGTCATCCTGCGGCGCCAGTGGTCCGAGAAGGAGAAGCTGACCTACCCGCTGCTGCACCTTCCCGTGGAAGTCACCGAGGGGCTGAACACGCCGGCCCTGGTCTCCGACTTCTTCCGCAACCCCATCATGTGGACCGGCTTCGCCATCGCCGCGATCTACAACATCGGCAACATGATCAACGCCTTCAACCCGGGCTTCACCGCCCTGGGCAAGTCCTACGACATCGGTGGCCTGTTCACCGAGCGCCCGTGGAGCGCCATCCGGCCTGTTGCGCTTCACTACCGCCCGGAGATGGTCGGCTTCGGCTACCTGGTCAGCACCGAGGTGGCGCTGAGCATCTGGGTCTTCTACCTCTTCATGCGGCTCTCGGCGGTCGCGGCGGCCGCCGGCGGGCTGGACATCGCCGGCTTCCCGTTCGTGCAGGAGCAGGGGCTGGGCGCCTACATCGCCATGGCCATCTTCCTGCTCTGGATCGCCCGCGGACACCTTCGCGATGTCTTCCGCAAGGCCGTGCGCGGTGACCCGGCCGTGCGCGATGACGACGAGCCGATGGGCTACCGCACCGCGGTCGCCGTCTTCGTTATCGGCCTGGTGGTGGTGCTGGCGTGGGTGAGCAGCGCCGGCATGGCGCTGTGGCTCGCGCTGCTGTACTTCGCGCTGCTGCTTGGCGTGGCGCTGGTGTACGCCCGCGTCCGAGCCGAGGTGGGCATACCGCTGATCTGGATGTTCCCTTACTTCCAGCACTACAAGGCCATCAAGTATACCCTCGGCACGGCGCCGCTGGAGAAATACGGGGGGTTCGGCAGCCTGACGATCTTCACCACCCTGGTCTTCCTCTCGCGCGGCTACTACCCGTCCCTGATCGGCTACCAGACGGAGAGCTTCCGCATCGCGCGGGAGACCAGGATCTCGCAGAAGTCGATGTCCTGGCTGCTCATCGTCGCCCTGGTCGTGGGCTTCTACGTCTCGATCTGGCTGCACCTGCGCGCATACTACATGTATGGCTCGGGCGGGCTCTCCTCCCTGGGCGGCTGGGGCTACGCCATCGCCAACCAGCAGTACGAGGCGCTGACCGGCTACGCCAAGGGCCACGCGCCACCCGACTTCTGGCGCATCGGGGCCACCAGCGTCGGCTTCGTCATCACCGCCGCACTGATGATCGTGCGCATGATCTTCCTGCGCTTCCCCCTGCACCCACTGGCCTACGGTATGGCGGGGTCCTACGGGAGCCTGATCTGGGGCAGCTTCTTCATCGTCTGGATCGTCAAGAGCATCGTCTTCAAGTTGGGCGGCATGTCGGCCTATCGGCGGCTCATCCCGGGCTTCCTCGGCCTGGCCCTGGGCCACTACTTCACCGCCGGCATCGCCTGGGGCATCGTCGGCTTCCTCGGCGGTCAGGCGATGCAGGGCAGGTACTACGTCTTCTTCGGCTGAGCCGGCTCGGCCAGAATCGCGTGCCGGAGACATTCGCGAGCGCCGGGACGCCCAGGCCCAGGCGGCCAGCCTACCGTGCAGCAGGGTGACAGCATGGCGGAGCGAATGCGCGTCGGGGTGATCGGCGGCAGCGGCGTCGAGGACCTCTACGACGACCGGCAGCCGCGCGGCGAGAGCGTCGCCACCGACTACGGCGAGGCGCTCGTCTACCTGCTGGACGCGGGCGATCGCGAGGTCGTCTTCCTGCCGCGCCACGGGAAGAAGCACTCGGTGCCGCCCCATCGCATCAACTACCGCGCGAACATCCGGGCCCTGGAGGCGCTGGGCTGCGGCTGCGTCATCGCCACGAACGCGGTCGGCTCGATGAACCGCGAGATGGCGCCGGGCGACTTCGTCGTGCCCGACCAGTTCCTCGACTTCACGAAGCAGCGGCCGCTCACCTTCTTCGACGGCGAGGACGGCGTGGTCCGGCACGTGGACATGACGGAGCCCTACTGCCCGCGGCTGCGCGAGACGCTGCGCTCGGCGTGCGAGGCCGCGCTCGGCGACTCGCTGCATGCCGCCGGCACCTACCTGTGCGCCGAGGGGCCGCGCTTCGAGTCGCGGGCGGAGATCGAGATGTTCGCGCGGCTCGGCGGCGACGTGGTGGGCATGACGGGCATCCCGGAGCTGGTGCTGGCGCGCGAGGCGGGCCTGTGCTACGCGACGGTGTGCGTGGTGAGCAACTGGGCGGCGGGGATCAGCGGCGCGCCCATCAGCCACGAGGAGGTCGTCCACATCATGGCGGGGCGCCAGGACGACCTCTTCCGCCTCCTGCGCGAGGCCGTAGCCGCCGTCGAGGACGACGAGAGCTGCGCCTGCCGCCATCCGTTCGTCTATTGAGGACGCGGTTGCCCACCGAGTCCGGAGTCCGGGCGCCCTCGGCCGTTGCCGTCGTGACCCCGGCGCCCTCGCCGGGGTGGCGCCCGCAGGGCGCCTGTCGTTCAGCCGTTGCCTTTCCGTGCCACGGGCACCTCGCCCGTGGGCCGTCGTCGTTCGACCTGCGGATGGAGGGGACGATAATGGAAGACCGCAAGATCGGACGCATCGAGCGCGTGGACCTGCGCGAGGTCTGGGAGCACGAGGCCTACGACTTCACGCAGTGGCTCGGAGATAACCTCGACGTGCTCTCGGAGCAGCTAGGGCTGGAACTCGCGGACGCAGACACCGAGGAACCAGCGGGTGACTTCAGCGTGGACGTGGTCGCCAAGGATGACGCCGACCGAACCATCGTCATCGAGAACCAGTTGGGGCGCAGCGACCATGATCACCTCGGCAAGCTGCTGACCTACTTCGCGATGATGGGCGCGCATGCCGCGATCTGGATCGTGAGCGAGGCGCGGCCCGAGCATGTGAGCGCGGTGAGTTGGCTCAACGAGAACTCGGATGCGGACTTCTACCTCGTCCAGGTGGAGGCGATCCGCATCGGCGCCTCTCCCCCCGCGCCGCTCCTGCGCAGGATCGTGGGGCCAAGTGCCGAGACCCGCGACGTCCGCCGCAAG
>JALGUJ010000054.1 GCA_029820945.1 Candidatus Zipacnadia bacterium | reverse complement strand
CGAGCGGGCGCCGATTCCGGGCTACCGGGTCAAGCAGATAACACAGACGGGCGTGACGCTGGAGGATCCGACGACCGGTGCCGTGCAGGAGCTCGAGCTCAGGCCGCGCACCGAGAAGAAGGAAGAGCCCGCGCGTCGGCCGCGGCTTCGGCGCGGCGAGCGGGAACCACGCACACCGCGCGGCGGACAGGAACCGCGCGGCCGACAGCGACCGCGCGGCGGCGGGTTCCCGGCCGAGCCGCCGGGGGCCTAGCGATCGTCTCCAGCGCACCAGGTCGTGCGTTGAGCAGCGCCGAGGAGGTCAGGGAGAGATGTCTGTCGGAAGAGCACTGGCCATTGCGGTGATAGTCGGGCTGGCACTGGCCTGGATGACCGGGCCCGCCGTGGCACAGGACGACGAGGTCCGCCTGAATCTCGACTTCAATAGCGAGTCGCTAAACCAGGTGCTGCAGATGCTGCGCCGGGCTCCGTACAACCTGGAGTACACCCTTGGCGAGGGTGTGGATCCGGACACTCCGATCACGCTGCACCTGCGTGACGTCACGCTCGAGCAGGCGCTGCGGTCGATTGCCAGCTCACAGAATCTGATCGCAATCAACCAGGACGGCCGCTACGTCTTCAAGCCTCAACCGACCCCGCAGGAGCGGGAGGAAGAGGAGACCGAGGTTGTGCCGCAGGTGGCGGGTGGGCAGCGCACGCCGCCCCCCGCGCCGGGCCGGACGACGGGGAGCTATGAGCCGCGCCGCGGTGCCACCGAGGGCGAGGAAGAGGACGAAGAGGAGCGCGACGAGGTCCTCGAGATCATCTGGCCGATGTATCTCGGCGCCGACGTGGCGGCGGGGATCTTCGGCGGCGGCATCATAGAGGCCGGCGGCTACTACGGCGGCGGCAGCAGCTACGGTCGCGGCGGCTACGGCGGCGGCAGCAGCTACAGTCGCGGTGGCTACGGCGGCAGCAGCTACGGTCGCGGCGGCTACGGCGGCAGCAGCTTCGGTCGCAGCGGCAGCAGCTTCGGTCGCAGCAGCAGCAGCTTCGGCAACAGGGGCAGCAGCTTCGGCAGCAACAGGAACTGGTAGTCGCGCCGGCGCGCGGCGGTGGGAGGGGGAGGGCGCGGCCTGCCGCCGGTTTGAACGCTGGAGCGTGTATCATCTCTTGCACATTCGCGTAGATCGCATCGCGCACGACCCGCGAGGGAGGGCCTTACGGTGACGCTCCTCAGGTGGCGTTCCGGAACCGCAATCGTAGCGTGCATCGCAGCAATGCTGGTAGTCGGCCCGAGCCTGGCGATTATCCAGACCGCCGATGCAGCCGCGGAAGAAGAGCAGCGGCCCATCAACATCGACGTGCGCGACATGGCCATCGGCGATGTGCTGCGCATGATCGGACAGGCGGCGAACGTCAACATCATCGTGGGCCAGGACGTGACGGGCGAGATCGGCTCGCTGATCCTCCGCAATGTGTCGGTGGAGACGGCGCTTCGGCTGATTACTGAGGCGCATGGCTACAGCTGGCGCATGGACGAGAATGTCTACGTGGTGAGTGCCAAGCCGCAGGGCGGAGAGGTACCCGAGCCCGAGCCTGCGGAGGCCGCGGCTCACCGGACGCCCGAGCCCGACGCCAGTGCGCAGCCTCCCGGCGACGATGTCGCAGTCCCACGACCGCCGGCGGAGCCGGAGGACTACGCCAGCACTCCGCCGGAGCCGACGCAACCGCCCGAGATCGTTACGCAGCTCATCCCGCTGTCCTACATGAGCGCCGTTGACGCCGCCGCACTCTTCGGTGGGGCGCCGGCCTCCCAGCGGGGCTCCGTGCTGCAGGGCCGCGAGCCCCACGGACTGCGGAGGATGCCCGGCGGCAGCATCTCCAACGACTTCGGCACCATGGGCGTGTACAGCAGCCCCTTGGGGCCGTACGGGATGCCGCAGTTCGAGGAGGACGTCTTCGGCGGCGGTGGCGGGCGGGAGACGGGCGGCCTGGGCGGGGGCCTGGAGACCGGTGTCGGCACGAGGGGCGGGGGCGTGGGGCGGACGACGGGCGCCGCCGGCGGGACGATCGAGCCGCCGGGCGAGATGCAGCCTCCCGTCGCGATCATGAGCCACAACGCGCTGCTCGTCAGAGGCACGCGCGAGGAGATAGACGAGTTCCGCGAGATGCTCAACCTCCTGGACATCCCATCCAAGCAGGTGGAGATCTCGACGAAGTGGATAGACGTGCAGACGACGGCCGCCGACGCGCTGGGTATCGACTGGTCGGTGACCAACGGCGCGTGGGAGCTGTTCAACCTCGGCTTCGCGCCGGGTGAGGCGGCGAACAACGGCATTCGCTACGGTCGCGGCCGCTGGTGGTTCGAGCTGTCGGTGCTGGTCAACACCAGCCAGGCCACGGTCATCAACGAGCCGCGCGTGGTGTGCATGAACGGGATGCCGGGCACCATCGCCTTCGAGACGGAGATCCCCTACTTCGCGGCCACCATCAGCTACAATCAGTTCGGGCAGCGCACAGTGGACTACACCTCGGAGTTCGTGGACGTCACCAACGAGCTGTATGTGGTGCCGCAGATCAACCCCGACGACAGCGTCAAGATGCTTCTTGCGCCGCAGTTGCAGGACCAGGTGGGGACTGTGGAGGGCCCCAACGGCGAGCGCATTCCCATCATTACCAGCCAGTATGTGGAGACGATGGTACGCGTGCCGGACGGCGAGACGGTTGTGCTCGGGGGCGTCATCCGCGGCGACGAGTCACTGAACGTCCGCAAGACGCCTCTGCTGTCGGAGATCCCGATCATCGGGAAGCTGTTCCAGAGCCGCCGGCTCCAGAAGAGCGATACGGAGCTGCTCATCTTCGTGACGCCGAAGATCGTTCGCGACGGGGCGACCGCGGAGTAAGCGACAGCGGCGCGCAGGCGCCCCGGACAGGCTGACGGCATACGACAAGCGGCACACCTGGGTGTGCCGCTTGTCAGTAAAGGGAGGCGGCCGTGCAATCCAGCATGCAGCTCGTGACCGCCGGGGAGTCCCACGGGCCGTGCGTGACCGCCATCCTCACGGGCCTCCCGGCAGGGCTGGCGGTGAGTGCGGAGGAGGTGGACCGCGACCTGGCGCGGCGCCAGGTCGGGTACGGGCGAGGCGGCCGCATGGCGATCGAGCAGGACCGCGCTCGTTTCACCGGGGGCGTGCGGCGCGGCGTCACCATCGGCTCGCCGGTCTGCCTCGTTGTGGAGAACCGCGATTGGGAGAACTGGAGCGAGGAGATGAGCCCGGAATCCCCGCCGGCGGGGTGGCACAGCCAACGCGTGGTGTCCGTGCCGCGGCCGGGCCACGCCGACCTCGCGGGCGGTGCGAAGTTCGGGCATGCGGACATGCGCAACGTGCTGGAGCGGGCCAGCGCGCGTGAGACCGCGGCACGGGTGGCCGCGGCGGCGGTCTGCAGGGTGATGCTGCGTGCCCTCGGGGTCACGATCCGCTCGCGCACCGTGTGCCTCGGCGGGGTTGACGCGGGCGAGTTCGACGACTCACAGGCTGCGTGGGCGGCGGTCGAGCAGTCGGATGTCAGGTGTGCCGACGCCGGGGCCGCGCAGCGGATGAGGGACGCAATCGACGCGGCGCGCGATTCGGGGGACAGCCTGGGAGGCGCCGTCGAGGTCGTGGCAACCGGCCTGCCACCGGGACTGGGCAGCCCCGCGGGCTGGGATAGCCGCCTCGATGGGCGGATCGGGCAGGCGATGCTGGGCATTCCGGCCATCAAGGCAGTGGAGATCGGGGCGGGCGTGGGCGCGGCCGAACTTCCCGGCTCGCAGATGCACGACCCGATCGTGCGCGCCCCCGTCGAGACGCCGTGGCCCTTCACGCGCACCAGCAACAACGCCGGCGGAATCGAGGGGGGGATGACCAACGGGGAGCCGGTGCGCGTGCGGTTGACCATGAAGCCGATCCCGACGCTGACATCGCCGCTGCCCTCCGTGGACGTGACGACGGGCGAGGCGGCGCAGGCTCACGCGGAGCGGTCGGACGTGTGCGCGGTGCCTGCCGCGGGGGTGGTGGGCGAGGCGATGCTCGCCCTGGTGCTGGCCTCGGCGGCGCGCGAGAAGTTCGGCGGCGACTGCATGGAGGATATGCTTGCCGCGCACCGCCGGTACGTGGAGCGACTGGCGCTACCGTGGTCCGAGAGGCGGGCGGACGCCGATGACGCTTAGGCCACCGGCGGAAGCCATCGCGATCACGGGCTTCATGGCGACCGGCAAGAGCACCGTCGGCCGGCTGCTGGCGGGCCGGCTGGGCCTTGAGCTGGTGGACACCGATGAGATGGTCGAGGCGCGCGCGGGGTGCCCCATTCCGCAGATCTTCGCCGAGCGCGGTGAGGAGGAGTTCCGCGATCTCGAGACGGCGGCGGTGCGAGAGGCCGTGGCGACGCCGGGGCGCGTCATAAGCACCGGCGGCGGGGTGCTGTTGCGGGAGCAGAACGTGCAGGTGCTGCGCGCGGCCGGGCCGATCGTCTGCCTCAGCGCCCATCCCGACGCGGTCCTCGCGCGCACCGCCGGCGACGAGACGCGACCTCTGCTCCAGGTGGAGGACCCAGCGGGCAGGATCAGAGAGCTGCTTGCGGCGCGCGAGGAGGCCTACGCGCGGGCGGACTACCACGTGGACACCACGGACGATGGCCCGGAGGAGGTCGCGGACCGGGTGCTGCGCCTGCTGCGCGAGGACGCGAGGGCCCGCTGGCACGTCGGGGCGCGGACGACGATCCCGCTGCGGCTCGACGACGCCGGGTACGACATCGCGGTCGGCCGCGGACTGCTCGATGACCTGGGGTCGGCCGTCACGCCCGAGCGGGACGGGCACACGGCGGCGCTGGTGACGACCGATCGCGTCGGCCCGCTGTATGCGGAGAGAGCGCGCGCGTCGCTCAGGGCCGCCGGATGGTCGGTCTCGGTAATGACGGTGCCCGACGGCGAGGCCAGCAAGTCGCTGCGCGTGCTGGGCGATCTATGGGAGCGCATGGCATCGGCGGGTCTGGATCGGGGCAGCTTCGTCTTCGCGCTGGGCGGCGGCATGGTCGGCGATCTGGCCGGGTTCGCGGCGGCGAGCTACCTCCGCGGGATCAGGCTGGTGCATCTGCCCACGTCGCTGCTGGCCCAGGTGGACAGCAGCATCGGGGGGAAGACAGGGGTTGACCTCAGCGCAGGGAAGAACCTGGTGGGCGCCTTCCACCAACCGGTTGCGGTGGTCGCGGACGTCGCCACGCTCTCGACTCTGCCGGACGAGGAGATGCGCTCGGGGCTCGGCGAGGTAATCAAGCACGCCTGTTGCTTCGATGCGGATATGTTCGGGCTGCTGGAGCGGCGGCGCGACGCGGTTCTGGGGCGTGATGGGGCGACGCTGGACTACCTGGTGGCCCGGAACTGTCAGATTAAGGCGGGGGTGGTGGAGCAGGACCCCCGCGAGCAGGGCCTGCGGGCGGTGCTCAACTACGGGCACACGGTGGGCCACGCGCTGGAGCGTGCGGCGCCCGACTGGGAGCTGCGGCACGGCGAGGTCGTGGCCGCCGGCATCGTCGCGGAGAGCAGGCTGGCCGCCCGGCTCGGGATTGCGGACGAGGAGACCGCCCGGCGGCAGGAGCGGCTGGTGCGGGACTACGGGCTGCCGACCGCCGTGGCGGGGGTGGACGAGGCGCGGGCCATGCAGGCGCTGGAGCGGGACAAGAAGATCGTCGGGGGGCGCCTGAGGCTACCGGTGGTCCCGCACATCGGAACCTTCCGCATGGTGGAGGACGTGGATCTGGAGCTGGTGCGAGAGGCTCTGCGGTCGGTCTTGGTCTGACGGCACAGGTCGGGGTCGAGTCTGGACAATGGACAGGTCGCCCGCCGGTCCGGGAGACCGGCTCGAAGTCAAGGAACAGCTCGCACCCGTCGGCGCCTGGCGGCGGTGGACGGCGACGCTCGCCGAGGGGCTTCAAGGGGGCCTGCTGCTGAGCAGGCTCGACGCGGATGGTGTGCAGGTGAGGATCGAGGCGGGCCGGCCTGAGGGCGCCGCGCCGGCGATCTCCCTCCGGCACCCTGCACTGGCGCCGGCGGTCGGCGGGGGGAGTGATGGCGCGGAGCGGTGGGTGCTGGAGGAGATCGGTCGGGCGCGCCCCCTCGCCGACCCCCGCTGCCGGCCGCCGCGCGGGGAGCGCCTGGCGCGTTCGCTGCTGCAGGTGTTGGAGGCACTGGCCTACCTGCACCGCCAGGGCATCTGCCACGGCCACGTGTCGCGAGGCACCCTGGTCTCCGACGGGCGCGAGGTCCGGCTCACCGGCGCGGCCCTGGGGCTGGGCCGCGAGACGGGAGTGGAGGCGTGTGCGGGCGACGTGCAGGCATGGGCGCGGATGGTGCTCGAGCTGCTTGGCGACCGAAGCGCCGGCGAGGTATCGCGGGCGCTGGTCCACGCGGCGAAGCGGGTTCTGGACGGCCGGATGGGGGGCCGGTCGGCACGCGCTTTCAAGGTGGCCAGGGCCGTTCGAGCGTCCATCGCGCGCGGCGAGCAGGGGACTGCAACCGCGGATGCGCACGGTGTCGCAGGCAGCACAGGTGGCGGTGGCATGAGGTTCATGGCCGGCGTGCTTTACTTCCTGGGGAGCCTGGTTATTGGCACGGTCACGACCGTGCTGACGGTTGCGCTGCTTGCCGCAGTGGTTACGGTCGGCGCGGTCAGCTTCCTGGAGCGGCTGCCCCAGGAGGTGCAGGTGCCCAACGTGGTGGGCCTCAAGCAGGCGGAGGCGGAGGCGCGGCTCGAGCAGCGGGGCCTGGGCGTCGGGCACATACGGAACGTGTACAGGAACGACGTGGATACGGGCGAGGTGGCCGCCGTCATACCCGAGCCGGGGATGACCGTGCGCGAGGGACGCGAGGTGACGCTGGTCGTGAGCCTCGGGGCGGCGCAGGTGGAGGTGCCGCGCCTGGTCGGCCTGCACCTCGACGAGGCGAGGAAGCTCCTGGAGCAGCGCGATCTGGTTCTCACGGAGGGGGGGAAGGCGCGCTCGAGCGCGCCGCTTGGCGAGATCGTGCGGCAGAACCCATCTGCCGGGGAGAGGGTGGCGCGGGGAGAGCGGGTCTCCGTGCAGGTCAGCGGCGGGCCGCGCTTCGGCCTGATTGAGGTCGAGCGCGAGGACGGCGAGACGGTGCGGGTGTTCTTCCGCCGCATCCGGATCGTGATCCCCCGGGGCGACCCGCTGCAGCGGGTGCAGGTGCGCGAGGGCTACGGCGGCAACCTCACCACCACCTACGACCGGCTGCACAGGCCCGGCGATCACATCGACTTCGACACCAGCGGCCGGGCCGGTAAGCAGATAGAGGTCTCCATTGAGGGCGAGCGGGTCTTCAGGACCCAGCTTTGACATGAGCCACGCAGATGGCCATGGGGAGAACCGGTCGGATGCGGAGCTGATCCGCAATGTGCAGGCGGGCGATGGCGGCGCCTTCGACCTGCTCGTCGAGCGCCACTATCGCGCCGTGTACAATACGGCGTATCGCATGGTCGGCACGCCCGGCGCCGCCGCCGATGCGACTCAGATGGCGCTGATCAGAGCCTACGAGGCACTTCCCTCGTTCCGCGGTGACGCGAGCTTCAGCACATGGCTCTATCGGATCACCATGAACGTCTGCCTGGACGAGCTGCGGCGGCTCAAGAACCGTCCGCTGAGCCTCACGGAGGAGGATGAGGACGGGACGCCCCTGGGCGAGCGGGATGTGCCCGACACGGCTGAGGAGCCGGTGCAGGCGGCTGAGCAGCGCGAGCTGCAGCGGCTGGTTCATGAGGCGATCGGCCGGCTGGCCGAGGACTACCGCACGGTCATCGTGCTCTACGACATCCGCGGGCTGTCGTACCGGCAGATCAGCGACGTCCTGGAGATCCCGCTGGGCACGGTGAAGTCGCGCCTGAACCGCGCGCGCAACGCCCTCCGCGAGGAGATGGCTCAGCACATGGAACTTCTCGGGATGTAAGCCCGTCATACCGCTGATGGGTACCCGAAACGGTAAGGGGCACGTGACGTGATGACCTGCGAGCAGTGCCAGGATCAACTGAGCGATCTCCTGGAGGGAGAGCTTGCGCCGGCGGCCGAGCGCGAGGTGCGCTCGCACCTGGCGACATGTCCCGAGTGCGCCCGGCGGCTCTCCGAGCTACAGACGCTGGTGTCGGCGCTGCGCGGGCTTCCCGAGATCGAGCCGCCCGCCGAGCTGCGCGAGCGGCTGCGGGAGATCGCGACCCGCCCCTCATCTGGTTTCTTCATCTGGAGCAGGACGCGGTACGTGGTGGTGACGGTGGCCGCCGCGGCGGCCGCGCTGCTGCTGATATATACGGGCGTGACGCACTACGGGTCGGACGCGACGGCGCCGGCGCTTGCACCCTCGGTGGGCGGCGCTCGCACCGCCTTGGAAGCAGCGGTTCCGCCCGCAGAGGCCGTCGCGGAGGAGGGCATCCCCGCCGGTGGCGTTCGCGTCGCGGAGGCGGAGAAGGAGACCGTTGACACAGCCGCGGAGGCGGAGGAAGAGCCGGCGCGGGAGGCTGCGATCGAGCGCCATGAGCTAGGGCCACGGCGCCCCGCCGAGGGGCCTGCCCGCCGGGAGCGGGCGCCCTCTGCGCCCCCGCCACCCCCGAGGGCGGTCGGCACCGATCGCGACGAAGGCGCCATCGAGGAGGCGCCGGCACCCGCGGCCGATCGCGCTCCGGCGGGAGGCGGGCCGGAGGGATGGTGGGCCGCCGAGCCGGATGCGGTGCCGACGGAGCCGGCGCGCGGGGGCGTCGGCGCGTCGTCGCCGGATCTGCGATCCGGCACTGTGGTGGCCGCCTCAGCGCGGCCCGAGAGGCGGGGGGCGGCGGGGCCGGCGGGACCCGCGCCACCCGAGGGGGCAACGGGGTTCGCGCGCTCGGAGGCGGCGATGGGGGGGGCGGGAGGGACCTTGACCGTGCCGGCGCCGGTCTACCTCGCCGCGGATGGCTCGCCCGTGGCCACCGGGGAGGGGAGCCCGTTCGAGGTGGCCGTCACGCCGCCGCAGGAGAAGATCACCGACGCGATCGTGCCGGCCGCCATCGCCATTGAGACGGAGCAGGATGTCGCGCGCGCCCGGGTCACAGTGAGCGCCTCCGAGGGCCTCGAGCTCGTGGACCTCGGACCGGAGGGGCTGCTGTTCGACGGCCCGCTGGCGGCCGGACGACAGACCGTGCTGAGCGTTCGCCTGCTCGCCCGGCAGCCGGGCGAGCAGGCGATGACCATGCGGCTGCGCAGCACCGACCCCGTGGTGGACACCTGCCTGGCGGTGTCGCTTGGCGAGTTCCGCGCGCCCGTGCCGCCTCGGGAGCGTCCGGTGAGGTTCGAGTTCATCGGCACGCCCATCCGGGATGCCGTCGCGGAGATCGTGCGCCAGTCGGGCATGCGCGTCGAGGTCGATGAGCGGGTGCGCGACGCCACGGTGACGCTGCGCAGTGAGGACCACGTTCCGGCGGAAGCGGCACTGCGGATGGTCGCGGACCAGGCCGGCTTCACCGTGGGCGAGGGAGACGGGAAGCTCACCGTCGAGGTGCGCGAGGAGGGCGGGAATTGATCCCTGAGATGCAAGCGCATGCCGGCGCGCAGGGCCGACGCCGACGTTCGGGGTCGGCCGCAGCATATGTTCTCCTGCTGCTCGCGCTCGCGGCGGGCCAGGCTCTGGCGGAGCCGAGCAGCCCCACCCCGACCGCGGCGGTCTACGACTTCACCGAGCCTGTCACCTGGGAGGGCCGGCTGGTGGGGCGCCGGGCGGCGGACGCGGTGTTCCTGGCGCTGACGGAGGAGGGGCAGTGGGCGCAGGCCGACCGGGTCACGCTGCAGCGGATGTGCGAGCGGGAGGGCATCGGCCCGCCCTTCGGGGTCGGCCACCTGCAGATGCTGGGGGAGCGGCTATCGGCGCCGCTGGCCGTGACCGGGCTCGTGGAGGTCTTCGAGGTCAACCCCACTCGTGGCGCCGTGCAGGCGACGCTGCTGGTGGAGCTGGTCGAGGCCATCGGTGGCGCCAGCCTCACCTCCGTGCGAGGCGTGTCGTCGGCGCGGCGGAGCGAGGAGGAGGTCGAGCCCCTGGCGGTCGTGGCGGACCGCGCGCTCGCGGAGGCCGCGGGCGACGTTGCGAGGGCGCTCACGGGCTTCGGCCGGGTCGTCGCGAGCGTGGTCATGCCGCTGCCCGACGGCCGAGTGGTGCTGGAGGGACCCGAGAAGCCGCCGCTGTCGCCCGGGGACAAGCTGCTGGTCATGCGGGGTGAACGGGCGCTCGGCGTCCTGCAGGTCGCGACGGTTCAGCACACGGTCATCCACGCCACTCCTCTGTCCGGTGAGGGCTTCGCGGCGGGTGACCGCGCGCTGCTGGTGGCCCGGTAGCAGCGGGCCTGCCCCGCCGGCGAACCCACGGAGGTCTCGGCCCCGCTGGCTGCGAAGTATAACGGTGAAGCCTGACGCTTCACCGTTCGTGGTTTCCGCAGGTAGGTACGCGTAGAAGAGGAGCGTCGGACACGCCGTACCTCGGCCTCGACGTGGGGAACAGTCGCCTCAGCGCCGCGATGGTGTCGCGGGACGGGCGCGTGCTGACGCTGCGGCGCATGGTCACTCCCGCCGACGCGGACGCGGCCACCGATGCCCTCGTGGAGCTGGCCGAGGGCGTGATCGCCGAGGAGGGGCAGCGGCCGGAGGCGGTGGGGATAGGATTCGGCGGCCCCGTCGATCTGACGAGCGGTCTGGTGCGCGTCTCCTTTCTCAGCTCCGGCTGGGAAGGGAGGGCGCTGGGCGCCGTGCTGGCGGAGCGAGTGGGCGTCGCCACCTGGCTGGCGAACGACGCGGACGCGGGCGGAGTGGCGGAGGCGCTGTTCGGCGCCGGGCGCGATGCCGCGATCATGCTCTACGTCAACGTGGGCACCGGAATCGGCGGCGCCGTGATCCTCGGCGGGCGCCTGCACACCGGCGCCACCAGCAGCGCCGGAGAGATTGGGCACTTCGTCGTCGATCCCGCCGGGCCGCGGTGCGAGTGCGGCAAGGCCGGATGCGTGCAGGCGCTGAGCTCGGGCACGGCCATGGCGCGGCGGGCCCGCGAGCTGCTGGCGAGAGGGGAGACGTCGCCGGCGCTCTCCCGCCTGGAGCCGGGCGAGATCACCGGGCGGGCCGTCGGGCGGGCCGCCGCATCCGGGGACGAGCTTGCGGGCAGGATCGTGCGGGAGGCGGCGGGATGGCTCGGCATCGCGATTGCCAACGCCGCCCACCTGCTGGACCCCGAGTGCATCGTCATCGGTGGTGGAGTCGCGGAGATGGGCGAGAGCTTCTTCTCGCCTCTCCGGGAGTCGTACCGGCAGCACATCTTCGGACCGGCGCGCGACATGCCCCTGCTGCCGGCGCAGACGGGGTACGACGCGGGTGTGATAGGCGCCGCGGCGGTGGCGATGACCGGGCAGGGGGCGCGCAGCGAGCCGCGCTGACGAGGGTATACGACCGACGTGGGAGGAGCCGCTTGAGATGATCGATCTGACAGAGCTGGCCGGGTATCCGCTCAAGTTCGACGAGGAGACCTGTGGGGTCTCCTTCGATCCTGGCATGCGGATGCCGCTCTACAGCACGCGGGAGCTCGACGCGTTGCGGCCGGTGTTGCTGGATCCGCATGCGGAGGGACCCGATGTGATCTACTGGATGTACCGCGACTGCGGGTGGCCGGCCGACGCCGCGCTTGGCAGCGCCCACGATCTGCGCTACGACATCAGCGCTTTCCGTAGCGTGACCCTCGGGGCGGAGTTCATGAAGACCTCCGGGCACTACCATCCGACGATTCCGGGCGAGAGCGTGGCGTTCCCGGAGGTCTATGAGGTGTTGCACGGCGAGGCGCTGTATGTGATGCAGACCGTGGACGATTACGGCGCGTCGCCGGAGGAGGTGACGGTCGAGGACGTCATCATGGTGCGCGTCTCAGCGGGCCAGAAGATCATCATGCCGCCCGGGTACGGGCACGTGACGGTGAACACGCTCGACACGCCGCTGCTGATGAGCAACTGGGTCAGCAACCGCTTCAGCTCATTCTACGGTTCAGTGGAGGAGGCGCGCGGCTTCGCCTGGTACGTGGTGAATGACGGCGGGAAGCCGAGCTACCTGGAGAACAAGAACTACGGGCGGGGCGTGCCGGCGGTGCGCTGGGCGGAGGTCCGGGAGGTCCCGGAGCTGGGTCTGGTCTGGGGCGAGCCGATGTATCAGGTGTGCGCGGAGGAGCCGGAGCGGTTCGGCTTCCTCAATGACCCGGCCGCATACGAGGACGAGATCTGGTCGAACCTGGAGCTTGAGTAGCCCCGCCGGCGTTTGAGCGCCGCCCGCGTCGGGTACACTCACACCTAATATCCAGGCGATGCGACGGACGCCTTCCTGGAGGTGACAGGATGGAGGGGCGCTTTGAGAAGGAAGGTCTCTCCTTTGATGACGTTCTGCTGATCCCGGCCAAGGCCGAGACTGACAAGTACGATGTCTCGATCGGCACCCACCTGACGCCGGACATCGCCCTGAACATCCCCATCATCAGCGCGGCCATGGACCGCGTGACCGAGTCGCGGCTGGCGATCGCGATGGCCCGAGAGGGTGGGGTCGGGGTGATCCACCGCAACATGGACCCGGAGGCGCAGGCGCTGGAGGTGGACCGGGTCAAGCGGTCGGAGAGCGGCATGATCATCGACCCGATCACTCTGGGCCCGAACCAGACGGTGCGTGAGGCCCTGCAGATCATGGCCGAGTATCACATCTCCGGCCTGCCCATCACCGACTCGGACGGGAAGCTGCTGGGCATCCTGACGAACCGCGACCTGCGGTTCGAGACCCAGCTCGACAAGAGAGTCTCCGAGGCCATGACCAGGGAGGGCCTGGTCACCACCGGGGAGGGGACGACCCTGGAGGAGGCCAAGGCGATCCTGCACGAGCACCGGATCGAGAAGCTCCCGGTGGTCGATGAGGACTCCCACCTGCTGGGCCTGATCACGATCAAGGACATCGAGAAGGTCGCGCAGTTCCCGAATGCCTGCAAGGACCGGCACGGGCGCCTGCGCGTGGCGGCGGCCGTGGGTGTCGGCGACGAGGCGGTGAGGCGGGCGGATGTCCTCGTCGATCGCGGCGTCGATGCCATCGTGGTGGACTCGGCTCACGGGCACTCAAAGGGCGTCATCGACACGGTGGCGATGCTCAGGGAGCGGTTTGACGAGGTGCAGGTGCTGGCGGGGAACGTCGCCACCCAGGAGGGCGTGGAGGCGCTGGTCGAGGCGGGCGCCGACGGCGTGAAGATCGGGATCGGCCCCGGCTCGATCTGCACCACGCGGGTGGTGGCGGGCGCGGGCGTGCCGCAGGTCACGGCCATCAACGACTGCTCGCAGACGGCCAGGGAGCTCGGTGCTACCTGCATCGCCGACGGCGGCATCCGTTACTCGGGGGACATCACCAAGGCCATCGCCGCAGGCGCCGACTGCGTGATGATCGGCTCGCTGCTGGCCGGGACCGAGGAGAGCCCCGGCGAGACCGTGCTCTACCGGGGCCGGACCTACAAGGAGTACCGGGGCATGGGCTCGATCGCCGCGATGAAGGACCGGGCGTCGGTGCGCGACCGCTACGGACAGATGCATGTGCTCGAGGAGGAGGAACTGGTGCCCGAGGGGCTCGAGGGGCGCGTGCCCTACAAGGGCGCCCTCTCCGGCGTGGTGCACCAGCTTGTCGGCGGGCTGAAGTCGGGCATGGGCTACTGCGGCGTGACCAGCATCGAGGAGCTGCAGACGGGGACGCGGTTCGTGCGCATCACCTCGGCCGGCGTGCACGAGAGCCACCCACACGATGTCACGATCACCGAGGAAGCGCCGAACTACCAGATCCCCGACGACTTCTAACGCGCATCAGCCGCGCAGGTCGGCCCGCGCCTGACGCCATTCGTCGGGCGCAGCGGAGAGCGCGCCGCAGGATGCACCCCCGACGTGGCTCCCCCGGCGCCCACCCCCGGGAGGCGGAGAATGCACATAGCGTCACCCCCGGTGCCCCGCGGTCTGCTATCAGTGGTACGCGGCGAGTGAGGTGGAGGAGATGAGGCAGGAGCTCCCCGGTCGCGAGGAGATCGACCGACTTCCCGCCGACGGCGGACCTCAGTTCAACCGGCTGATCTTCGAGAGCAGCCCCTACCTGCTGCAGCACGCACGCAACCCGGTTGACTGGCGCGCCTGGGGCGCCGAGGCCTTCGAGGCGGCGCGCGCTGCGGACCGGCCGATCTTCCTGTCCGTCGGGTACTCCACCTGCCACCGGTGCCACGTCATGGCGCGGGAGTCGTTCGAGGACGCGGAGATCGCGTCGCTGCTGAACGCGCGCTTCATCCCCGTGAAGGTGGATCGCGAGGAGCGGCCGGAGATTGACGAGATCTACATGGCGGCCACGGAACTCTTGACCGGGCGCGGGGGCTGGCCGAACTCCGTGTGGCTCACGCCCGACGGGCGGCCGTGGTTCGCCGGCACCTACTTCCCGCCCGAGGGCTCAGGAGGAAGGCCCGGCTTCCGCGACCTGCTGGAGCGGCTTGCCCGCACCTGGGAGGAGCGCCGCGACGAGGTGGAGGCCCAGGCCAACCGGCTCCGCGAGGCCATTCGCAGCTCGATGCGGCCGGCGGACCCGGCGCCGGTCAGCCTCGATCGTGGCCTGCTGCGCGGCGCGGTCGAGGCGCTGTCGGATCGCTTCGATGACCGCCACGGCGGCTTCGGCAACGCCCCCAAGTTCCCGCCGCACTCCAGCCTGCGCCTGCTGCTGGCCGAGCACCGCCGGACGGGCGAGGCCCACGCGCTCACCATGGCCACCGCGACCCTCGATGCGATGTCCCGCGGCGGCATCCACGATCAGGTGGGAGGGGGCTTCCACCGCTACGCCACGGACGCACGCTGGCTGGTCCCGCACTTCGAGAAGATGCTCTACGACAACGGACAGCTCGCCGCCGCCTACGCCGAGGCCCACGCCATCACCGGCTCGGCCGAGTACGAGATCGCCGCGCGCGGCATCTGCGACTGGGTCCTGCGTGAGATGCGCGACGAGCGCGGCGGCTTCTACTCGGCGCTGGACGCCGACAGCGAGGGCGTTGAGGGCAAGTTCTACCTGTGGGCGCGCGAGGAGATCATCGACGTGCTGGGGGAGGAGCAGGGCGCGCTGGTGGCCGACATCTTCAGGGCGCGCGAGGGCGGTAACTTCCGGGAGGAGGCGACGGGGCGACAATCGGAGGCCAACATCCTGCACCTCGATCCCGCCGGCATCCAGCCGGAGCTGTGGCCGTTCGTGGAGTCGGCGAAGGGCGGACTGCTGGCGCGGCGGAACGCGCGCATCCGGCCGCACCGCGACGAGAAGGTGCTCGCCGCCTGGAACGGGCTGATGATCGGCGGGCTCGCGACCGCGGGCAGGTTGCTCGGTGAGCGACGCTACGTGGAGGCGGCGGCCGGGGCCGCGGAGTTCGTGCTCGAGGAGATGGTCCGGGACGGCCGGCTCATGCGCACCTGGCGCGACGGCGAGGCGAGGCTGCCCGGCTACCTGGACGACTACGCGTTCGTCGCCCAGGGCCTGCTGGAGCTCCATGACGCGACCGGCGGCGATCGGTGGCTGGGCGAGGCCCGGACGTTGGCCGACGAGATGCTGGAGCGCTTCGAGGACCAGAGTGCGGGCGGGTTCTACTTCACCGTGGCCGACGGTGAGGAGCTTCTGGCGCGCACCAGGCGGCCCTGGGACCAGGCCGTACCGTCGGGGAACGGCGTGGCGGCGCTGGTGCTCGTGCGTCTGGCGGAGGAGACGGGTGAGGACCGCTACCTGGAGTCGGCGGAGCGGGCGTTGCGGCTGTTCTCGGCCGCGATGCGCAACGCGCCGACCGCCACGGAGACGCTGCTGGTGGCGGCCGCGCGCTACCTCGAGCTGACCGACGCGGGCGAGCGCGGGCCGCGGCCGGCCGCAGCCGAGCCGGACGCGAGAGCCGTCCGCGGGCCTGTGACGGTGGAGGCCTTCGCCTCGCACCGCGCGGCGCGGCCGGGCGAGCAGGTGCGGGTGGCCGTGCGCGTGGAGGTCGCGGACGGCTGGCACATCACCTCGCGCCGGCCACTGCAGGACTACCTGACGCCGACGGAGCTGGCGCTCGCGGGCGAGGAGCGCCTGGAGCTGGCGGAGGTCGCCTACCCCGATGGCACTCGCATCGCTCCGGGCTTCAGCGACGAGCCGATCTCCGTGTATGAGGGGGAGGTCTGGGTGACCGCGCGAGTGGAGGTAGCGGGTGACGCGGCTGCAGGCGCGACGGCGATACGGCTCATGCTTTCAGCGCAGGCGTGCGACGAAACGGAGTGCGCGCCCGCACAGAGCTACGCCCTGGAGCTGCCACTGCGCATCGGGGAGCAGGGGGACGGCGGCGGGCGCCATCGCGCGGTGTTCGAGCGGCTGGGAAGCAGGTAAGTGCCCGCGCGCGACGAACTCGGACCAGTCACTGAGGGCCGCGCCGCGTGTGTGGCCTCCGCGGGATCGGAAGGGTGATGGGCCTTGGCCGGGATCATCGACATGGTAACGAGCTTCGGCCGGGATCGCACCCGCTCGACCAACTGGGGCCTGGATGAGCTGCTGGGGATCCTCGAACGGCATCAGGTTGAGCGGGCGTGGACGCACTCGCTGCGGGCCGTGCACTACGCCGGGCCCGAGGGCAACGACGAGACGCTGCGCGCGTGCGAGGATCACGAGGTCCTCGAGCCCGTCGCGGTGGTGGATCCGCGGCGGTTCTTCGACTGCCGCGAGGAGTCCCGACGGCGGTTCGAGCAGGGCTTCCGCGTCTTCCGGTTCTTCCCGGATGTGCAGGGATGGTCCGTTGACGCGCTGCCATTCCGCCTGATCTGCGAGGTGCTCGCCGAGATCGGCGCCCAGGTCATCATTCCGGCGGGGCCGTCCGGGCAGGCGACGCGGATCGCGGAGCGGCTGGCCGATCTTGACGACCTGCGCGTGCTGCTGATCGGTGGCAGTTACGCGAACCTGGGCGAGATCCTCGCGGTCCTCGAGCGGTTCCCGAACGTGTACTCGGACGGGCACATGATGGACAGCCCCTTCGCCCTTGAGGCGCTGGTGTACTTCGGGCGCGATCACCGCGTCATCTTCGGGTCGGACTCGCCGATGAGGTCGTTCGAGTCGCCGCTGCTGATGGCCCGGCACGCGGAGATCAGCGATGAGCAGCGCTACCGCTACCTGCGCGACAACGCGCTCGCGTTTCTTGGGGAGGCGCCGTAGATGAAGAAGATCGACATGCACACGCATCTTGGGCACTGGTGCTTCGCGATCCCCAGGAGCGGGACGGTGGAGAGCCTGCTGCACCTCGCCGCGCGCTACGAGATCGAGTATCTGGCCGCCTCCTCGACGCACGCCATCGTGTACGACATGCGTGCGGGGAATGAGGAGATGGCGGAGGCGGCCAGCCGGTATGAGCCGATCCTCATGTACGTGTACTGCAACCCGAACTTCCTGGCCGAGTCGTGCGAGGAGATGGAGACCTACCTGCCGGAGGACTGGGCAGTGGGGGTGAAGATCCACTGCGGCTACTCGGCCACATCCACCTCGGAGCCACGGATGCATGAGCTGATCGCGGAGGTGGCGCGGCGCACCAGCCTGGTGAAGATCCACCCCGGGGCGGCCGAGGACCTCGCGCACTGGGCGGGCGCATATCCCGACCTGAACATCATCGTCGCGCACTCGTTCGCGACCAACTACCCGGCCGCGGTGGAGCTTGCGGCCGCTCACCCGAACATCTATCTCGACTTCTGCTCCAGCCACGCCACTCGCGGGAAGGTGCGCTATGCGGTGAACCGCATCGGCGCGGAACAGATCGTCTTCGGGTCGGACATGGATCTCATCGACCCGGCGTTCGTGCTGGGGATGTTCGAGGAGGCGGACCTGACGGAGGCGCAGAAGCGGGCGGTCTACCACGACAACGGTGCGCGGCTGCTGGGGCTGGCGTAGTCGGCGCAGCAGGAGCGTCAGAGGGAGCGCTTCCCACGACCGAGCTACAGCTATGTGGGTGCGGTCCGCCCTCGTCCCGTTGGCGGCGCCCGGCCAGCTACTTGAGGCCCAGGAGCCCGTCGATCTTCGGCTTGTCGAATCCCACCACCGTCTTGCTGCCGACCAGCAATACGGGCACGCCGCGGATGTTGCGGCGCTTGAGTTCCCTCTGCGCTCTCGGGTCTCTGGACGCGTCTACCTCCTTGAACCGGATGCGATTCTGGCGGAGGTAGTTCTTGACCTGCGTGCACCAGGGGCAACTGGCCCCGGTGAAGAGCACCACTCTAGGCTGCCGTGAACGTTTCATCTCTGTTTGAACGGGTACCTCCCAGGGAGTGTGGTTGCAGGCGGGAGGGGCGGCCTCTCGCCTGTTCGCGTAGCACGGCCGGTGGCGTGCTGCGAGTGCCTTCTCTCCCGACCGCCGGTCTGCCCCGCCAGAGATCATGACGGAGTGGGTCGTGTTGTCCGTGTGACCGTTATCGACAGGGTTCCCGAGACGCCGCTGGCGGTTCGCCTCATCCTCCGCCCAATGCGCGCTCCAATGCGAGTTCTCGCATATATTATAACGGACCTGGTGCGTGCTGTAAATCCCCTTCAGGGCAAGGCGGCCCTCGGCGGCGCACGAGGGCGCCGGCAGCCGAGGGCCCGCACCGCAGCGCGGCCTTTGCGCGGTTGACAGTCGTGCGCGGGGTAGGCTATAATGGCGAGCGTTGCCGCGAGGTGCGCCCATGGTCTAGTGGTCAGGATACCGGGTTCTCAGCCCGGGGGCCGGGGTTCGACTCCCCGTGGGCGTACCAGCAATCATGTGTCAGAAAAGCCGCTGGCCTGCGCCGGCTCCGATGCGGGCTGAACGCGGCATGCGGAGGCCGCGCGGGCTCACTGCGCGGCCATTTGCATTGGTGACGGCGTGTCCGGTGATGGCGCCATGGGCAGCTACGTCGTGAACGGGCTGACGGTCGAGGTCGCGGAGGGTGACATCACGCGCGCCGACGTCGAGGCCATCACCAACGCGGCCAACAACCACCTGTGGATGGGCGCGGGCGTGGCTGGCGCGATCAAGCGCGGAGGCGGCGACCGGGTCGAGCGCGAGGCCGTCGCGAAGGGCCCCATCGAGGTGGGCTCGGCAGTCGAGACTTCGGCGGGCGAGCTGCCCTATCGATATGTCATCCACGGCGCCGTGATGGGCCAGGACCTTCAGACCGACGCGGAACTGATCTCGCGCACGACGATGAGCTGTCTGGAGCTGGCCGACTCGCTGGGGGTCAGGTCGCTGGCACTTCCCGCCTTCGGCACCGGCGTGGGGGGCTTCAGCGTGGCGGAGTGCGCGCGGCTGATGGTCGGCGCCATCGAGCGATTCGCCGGCTCTCACGAGGGGCTGGAACGCGTGGTGCTGGTGCTCCTCGGCGAAGAGAGCTTCGAGGCCTTTGAGGGCGCGGCGCGGGAGGTGTGGGCCAGGTGATGCGCCGTGGGCTGCGCACTGCGGTGCTGGGCGGGCTCGCCCTGTGGCTGGCCTCGGCCGCGCCGTGGGCCGATCCGGGCGGGGAGGAGTGTGCCGGCTACCTGGCGGTGCGCGAGCGCCTGGCACCGATGGAGGTCGTGTCCGAGCGCGCCCTGCGCTGGGCACTGACTGCGGGCGGCGCCCCGAGCGTCGAGTTCATCGGCGACATCAATGGGATGGCATCATCCGCCGCAAGCGTGTCGGGGGAGCTGCCCCGCACGCTGATGATGACCCTCGATGACGGGTCCAACGTGACGCTGCGCGCGGGCGAGGAGGCGGAGCGCCTGCGCGTGGGTGATCGGGTCGCGGTCATCGCCAGCATCTCGCGCGAGGCGCCATCGTGTGGCGACCTCGTGATGGAGGCCTGCGTCAGGGAGTGGGAGCTGCCGCCGCGCGAGGATGAGGAGCCGGTCGAGGCTGAGGGCACCCAGCAGGAGGGGGCCGGCGGCCCCGCGCAGCGCCTGCCCTCCCCCCAGGCCACCAGCGGCGGCCGGGTTGATGCGGTCGAGCGCTGGCAGGCGTGGGTGCTGGAGCACAACCCCAGGCTCACCGAGCAGCAGGCGCGGGACATCGTCAACTGGGTGCTGTACTATGCGCAGCAGCACGATGTCAATCACAAGCTGATCTTCGCCCTCATCAAGTGGGAGTCGTGGTTCGACCCCTCCTGCGTGTCGCATGCGGGCGCCATCGGGCTGATGCAACTCATGCCCGGCACGGCGCGCTCTCTCGGCGTGGACCCGTGGAAGGTGCAGCAGAACATCGAGGGCGGCGTGCGCTACCTGGCCGAACAGCTCGCCGAGTATCGCGACAGGCCGAACTACGAGCGCGTCATCCTGGCGCTGGCCTGCTACAACGCGGGTCCGAACGCCGTGGCCCGCGCGGGACACCGCGTGCCCGGCATCCCGGAGACGCAACGCTACGTCCGGAAGGTGAGCAGCACCTTCCACGAGCTGGACCAATCGGGCATGCGGTAGACGCTGACGATGCCACGACGGCGGCGAGCGAACGGCTCGCCGCTTCATCGTACGCGCCCAGAGCCGATGCGGAGGCATGCCATGCACCGGACCATCGCGGTCGCATTCATCATCGCCATTCCACCGGTCGCCTGGGCCGAGGAGCCGTGGTTCGTGGACGTGACCGGCCCGGCGGGCATCAACGCGGTGAAGACCTACCAGGCGGCCTGGGCCGACTGGGAAGACGACGGCGACCTCGACCTGCTGACGGGCAGGAAGCTCTACGACAACCGGGCCGCGACCGGACACCGGGTCAGACTCAGGCTGAGGGGAGAGGGGTCCGCGATTGGGGCGCAGGCGCGCCTTGGCCTGGGAGAGAGGACGCTGACTCGGCACGTCGAGTCATCGACCGGCCAGGGCAATCAGAGCGAGATGACGCTGCACTTCGGCCTGGGCGAGCACGCGGAGGCCGTCGCGGTCGAGGTCATCTGGCCGGCCGGCTCGCGGCAGGTCGTCACCGTGCAGCCGGACGCGTGCCTCACCGTGGAGCACCCCTAGCGGCAGGCATCCACGAAGTCGGAGAAGATGCGCATGAAGCGCCCGTCGCGCGGCGCCATCAGCTCCGGGTGGCACTGCAGGCCGAGGCAGAACGCGGCGTCGCTGCGCTCGATCGCCTCGACGACTCCGTCCCCGCTGTGTGCGACCGCGCGGAAGCCCGGCGCGACGTCGTCCACCGCCTGGTGGTGGTAGCTGTTCACCGCGACGCGCCGGGCTCCGAGGATCTCCGCCAGGATGCTGTCCTCGGCGATGTCGATGTCGTGGGTTCCGTACCAGCCCGGGGCGGACTGCGAGTGCTTGAGCGCGCCGGGAACCTCGCTGGGGACGTCCTGGATGAGCGTGCCGCCGGCCACCACGTTGATCGCCTGGATGCCGCGGCAGATGCCGAGCATCGGCATCTCCGGGCGCTGGAGGAGTTCGCCGATTGCCACGCGGTCGAGGTGGTCGCGGCGCGGCACGACGGAGCCGAGCCCGGCGTGGGGCGGGCGGCCGTAGGAGCGAGGGTCGAAGTCGGCGCCGCCCGTGACCAGCAGCCCGTGGCAGAGCTCCAGCAGCTCCAGGACCCGCTCGTCCGCCAGGTGGGGGATAAGCAGCGGCGTGGCGCCGACGCTCTCCAGGCACTGCAGGTAGGACTGGTTCACGATCTGCCGCTGCGAGAACGTCCCTCCGTCACCATCCTGTTGGTTGCACAGCACGCCGATTCGCGGCGATGTCATGGCGGCCTCAGTCCTCCGTTTGGGTCCGCTCCGGCTGCTCGTCGGTGTGCCCGGGGCTTCCGCGCCTTCGCGGCAGGCCCATAAGTCCGGCGAACATCATCACGGCACAGGCTACCATGACCGGCGCGTCGCCGTAGCGGTGGTAGGTCGAGAGCCCGCGGCGCGGCTCGATCTCATGCCATGCCACGCCGGGCTGGGCGATGGGGACGTCGGCGACCACCTCGCCCCAGGGCGAGATGATCTGCGACCTGCCCCAGGTGCCGGCGCGCACTACCCACTTGCGGGCCTCGACCGCTCGCAGGGGAGCGGTGGCCGAGTGCTGGGCGATCTCGCTGGTGCCGCCGGCCCAGGCGTCACTGGTGGCCAGCACGATGAGGTCGGCGCCCAGGAGTGCGTTGGCGCGAACCGCGTGGGGGAAGAGGCCCTCGAAGCAGATGAGCGGGCCGGCCCGGTACTCGCCGATGTGGAGCAGGCGGTGGCGCTCGCCGGGGGAGAAGTCCACGCTGCGCAGGGTGAAGCGCGCCAGCCAGGGGAAGCGCTCACGCATGGGCACGGACTCGCCGAAGGGGACGAGGATGACCTTGCGGTAGATCTCGGTCTGCTCACCCTCGGGCGAGAAGGCATAGAGGCTGTTGAAGATCCGGCCGTCGGGCGAGTACTCCCGAGCGCCCGCGAGCACCCAGGCGGACTTGCGGCGGGCGAGGTCGCCGATGCGCGCGGCCGAGGCGGGCGAGAGGTTCAGGAAGTCGGGCACCGCGACCTCGGGCCACACGATGAGATCGATCGACTGCGGGATGGGCTGAGAGAGGGAGAGGTAGCTGTCGAGCGCGTGCATGGCGTCGGCGGGCGTGGCCCGGTCGGATTCACCCATCACCGCCTGGACGACCGCGGTCTCGATGGTCACCCCGCGCTCCGCGCTCCGCTGCCTGACCACGAGGGCGCCCCAGAGGTAGAGGAGGAGGATGAAGACGTAGCCGCTGAGTGCGGTGCGCGCGGCGACCTGGGCGAAGCGGCGGGGGTCCACGGCGGGCCGCACCCACACGCCCGGCGCGACGGACAGGACCGCCTGCACCAACGCGGCGTTGAGGGCGGCGATGAAGAGGCCGAGCCCGAAGTGGCCGACGTAGGCCGCGGCCTGCAGCAGCGGGAGCTGGTCGTACTGGGTGTAGCCCAGGTCTCCCAGCGTGAAGCCGAGACCGCCGATGCCGGCGCGGAACATCTCCGTGAGGGTCCACGCGGCCGCGACGGACAGAACGCGCACGGCGGGATGAGGCGAGCGGTTGCACAGCGCGGCGAGGAGACCGAAGAGGCCGAAGAAGAGCGCCTGGAAACCGGCGGTCGCAAACCACTCGAAGCGGCCGTAGATGAGCATAAACGAGCCGTAGGGGCCGGTGAAGGCGAAGCCGGCGATCAGCCCCAGCACCACGCCGCCCAGTGGCCGGACCTGCGTCAGCGCGAGCAGCAGCGGGACCAGCGCAACCCAGACGAGGGACCCGAGGTCGGCCGGGGGGAAGCAGGCATAGAGCAGAAGGCCGGAGAGCGCGGCAAGCGCGGCCTTCCACCAGGTGAGTCGCGAGGCCACCGCGACCGACGGAGGGGTGGGCTGACTGGTCGGCTCGCGGTCGCTCATCGGCGCTGTGGGTCAATCCCTCGGGCGGTGATCACTGCTCGACCGACACGTCGCCGGCATCGAGACGCTGCAGAAAGCGCTCCATGCGCACCAGGGCCTCGCGCAGGTCGTCGATGCTGCTGGCGTAGCTGCAGCGGACGTGACCCTCTCCGAGCCTGCCGAAGGCGTCGCCGGGGACCACGGCCACGCGCTGGTCGGTCAGCAGCGTGCGGGCGAACTGCCCGGACGACAGCCCCGTGCTCTCGATCGACGGGAAGGCGTAGAAGGCGCCGGTGGGCTCGAAGCAGTCGAGCCCGATGCGGTTGAGCCCGTTGACGAAGACGCGGCGGCGCTGGTCGTACTCGGCGACCATGCGGGCGCGGTCGTCCTCCCCGTTGCGAAGGGCCTCCAGCGCGCCGACCTGAGCCATGGTGGGCACGCACATGGCGGTGTAGGCGTGCATCCGCGCCATGGCCTCGATGATCTCGGCTGGGCCGCAGGCGTAGCCGATGCGCCAGCCGGTCATCGCGTCGGCCTTCGAGAAGCCGTTGAGCAGAAGGGTGCGCTCGTACATGCCCGGCAGGGAGGCGGCGCAGACGTGCCCGCCCTCGTAGGTCAGCTCGCTGTAGATCTCGTCGGCGATCACGACGATGTCCCGATCCGCCGCGACGCCGGCAATCTCGCTCAGGTCCTCGCGGCGCATGACCGTACCGGTGGGGTTGCTGGGGTTGCTGAACAGCAGCGCGCGCGTGCGGTCGGTGGCCGCCTCCGCCACCGCGTCGGCGCGGAGGCGGAACTCGTCCTCCAGCCGCGTCGGGACCGTGACCGGCTCGCCCTCCGCCATCTCGACGCAGGCGGCGTAGGAGACGTAGCACGGATCGGGCACCAGCACCTGGTCGCCGGGGTCGATCAGGGCGCGCATGGCCAGGTCCACGGCCTCGCTCACGCCCACGGTCACCAGGATCTGCTCCTCGGGGTCGTAGCTGACGCCGAACTTGCTCTGGAGGTACAGAGCGATCTGGACACGGAGGTCGGGCAGGCCCCGGGTGCTGGTGTACGAGGTCGCTCCCCGGCGCAGCGAAGCGATGGCGGCGTCGCAGATGCGCCAGGGAGTCGGGAAGTCGGGCTCGCCCACGCCCAGGCTGATGACATCATCCATGCCGACGACGAGGTCGAAGAACTCGCGGATGCCGGACGGTCGCAGGTCGGCGGCGCGCCGCGAGATGTGGCGCTCCGTCTTGGGCTCGACGCTCACGGGGACACCGCCAGTCTGTGGCCGGTGGGCTGCTCTTCCATGAGCACGCCCTCCAGCTTGTAGGTCTTGAGGACGAAGGAGGTGGCCGTGCCTGTCACGCCGGGTGAGGGGGCCAGCTTCTCGGCCACGAAGCGCGCGATGTCGCGGAAGTCGCGTCCCTCGACCACGACGGTGAGGTCCGCGGTCCCGGAGGTCAGGTGCAGGGAGTGCACCTCCTCGAAGCCGGCGATCTGCTCGGCGAGCTTGTCGAAGCCCACGCCGTGCTCGGGCGTGCCCTCCACGAGGATGTAAGCGAAGACGCGCTCGACGTCGGCCCCGGCCCAGTCAACCAGAGCCCGGTAGCCCAGGATTGTGCCGTCGCGCTCCATCTCGGCGATGGCCTCGGCGACCTCCTCGGCCGTGAGACCGAGCCGCTCGGCGATCTCCCCCGCCGACGCCAGCCCCTCCCTGCTGAGGATCCTCAGTATCTTCTCGCGCATCTGCCGTCGATCCTCTCATTCACGCCACGGTCCCGCGCGTTAGAAGCGCTTCTTGCGGGAGCGGTCGGTGACAGCCCTCTTCTCCTTGCGTTGCTTGCGGCGCTCGCGCCGCTTGCGCCGCTTCTCCTCCTGGGCGGCCCGCTCCGCCTCCCTCATGGTCTGGCGTGCGCTGGGACGCGCCTCCGGTGCCGGCTCTTCGGTGACGACCGCCTCGGTGCTGTCGCCGCCGCCGGCGCCCGACGTTGCCGCGGCCATCGGCTGCGCCGCGGCCTGCGGCGCGCGGACTCTGCGCTCGCTGAGGTGATACCACGTGACGACGATGGGGCTCGCGGTGAAGATCGAGGAGTAGCAGCCGCTGGCAATGCCGATGATCAATGCCAGCGCGAAGCCCTCGATGGTCGCGCCGCCCAGGACGTAGAGGGCGACGAGCGTGAACAGGGTAGTCAAGACCGTGTTGATCGACCGAGCCATCGTCTGCAGCAGGCTGGCGTTGACGACGCTGTCCAGCGGGGCGCGCCGATGGATGCCGCGGTTCTCGCGGATGCGGTCGAAGATGATCACGGTGTCGTTGATCGAGTACCCCAACACGGTGAGGAGCGCGGCGACGAACCAGGTATTGAGCTCGGTACCGAGGATGGCGAGCGCACCGACGAGGATCGCGGTGTCGTGGATCAGGGCCAGCACCGCGGCGACGGCGAAGCGGAACTCGTAGCGTATGGTGATGTAGATCAGGATCAGCGCGATGCCCAGGACCAACGCCTGGAGGGCCGAGCGTGTGAGCATCTCGCCGATGACGGGGCCGACCGTCTCGCGGCCCAGTGTGCGCAGCCCGCCCGCCCTGTCGCCGAACAGATCCCTGAGACCGGCCGCGACCTTCTCGTCGCGCTGGCGCGCCTGCTCGTCATTGGCGATCTCGGGAGTGCGTATGTACAGCTCGTTGTCGCCGGCCACCTGGATCTGGCTTCCGCCAAGGCCCAGTGACATGAGCAGGCCGCGCGTCCTGCGGATGACCTGGATGTCCTCCCCCGGCTGTGTGACGAGAGGGCGCTCAAACTGGTAGCGTAGCAGGCTCCCGCCGGTGAAGTCAATACCCCAGTTCAGGCCCTTGACGGCCACGAAGCCCATGCCCACGGCGATCAGGATGCCGGAGATGGTGAACCAGAGCCAGCTATACTTGACGATGTCCCAGTTCTGCCTGCGGAAGAAGTCCACAAGTCGTCCTCCTCGTGTGCCGGGAGCGTCCGGTGAGCGGGTGTGGCGGGACAGGTGCCGCTACGCCGGCTGCGTCTGCTCCTCCTCGTCGGAGCGCTCACCAACTCCGTAGAGCGCGCGGTTCTGCGCCCAGGAGGCCTCCCCGACCATCGTCAGCAGCCAGCGGGTCACTGTGACGGCCGTGAAGAGATGGCAGACCACGCCGATGAAGAGCATTATCGCGAAGCCTTTGATCAGCGTGGTGCCGAGCCAGTAGAGCACGGCCGCCGCGATGAGCGTGGTCACGTTCGCGTCGAGAATGGCCGTCCAGGCGCGGTCGAAGCCGGCGGCCACCGCCGCGCGCATGGATCGGCGAGACCACAGCTCCTCCTTCAGGCGCTCGAAGATGATGACATTGGCGTCAACCGCGGTCCCCAGGGACAGGATGATGCCGGCGATGCCCGGTAGCGTCAGGGTGACCTCGGAGTAGGCGGTGACCGCGATGACCAGCACGATGTAGAGCATCAGCGCCAGGTCGGCCAGCACACCGGGAAGGCGGTAGTAGGCGATCATGAAGACCATCACTGCGGCCACGCCGATGGCGGCGGCCCTGAGGCTGCGCAGGATCGAGTCCTGCCCGAGGGTGGCGCTGACCGTGCGGTTCTCGACGATCTGAAGCGGCACGGGCAGCGCGCCGGCGTTGAGCAGGAGCTTGAGGTCCGAGGCCTCCTGGGCCGTCATGTTGCCTTCGATGATGCCGTTGCCGGGAATGGCGGAGCGGATCACCGGCGACATCTTGCACTCGCCGTCCAGCACGATGGCCATGTAGCGGCCGATGTTCCGCCGCGTGAACTGGTGGAAGTCATCCTTCTTGTCGGGCCTCAGCTCGAAGGCCACGATCCAGTCTCCGGTCTGGCCCGACTGCACTGTGGCGTTGGGCAGAAGGTCGCGCCCGGTGAACTCCGCGGTCGACTCCGCGCGCACCTGGTCCCAGGTCACCGTCTTGTTGGCGGTGGTGTCGTTCCACTCCTGGTAGGTGATGTTGTCGAGGGGCTCATAGCGTTCGGGAATGAGGCGGAACTCCAGCAGCGCCGTGCTCTTGAGGATGTCCAGCACGCGCTGGGGGTCCTTCACGCCGGGCATCTCGACGATGATGCGGTCGTATCCCTGCTTCTGGATGACGGGCTCGCGGATCTCGCCGAGCCTGTAGAGTCGCTGCTCAATGATGTACTTGACCTTATCGGCGGTGTCCTCATCAACGAAGACGGCACTCATGTCTACGGCCTCGATCTGCACGCCGGGGTAGTTCGCAGCCAGGAAGTCCTCTATGGCCTGCTGCTGTCGCTTGGCCTGGGCCTCATTGTCCGGCCGCGTCTCGACCACCAGGCGGCTGCCGCCGATGATCTGGATATCGACTTCGCTCAGCTCCTCGGGGGCGATGCCGGTGGCCGCGAGCACGCCCTGGATCTCACGGATGAGCTCCTTGCTGGTGAAGGGCGGCTGGTACTCGTCATCGGCGGCCTCCGCGCCCTCCGGCGCGACCAGTGGCGTGTCCGTGGCCACGAAGCTCATTTTGGCGCTCGAGAGGCACTGGAGCACGACGTGCGCGCCGCCCTGCAGGTCCAGCCCGAGGCGGAGCTGGGGGAGCGGGGTATAGAGCCCGAAGGGCCCAAGCGTTGCGACGGGCTTCGCCTCCTCCTCCTGCTGCTCCTGCTCGCGCGGCGGAGTGGTCTCGGTCAGCCCGTCGTAGTGCTCGCCGAGCGTTTCCAGCAGCAGCTTGCGGTCGCTCTGAGCCTGCTCCTCGCTGACGGCATTGGTGTCCACCGTGAAGAGCGTCTCGGTCGGCACCTCGACCTCCAGGTCGTCCTTGCTGAGGCCGGCGGCGGCGAGGATGTCGCGGATGTCATCGACGACCTCATCGCTGTCCTCCTCGTCTTCGTAGAGCGGCTCCTTCACCGTGAAGCCGAAGTAGCTGTCAACATCGAAGCCTCGCTCATGGGCCAGGCGGATGGGCGCGAAGCCGACGAGGAACGAGACGACCAGGATCGCGATGATCGACGAGATCCAGAACTTAGGACGCGGCTGCATGCCGATTGCTCTCCTTGATGTCAGCTAAGGGAGGATTGCCGGGGCCGAAGCCAAGAACGCATATCCGTGGGGCAGTATAGGGAAAGGCCGGGCCCCTGTCAACGTGCCCACAGGCGTCGGGAGGGTCCGGGTTCGGCTCCTGCGGGCGGCCTCTCGTCCGCGCGCCCCGTCGCATACCCAACCTGGTCGGTCGCGCGCGCCCGCACCCCGGAAGATAGAGTGGGTGAGGGCGGGCGCGAGCGGCGTCCGGCCCGGGTGCCCGGCAAGGGCGCCGGCTGACGTACGCGAACCTGGGTGCCGCGGACCGCATGTGGCGGGGGCGCGAGGCGAAGAAGAGGGCCGGGGCACCGCCCCGACCCTCCTGCTGTCTCGAGGCTGCCGACCTAGTTCTTGGCGGGCGTGAAGTCCCTGGGATCAGCGCGGTTGATCCACTTGGCGTGTCCGTCGTAGTAGGCCGCGTTGACGCCGTCGTTGTGGCGCCGGATCTGCTTGACGATCGCCGCGTTGACGTAGTCGGCGGTCCCATCGCCATTGATCCATTGAGCCATAGTCCGGGCGGGCTGCAGGCTGTTGGAAGCGACGTTCGGGAAGGAGTTGAACATGGGCTCGTTCCAGGACCAGTCCTCGTCGGCGAAGAACCAGCCGTCAAAGAGCATGAGCGTCTCCGAGGGGGCCGCGATCTCCGTCTCGCTTCGCTCCGCGAGGTAGTGGTGTGCGTAATAGTAGGAGCTGTGGGGAGCGCCGGGGGCCAGGTTATAGGGGATCGTCCACATAACCTCGCCGGTGGCTGGTTTGCTGGGGCACTGGTAGATGTTGTCGTCGTACAGGTAGGGGAACACCGCATGCACCCAGCGATAGGTCAGGTTGTCGTCGGCCCTGTAGATGTTCCTGGGCATTGCCTGGTCGTAATCCGAGCGATACATGGCGAACGCCGTCGCGATCTGCCTGATGTTGCTCTGACAGGCGCTGGTGCGTGCCTTCTCCCGTGCCCGTGCGAACACCGGGAACAGGATCGCTGCCAGGATCGCGATAATCGCGATCACAACCAGCAGTTCTATGAGCGTGAAGCCTCGACTCTGACGCCTCACCGCGGATCACCCTCCTGCATTGACGACCACCGCGTGGCCTCTCTAACCCTGCCTTGCAGGGACGATGCCTTGCACTCGGCACAATCAGGCACACGGGCGCGTCGTCCGCCCGGGCGCCGCAGCACACGCTCTCCCGCCCGGGGTGATTATAGTCAGCGCAACCGCGCACTGTCAAGCTGCCCAGGCGGCGGCGTTCAGCGAGCGTGCGGCACGACCAGCAGGTAGTCGATGTTCAGGTGGCGCTGCAGCACCCCGGTCATCTGCAGCCGGTGCGCGCCGGCCGACAGCCGCACGGGGGGCGCCGAGGCGGCGCGGCCGGTAAGCCGGACCTCCCACCACTCGCCGTCGGCGTGGCCCCAACCTCCGGTCCCCGGAAACGCGACCAGGTGCAGGCCGTCCGGCACCTCGCCGTCCATGCGTACGACGCGAAACGCCCCCGTGTCCCCACAGGCCACGCGGGCGTAGAGGTCATAGAGGCCATCCTCAGGCACCTCGAACTCCCACTCCAGCCAACTGCCATCGCCGATGAAGCTGAAGACGCACGAGCCGCCGTGAGTGTCGTGATGCGACCCGGGCTCCACGCGCACCGCGGTGCCACCGGAGTCGATGAAGTCCTCGCCCTCGATGAGGATGGCGTCCTCGCTCACGATGTCGTCGGCCACCCGGGCCACGGAAGAGGGGGGGTCGAGGCGCTCGAAGACCACGCGCTCGACG
>JALGUJ010000170.1:7789-9755 GCA_029820945.1 Candidatus Zipacnadia bacterium | reverse complement strand
CTTGCCCGCGCGACGAAACGGAGGAAGAGCGATGGCCGACGAGCTGAACATGGGCGTGATCGGGTGTGGCGGGATCTCCCGCGCGCATCTGCCCGCGCAGCGAGAGCTGGAGAACGTGCGTACCGTCGCAGTGTGCGACATCGATGAGAGCGCCGCGCGCGCGGCGGCCGAGGAGTACCAGGTCGCGCACGTCTACACCGACTGGCGGGCGCTGCTGGAGGACGATGCCGTGGAGGCCGTGGCGGTGCTGCTGCCCCACTACCTCCATCGCGACGCCGCGGTCGCGGCGGCGGAGGCGGGCAAGCACGTGCTGTGCGAGAAGCCCATGGCCGTGTCGCTGCAGGAGGCCGACGAGATGATCGCGGCGGCCGAGCAGGCGGGCGTGGTGCTCATGATCGCCCAGATCCTCCGCTTCCGCCCCGCCAACATGCGCGCCCGGGAGCTGATCCGCGAGGGCGCGATCGGCGAGGTGCGTAACATCCTGCGCAGACGCCTGGGTAAGTCTGAGGGCTTCCGCTCCGACTGGGCGCGCAACCCCGAGCAGGCGGGCGGCTGGGTGCTCTACGGCTTCGGCAGCCACGAGGTGGACATGATTCTGTGGCTCAACGACGCCGAGGCCACGCAGGTGTTCGCGCAGGCGCGCGTCAACAGCGAGTACTGGAACGACTACGACGAACTCACCGTCCAGGCAGCGCTCAGCAACGGGGCCATGGCCACCTACCAGCACAGCCTGAACTGCCCCTGGGGCGCCTGGGAGTGCGCCATCATGGGCACCGAGGGCGCCATGATGGTGGGCACCGAGCAGATCAGCCTCGACGGCGAGACCATCGATGCGCCGCTCGATGGCAGGGCGAGCTTCCGCGCGCAGGTCGGTGAGTTCGTGCGCGCGGTCATGGCCGGAGACGAGCCCGAGGCCTCGGGCTCGGACGTGCGCCGCACGATGGTCGCGCTCGAGGCGGCGAAGCTGTCCATCCGCGACGGCGTCGTCGTTGACGCGACGGCGCTGTGAGCGCGCCCCGGCGCGACTGCCGCCGACGGAGCCGTGGCGCCTCATCAGGAGTGAACCGGTGTGCACCCGACACTCGTGCAGGTGGGGCCGTGGAGCCCCGCATACCTTCCGCTGGTCTTCCTGTTCTTCCTGGCGATCGTCGCGGCCTGGACACACTTCGAGCGCCGCCAGGACGAGGAGCGGCTCCGGCTTACTCCCGCGCTCGGGCTGGAGCTGTTCGTGCAGGCGGCCATCCCCACCGCCGTGACCTACCTCCTGGTCAACCGCATCGGGCCGCTGGTGGTGCGCTCCTACGGGGTCATGTTGCTTCTCGCCTTCGTGGCGGCACTGACCTGGATGTACCTGGACCGCGACCGCTATGGCCTGACCGGCGGCCAGGTGCTGCACACCGGACTGCTGGGCTTCGCGGGTGGCATCCTGGGCGCCCGCGTCGGGTACGTGCTGCTTAACTGGGGCGAGTACTCGGGCGACGTGACCGCGACGCTGGACCTGTGGCAAGGCGGTATGTCGTGGCACGGGGGCCTGGCCGGGGGGCTGCTGGTGCTCGGGATCGCAACGCGCGCCATGGGCGTGAGCTTCGCGCGGGTCTTCGACCTCGCAGCGCCGGGCGTCGCCCTCGGCTACGCCGTGGCCCGCGTGGGGTGCTTCCTCAACGGCTGCTGCTACGGCCGTGCGTCCGACCTCCCCTGGGCGGTGACCTTCCCGCAGATCGGCGGTCACTCACCGCCGCCCGTCCCGGTTCACCCCACGCAGCTCTACGCCGTCGCGGGCACGCTGCTGTTTACGCTGCCAATGCTGCTGTGGCTCAGTCCCCGGGTGGGGAAGCCCTTCGACCGCTTCCTGACCTTCCTGGTGCTCTCGTCGGTGGTCCGGTACGTCGTGGAGATCTTCCGCCGGGGGGCGAGCGCCGAAGTCTGGGCGCCGATGCCCGTCTTCACGGTGGCGCAGGCGGCCCCG
>JALGUJ010000170.1:0-7770 GCA_029820945.1 Candidatus Zipacnadia bacterium | reverse complement strand
TGGTGCTGGTGCGCGAGTGGCCCGCCGGGGAGCGCGAGGTCGCGGGCGGCCAGTGATCGATCGAGTGGGTCCACCGTGGTCGCGGCGCGCGATAGCGAGAGACCATGGGCGCGGCACAGGTCCGCGCCCTACAGAACGGCAGACGGCGCGCGGGCCTGGAGGCCCGTGCCACGGACCCTCCGAATTCGCTGTGGAGGAGCGGGCTTGCGGAGCGGGCGGTCGGGTGGAGAGCGACAGGTCGTTTTCGGCAGACGGCGCACGGGCGTGGCGGGGGAAGGTCTGCGCCCCGGCGTCAGCCAGCCCCGGCGCTACTGGAGTCGCCGAGGTCGATGCTGCCAAGCATGTGCAGGGCGATGGGCTTGAAGTCGCGCCAGTGCTCTGTGGGCGCGACGGCGCTGACGATGATCGCGCGCCGGCCCGCCAGGATCGTGGCACGATAGCCGGTCATCGGCTCGCCGTGCTCGAGCAGGCCGTTTTCATAGTTGAACCGGGACCAGACCGCCGGCCGGCGCGAGATGACCGTCCTCCCGACCGCCCCCTCCTGCATCGTCCGGAAGAGCATCTGCCATGTCTCCCCCGTGTGCTCGTGCAGCCGCTCGAGCACGCCGTACTGGGCGCCCGCGCCCCGGCCGCCAGGCATCTGCTGGGTGAGAGAGAGGACTCGCCCCAGCCCCGGCTCGGCGATCAGGTGCAGGCGGACCCACTCCGAGCGGGCCACGACCAGATGCACGTCGGCGCCCGAGGCGAGGTCCATCGCGCGCCAGCCGGAGGGATGCTCGAGGGAGAGCGGGATCTCGGCGCTGCACCACCTCTGCCACCCGCGCACCTCACCGACGGGAGAGGCGGTTGTGGCGCTCCAGAGGGACGCGACGACGCCGAGCGCGGCAAAGGCCGCAACGAGGGCGTTGGTCGCCGGCGCCCAGTCGCCTCTGCGGCGGGTTCCGGGGGGGCTAAGGCCGGGATGCCGGACGCCGACGGCCTCCCAGCCGCCGGGGTCGGGCCGCGGCTGACCGGTGCGGAGATCGGCCCGTCCCGTGCTGCCGCCTGGTCTGCGCTCGCGCATCCTGCGCTCTCCTCAGTCCGATCAGGTCCAGGACAGCCTTCGCTGATCTGCCCGCATAGTCCTGCGTGGTACGCGAAGCCGGGGCGGCCGCATTGCGGCCGCCCCGCGCACACTGCGTGGCCCCGGCGATCGGTCACTCCTCCCAGGAGATGGCCTCGACGGGGCAGGAGTCGATGGCCTCCTGGATCGTGTCCTCGTCGTCGCCCTGCGGATCGATCACCTCGGCCACGCCATCGTCATTGACCTCGAATGTGTCCGGGGCGATGTCCGCGCAGAGCCCGCATCCGGTGCAGGTGTCCTGATCAACGACCGGTGTCTTCACAGGCCTTTCCTCCCTGCCTGGTTTCGATGCGACCAGAGCGTGCTTCGTCGTCCACGCCCGGATACCTCCCCCGCCGGGCAGATTGCAGCCATCCGCCGCGGGACAGGTGCGGCGGCGGCTCGTGGCGAAGACCGGAACGTGGCGCGCAGTCCGGCCATCCGCGCGCCGTTGGGAATGAGCATGGCTCTGACCGATACAACCCTCGCGGCGGGTGAGGCGCAAAGGGTCCTGGCGCACTGGGGGATCGAAGTCGCGCCCGGCCAGGTTTCGCCTGGGAGCGGGACGGCGAACGCCAGCGCCGTCATCTCGCTTCCGGCAGAGCGCCTGTTCCTGAAGCGCCGCAACCCCCGCTACGCGCGGGTCGATTGGGTGCGCTTCGACCAGGCGCTGCTCTCGCACCTGGTGGGGCGGGGCCTGGCGGTGCCGGTAGCGGTTCCATCGCGCTCCGGCGAGCCGTGGGTCGCGGACGGCGGCTCGATCTACGAGCTGTTCCGCTACATCGACGGGGACTCGCACCGGTCCGGCGACCCGATCGAGCTGGCCGCGGCTGGGCGGACGCTTGCCCGCATACACCGGGCGAGTGTCGACTTCGAGCCACGGGTCGCGAAGCCCTGGCCGCGCTTCCACGACCCGCGCGACCTGCTCGAGTGGCTGCCCGAGCTGCTCGACGTGGCGGGGGCGAAGGCGGAGTCGGCGGAGCGTCTGTCGGCCCTGGAGCAGGCGCTGGCGCTTGCCCGGCGGCTTGCTGCACGGCTGCCCGATGGCCGCTACTGGTCGCTGCCGAGCGCGATCGTTCACGGCGACTACCACGCGGGCAATCTGAAGTTCCGGGACGGGCGCGTTGTCGGCGTCTTCGACTGGGACTGGTCCAGTAGCCAGCCGCGCATGGTCGATCTCGCAGACGGTCTGCTGTTCCTGTGCGGCAGGCGGCGGTCTCCGGTGGTCGCCGGTGACATCTGGTCGCTGACCGAGAGCTTCCGCATCGACCGGGGGCGCGTGCGGGCCTTCGGCCTCGGCTACGCGGGTGAGCTTAGCCCCACCGCGTGCGAGCTTGAGGCGCTGCCCGACCTGATGCGCTGCCGCTGGCTCTACTGCCGGGTGGATGCGGCGATGCGCAAGGTCGAGCCGGCGCGGCGCGGCGAGTTCGTGGCGCGCGAGCTGGCAACCGTGCTCCAGGACATCGACGACATCGAGGCCGACCTCGTAGACGGGAGCGCGTTCTCGTCCGCTGGTCGGTAGCCGGAACCTGAGCCGGACAAGACCGTACGGACGGAGGTCGTGAAGACAGATGATGCGACGACACGTTCCGTGGACGCCCGTGGCGCTGGCCGCGGCCATCGTGCTCGTGCTGGCGCCGAGCGCCGGGGCGTTCCGCACCGAGAAGCTCAACTTCGTGGCCAACGTCAGCGAGGACCGCGTGGAGGGAGAGAGCGAGTTCGACTTCGCCGCCGCCATCGACGGGGTCTGGGCGGAGAACATGGACCGCAGCCGGCTGGAGCTGACCATCACCTCCGACTACGATCAGTCGCTCTCCGGGGAGGACGAGTACGACCGCCTCAAGACCTGGGTGCGCTACCTGATCCAACAGAGGCCGAAGGACCAGTGGAACCCGCTGATCGCCGTCTCCACCGAGGGCGACCACGACCTCAACCAGGTCCAGACGCTGCTGGCCTTCGGGTACAGGCGGCACTTCGGCGAGGGCTTCGTCGAGATCACCGGCGGAGCCAGCAAGGATGTGCGCACCGCCGAGGACTGGACGGGGGACATCGGCGCCCTGGTATCGCTCGAGCGCAACTCCGGCCGCTTCACCTGGACCGTGAATCCGGAGCTGAGCTACGGGATGCTCGGCGAGGTGCGCTACCGCGACAACCGCACGCTGTACTCTCTCTCCTCGGGGCTGAGCTACAGGGTGACCGGGGGCGTGGGCCTCTCGTACCGCCTGCAGCTCAATAACACGCAGGGCGATGACCGCCGCCACCAGTTCCTGGGCATCAGCTACGGCTACAAGCGGTAGCCGGCGCGCGCGAACGGGCGCCGGAGGCGCCGGCGCCCGCCCACAGTCGCGACTCCGATGAAGCCTACCCCAGCTCGATCCGCAGCACCTCGTAGATATGAAGCGAGGGCAGCAGGACGACCGCGACGCCGTCCTCAAGGTCGTAGCCGAGCGAGAGTGGCTCGTCGCGGTCGGGACTGAACGCCGTTACCGAGGTGACCTGCGCTCCCTCGGGCAGTGGCACGCGCAGTTGCAGGTTCGTCCTGTCCGCAACAGGCTCCGGATCGGCGCCCAGCGGCGTGTCGTAGTTGAGCACGTGCAGGATCAGGGGCGAGCCGGCCTCCGGGTCAATGAATGCGTTGAGGCGCACGCCGGGCCCGGCCTCCGGTGCGACGGAGGCGGCCCGGGCCGCTCGCGTGGCGTCCTCGGTTTCGAGCGCGTCCACCAGTCCATCGAGGTCCGAGTATCCAGCGGCGAGCGTCTCCTCCGGGGCCGCCACCACCGCGCCGAGGCCGTCGAGCGGGAGGCGGCTCATGCGCAGCCACGAGCCCTCGCCCTGGCGCCGGTAGATGAGTGACTGGCCCTCCTCAAGCGGACGCAGCGCCTCGGGAAGATCGGGGGGAGCCAGCGGGCGCACCAGCAGGTCGTGCGTGGGCGCCTCGCCCACGATGATCGCCCGCCCGCCCGCCTCCACGTAGCTCTCGAGCGCCGCGATCTGCTCGGGATCGACGTACTTCACATCGGCGAAGACGACCGCCTCGTAGCCGCGAAGCGTCTCAGCGGTGAAGCGCTCCTCGGTGACGTAGTCGAAGAGCAGGTGTGCGGCGAGCAGCTCCTGGGTGACCTCCCGCGCGCTGCTGACGTGGGCCTTGTGCTCGTAGAGGTTCTGGTCGCCGAAGGTCGCGACGGCCACGCGCGCGTAGGGGAGCAGGCCCGTGTAGAGCGCCGCATGATCCTCGAAGAAGGCGCGGTACTCGTTGAGCACCTCGCGGTACTGGTCCCACCGGGGTCGCAGGAGGAAGCCGGCGCCGCTGCCGAAGGCGGCGGCCTCCGCGTTGCCCAGCCGCGCGGCGTCGGCGTTCAGGACCAGGTTCTGCCTGGTCTGCGGCCAGCCGCCGCGGGTCAGCAGCAGCGGGGAGACGCGCTCGCGCACGGCTGCGGTATACTTCAGCTGCCAGGTGTGGTCGTTGCGCACGTTCATGTGGATGTCGCCGACGATGCGCGAGCGCACCAGCCCCGGATTGGTCCCGTAGTCGCCGACCGAAAGCTCGTACATGATGTAGTCGCTGTCCTGGAAGGAGTTCTTGACCGAGGCGGGCCGGCCGTGTCCACCGTTGGGGAAGAGGATGAAGTGGTCCGTGACCTCCAGCGCGGCGCGCTTGATGGCCTGCTGGTGCTCGTGGATGCTGTGCCGCCAGAAGCGGCGGCTTTCGACCCAGCCCAGGGTCACGGGCGCACCGCGTTCGGGGCTGAGCGAGAGCGGGACGTCCTCGCCCGGCGCCGCGCCGAACAGCTCCTGGATCTCCTGATCGCTGTAGCGGCCGCGCAGCCAGTCCTGGTACTTGGCCTGGCAGAAGCGGCAGTAGCACTGCTGCGTGCCCCCGTTGTCGATGAATGCGCCATCGTAGCCCACCGCCGCCACCAGCCGCGCCACGCTGTCGATCCACGTGCGCCAGCCGGGGTTGTTCACGCACGCGGCGTAGCGCATGTTCGGCTCATACGGGGGGTAGAAGTCGTCCTCGTCGGGCTGCACGCCGTAGGTGCTCTTCATGGAGCCGTCCGGATCGCGCTGCATCCAGTCGGCGGGGTCAAGCTCCGGGCGGGGCGGCAGGCCGAACTCGGAGTACTCGTCCCAGTGGTCGTAGAACTCCCAGAAGCCGGTACGGCGGATGTGGCTGCCGCCGAGGGTGATGGAACAGATGTAGGGCATGACCCAGCGCACGCCCGCCGCGTGGAGGTCGTCGACCATCTGCTCCAGGGCGTGATAGCGCTCCCAGGTCTCCTCTGGCGTGAGACGCCGGATCGCGTCGCCCCTGCCACCGGCCTGGTTCTCGCCGCCGACGCCCTGGATCGGCCCCCAGTTGTGGCTCATCACCACGTCCTTGCCCAGGTGCAGGAGCATCGGGGGCGAGCCGGCGACGGCCTCGATGTAATCTGGCTCGCCGATGTGCCCCTGGCCATAGTCCAGCACGTAGGTAATGGGTGGCCTGGTCCGCCAGTCGGGATCGGCCGCCTGCACGCGTGTCATGCCCATCAGGATCCCTCCGACGACAAGAGTAGTGACGAGGCTCACTCGCATCATTACGGTCCACCTCTCGTCCTGCCGGGAAACCGCGGGGTGCCTATGCGCTGAGGCGCTCCCATGCGGCCACGGTCTCCCGCACGTGCTCGGCGGATGCGTGCAGCGCCGCCAGCTCGTCCTCCGCCAGCTCGACCTCGATGATCTCCTCGACGCCGCCGGCACCGAGCCGGGCGGGCACGCCGACGAAGGTGTCCTGGATCCCGTACTCGCCCCGGAGCAGCACCGAGACCGGTATCACGCGTTTCTGGTCGCGCAGGATCGAGGCGACCATGTCGGTCACCCCCGCGGAGGGCGCGTAGAATGCGCTGCCGGTCTTGAGCAGCCCGACGACCTCCGCGCCGCCGTCGCGCGTGCGCCGGATGATCTCCGCCAGGCGGTCGGGCTCGATGAGCTGCGCGACCGGCACGCCGCCGACGGTCGCCGAGCCGGCGAGCGGCACCATCGAGTCACCGTGGCCGCCCAGCACCACGGCCTGCACGTCCGCCGGCGAGCAGCCCAGCTCCATGGCGATGAAGCTACGGAGGCGCGCGGTATCGAGCGCCCCGGCCATGCCCATGACGCGCTCGCGCGGGTGGCCGGAGACCTGCATGGCGATGTGCGTGGTCACGTCCAGTGGGTTGGTGACCATGATGATGATGGCGTCCGGCGCCACTGCGCTCAGTTGCTCGACGATCGCGGTGACGATCTTCCCGTTGGTGGCCAGCAGGTCGTCGCGTGACATGCCCGGCCTGCGGGCGACGCCCGCCGTGATGACCACGACATCCGAGCCCTCGGCGGGTCCGTACTCGGTGCCGCCCTCGATGCGGCGGCTGTGGCCGATCAGCGGCGCGGCCTGGGCCAGGTCCAGGGCCTTGCCGGCCGCGAGGCCCTCGACGATGTCCACGAGGTAGACGTCGGCGATGTCGTTCTCGACGACACGCTGGGCGCAGGTCGCTCCCACGTGTCCGGCTCCGACTACGGTGACCTTCATATGCACTCTCCTGTGAGCGCGAATGCGGCGGGCCCGTCGGTGTGCTATAATCCGCGCGTATGTCTTCCGGAGTAGAGCTGCTGCGGCGCATCTCCCTGGTGGCCGGTGAGGCCGTCGTGCTGTTCTTCGCCTCGCGGCTGGTCTTCGACCACGTCCTGCGGCCGATGTGGGGCCGATCGCTGCCTCGCAGGATCGTGGTCGGTATTCTGCGGGGGCCGGGGAACATCCTCCATGAGACCGGTCACGCCATCGGCTACGGCCTGGCCGGGTACTCGGTCAGGCGCCTGGTGTTTTTCTTCGCGGACGATGAGGGAAGGGGCTACTGTCTGCCCGGCCGGCCATGGGCGCCGTGGGCGATCCCGTGGCTGGCGACCGGCTTCGCCGCACTGATGCCGCTGATCGCGGGCACGCTGGCCCTCTACGGGCTCTCGGTCTGGCTCGGCGTCCCTGCGGACCCCTCGGACCTCGCGGTGACCGGGGACTGGCGACTCCTCGCCGGCATCCTGACGGGCCTGGACTACCGCTCCTGGCGCACCATCGTCTTTCTCTACCTGGCGCTGAGCATCGGGGCGGAGCTGGCGCCGAGCGAGATCGACCTGCGGCGGAGCATCCCCGCGCTGCTGGTCGCGACGGCGATGCTGGTCATGGTGGTGATCGCGGTCTCGCATCTGCCGGCGGACGCGCCGGTGCGTGAGGCGTTCGACATCCACCTGGTGGCGGTGTTGGGGTGGGGGTCGTCGGTGCTCGACTTCGGCATCATGGCGCTGGCGCTGGTGGGCATCCCGGGGGTGGTGGTGGCGTGGGTGCTGAGGCGGCGCCCCTGACCCCGGCTGCGCGGTGGCAGGAGCAGCTCACGCGTGTGTCGTTTGGCGTGTTGTGGGGCGCGGACCTGTGCCGCGCCTCGCCGTTGGGGAGCGTCGCGCTCACGAGCGGGATCGGGCTGGAAGCCGGACCTACGCGGATGTAGGGGTCGTCTGTCGTAGGGCGCTGCGCGTTGCCCGGGGCCCCCGGTCGTTCGGCCTTGGGGACGTGTCGCGGGCCGAGGACCGGTCGCGGGGCGACAGCGCCACCCGCACAACGGCTCAACGGCGGGCGGCGTGGGCACGCCGCCCCTCCGCAC
>JALGUJ010000053.1 GCA_029820945.1 Candidatus Zipacnadia bacterium | reverse complement strand
CGGGCTGCCTAGCCCGCCCGGTCGTTCTCGGGCCAGTCACGCCGCTCGGAATACGGCCATTCGCGCGGGTCGTTGCACAAGCCCTGCCGAACTGGATTGCGCAGGACGTACCAGCTCCGCCCGGCGCAGGCACGCCGCCCCTCCGGACCGAAGACGCCAGCACCCACCCGGCGCAGGCACGCCGCCCCTCCGGACCGAAGACGCCAGTACCAGGGCGGCGTGGGCACGCGCGTTCGCTCTACGCGGCCTCACTCCGTCCCTTCCTGAGAGCTGGCCGTCACCGCGCGCCGAATGACCGGCCATAGCAAGGCCGCAACGACAACGGTCAGCCCGCCCAGGAACGCGGGATCGACCGCCCCCAGGATCGCCGCGACGAGCGCCACCAGCAGGCCGACATTCCCGCTCAGACCGCCGACGAGCAGATTCGGATGCCACGACGCCGGCGTGCTCTGCACCGCCCATCCGGCGAGGAGGTACCCCGCCACGGGCAGCAGCGTGACGACGAGCGCCACGCCCCACGGGATGGGCAGGCGGTAGCCGGCGACCAGCACGCCGATCATCCCCACCTGAATCCCGGCGATGATCCCACACAGGCGCGCGTTGAACAGCACCAGGCCCCGCTCCACCGGTGGGGCCGGGCGTGGACGCCAGAGCATTCGCGCACCGCAGCGGGGGCACCGTCGCAGCGCCCCGTCGGCAGGGAACTCGGTGCCGCAGACCGGGCAGCAGTACCGTCGCGGCTCCTCATCAGGCGACATGATCCATCACCAACCGGCCCACTGCTCCGCTCGTCCATATTCAACCACACGGGCGAGGGCTCCTGCAAGTAGAGGTCGCGAGGAGTCCCGCGGGCCCGCAGGGAAGAGGCCACGCGACCCACTTCACAGCGAGACGGGCCAACGATCGGGTGATCGCCCATGAACGTCATCGTCATTGTCGCCGACAGCTTCCGCAAGGACCACCTGGGCTGCTACGGCAATGAGTGGATCGAGACGCCCAGCCTGGACAAGTTCGCCGAACAGAGCTGCCTCATCGACGGCGCCTACGCGGATTCGCTCAACACCGCGCCCTGCCGCACGTCGATGATGCAGGGGCGCGTGAACTTCCCATTCCGGCCCTGGCAGCCCTTCGAGCGCGACGACCTGCCGGTCGCCGAATGGCTCTGGGACAAGGGCTTCACCTCGGCGTTCATCACCGACGTGTATCACCTGCACAAACACGGGTACAACTACGACCGCGGCTTCGATGAGCGCGTGTTCATCCGCGGCCAGGAGTACGATCCGTGGATCCTGCCCTCCGAGGTCGATCGGCGGACGATCGATGAGGCTTTCGACCGGCACTTCAAACCCAGTTCGGTGTCGGACAAGACCGAACGTATGGCGCGGGGATTCCGCCAGTACGTGCGCAACATATCGGTGCGCGAGCGCGAGGAGGACTACTTCTGCGCCCAGGTGTGCCTTCGCGCGATCGACTGGCTGGAGAGGCAGCGCGGCGGGGAGAACCTCTTCCTGTGGGTGGACCTGTTCGACCCGCACGAGCCCTGGGACCCGCCGCTGGCGTACAAGGAGCCCTACAACCCGCACTACCGGGGGATGGAGATCATCGACCCGGTGCCGTCCGAGGTCGAGGGCTATCTGACGCCGCGGGAGATGGAGAACGTGCGGGCGCTCTACGCGGGCGAGGTCACCTTCGTGGACCGGTGGATCGGGAAGCTGCTCTACGCGGCCGAGGGCCTCGGCTACTTCGACAGCTCGCTCATCGTCTTCACCAGCGATCACGGCGAGCCGCTGGACGATCACGGCTATGTGCGCAAGCACCGGCCATGGCTCTACGAGGAGCTGGCAGCGGTCCCGCTAATGCTCCACCTGCCCGGCGGCGACGGCGCGGGGGAGACGCGGGACGCGCTGGTGCGACTGTCCGATATCGCCCCAACCGTCTGCGACGCCGCCGGCGTCGAGCCCATGCCCGGAACCCACGGCACCAGCCTGCTGCCGCTGGTGCGCGGCGAGGTGGACGCGCTGCGCGAGTACGCCATCACCGGCATCCACAACCGCAGCGCGGCCGTCCGTGACGGTCGCTGGAGCCTGCTGCTGCCCGGCGGCAGCGGTGGGCACGAGCTGTACGACCACGAGGCGGACCCCGCCGAGCAGCAGAACGTGATCGACGAGTTCCCACACGAGGCCGAGCGCCTGGAGGCGGAGCTGCGACGCGAGCTGGATGAGCTGGCGTGGGAGTGAAGCGTCGCCCGCTCCGTGCCAGGGCCGTCTCGCCCGTGGCGCCACGGGCCGTTGCCCAGTCGCACAGGGGCGAGGAGAAGGCGCGCCCGGACAGCCGTCCAGCCCCGCCATGAACGGCGAACGCTTCGAGGGCGGAGGACGTGCGGGTGTCGGCGCCTTGAACGAGCGGCACCGGCGTCGTCGCGCCGGGGCGCGGCGCGCTTGCGTGCAGCCGACGCACCATTGTGGGGCCTGCCACAGCCGCCCCCACCGCTTCGCCTCGTTCAGCCTGGGTGCAGCAGTTCCCCCTCCACGCTGTCGAAGCTGCCCGGCCCGCAGTGCGACGGCCCCCGTCCTGGTCGACGGGGGCCGTTGCCCATGTGTCCTGGCACTGTTGGTTCGATGAAACGTCGGTGATCTGGCTACTCGCCGGGCTCCGCAGGCGGAGCCTCGGCGCCCTCCTCGACCGGAGCCTCGGCACCCTCCTCAGCCGGGGTCTCAGCGCCCTCCTCAGCGCCCTCCTCGGCACCCTCCTCGGCCGGGGCCTCCACGCCCTCCTCGGCACCCTCCTCGGCCGGAGCCTCCACGCCCTCCTCAGCGCCCTCTTCGGCGGGAGCCTCGACGCCTTCCTCCGGCGGCGGCATCGGCTCCTCCTCGATAACCGGCATCTCCTCCATGGGCTCCGGCTCGGGCGGGCACCCGGCGACCGTCAAGACCACCAGCACAACTGCGATGATCCCCACGACCACCATCACGATGCCCCACTTCGTCCGCATAGTGCAGCCTCCTTTGCTTGGTCCTGCGTCTCGCATCGGGGTCGAACGCCGTCACCCTTTCGGGTAACGAAACCATGCGCCCGCACTGCCGCCTCCCCGGGCGCTCGTCCTCAGCCCTTGAGAATGTCCGACGCGCTGTAGCTGCGCCTCAACAGCATGGCCGCCTGACGGACCTCGTCCTCGGTTATCGGACCGCTACTGCGAGCTCTATCGTACTCCGACTCGCGATTGAGTTCAAGTCCCAAGTCATCTGGTGGCCCAAACGGCTCATCAATATTGCCTGGCTGGCCCATGATCTCCTTGGCCTTCGCGAAGCTCGCGTCGGCTGCATCCTCGAACCCTGCGGATCGGAGCACATTCCCGATCCACCAGTGCAGTTGGGCATCAAATGCAGTTCCTGACAGACCTTCCTGGAAGGAGCTTACCGCGCTCAAGCAGAGCAGCCGGAAGCGATCCTCATCATGGACTTCCCGCTCGCCCGACTTCGGGTCGTAGCGGGTGAAGGCCTGGGTCGCCAGCTCAAAGCGGTTGTACCCGAGCGCGAACTGCACCAGAGGGTCGTCGGCGCCTGCCCTGACGGCGGCTTCGAGCCGCTCGACCACGCGCTCCACCTCGGCGAGCTGGTAGTAGCACTCCGCGGTCAGCAGCAGGCGGCCGATCTCCACCTCGCCGCGCCCCTGGTCCACGCTGAGCCGCTCGAGCAACACGCGCAGCCCGATATCGCGCTTCTCTGCGGCCGACCGCACGTTGCCCAGCGTCACCTGCTGCTCGGACGCGAAGAGGTCAAGCGCCCGATGGTAGCGCTCGATGACCTCCAGGAACTCCACGAAGCACAGCCGCACGGCCTGCGCGCTTTCGCCCTCTCCGGCCAGGTGGTCCGAGATGAGCTCGTAGAAGGCAAGCGCGAAGCTCGATACCGTCTCATGCTCACCCAGACGGTCGAGGCGGTCATATATCTCTTCCTGGTCGGCCCAAGACATCGGATGCTCAAGACCTCGTGCACGCCATTGATCAACATCGCCGGGGTACTTCTGCGCCGGCGGCAGAACTCCTCTTTCGCCGGATCACTTTCGGAGTCCGGCCAGGCTGCGCAGGCCAATGCCCGTGCGCCGCCCGAGAGGGCGGCCGCCGGCTGAGCGGTTCTCAGCGCAGCTCGACGGTCGCCCCCGCGTCCTCCAGAGCCTTCTGCATCTGCTCGGCCTCTTCCCTGGCGACGGCCTCCGCCACCACCGCGTCGGGAGCGGACTCAACCAGCTCCTTGGCCTCCTTCAGGCCCAGCGACGTGCTGACCTCGCGTACGGCCTTGATGACCTGGATCTTCTTGGCGCCGGCGTCGGTGATGACAACATCGAACTCGCTCTGTTCCTCCTCTTCCTCATCCGCGGCTTCAGCGCCCGGCGCCGCAGCAGCCGCGATCGGCGCCGCCGCCGACACGCCGTACTTCTCCTGCAGCTTGTCCTTCAGCTCGACAAGCTGCAGCGTCGTCAGGTTGTCCACCGCTTCAATGATCTCGTCAACGGTCATCTGTGCTCTCCCTCTCAGGTATCGCTCAATGCTGTGGTGTGACGCTCTGTCTACTCGCCTCCACGCTCGTCGGCCACAGCCTCGAGCGTGAACACCAGCTCGGACAGGACTGCGTTCAGCGTGTAGACGAGCCCGGTGATCGGCGCCGCGAAGCTGCCCACCACCTCGGCCATGAGCTGCTCGCGCCCCGGCACCCTCGCCAGGCGGTCCAGCTCTTCGGGCGAGAGCATCCGCCCCTCGACCACTCCGGCCTTGACCGGCGGTTGATCGTGCCTCCTGGCGAACTCGGCCAGGATCTTGAGCGGCTCGATCGGGTCCTCCGTGCAGTACGTCACGGCGTTGGGGCCGGTGAGATGGTCCGCGAGCGGCTTGAACTCGGTGTCCTCGATGGCGATCTTAAGCAGGCGGTTCTTGACCACCTGCATCCGGCTTCCGGCATCGATCAGCCGGCCGCGAAGCTCACCGGCCTCGGACACGGTCAGCCCCTGGAACGCCGTGAGGTAGACGCTGCCGGCCGCTCCGAGGCTCTCGCGCATCTCACGGACTGCCTGCTTCTTCGCCTCTGTTGGAATGGTGCTTCACCTCCTCGTACCGGTGCCACAGACGCCACGCGGGAGCGCCAGGACAGGCGCTCCCGCGTCGGCACGAGATAGGTACTCGCTCGGGGGCGTCCTGACTTCGGCAGGCGGAGCCGTGGGCTCCATTACACCCCGCCCACACCATCGCGCGGGGCACCGGCTGTCTTCAGCCCGGACTGATGGGACCTGTTGTCAGCCCGCGGCGCCTAAGCGGCCCGCCGCGGTGTGATGACATCGGCCACGTCGATCTTGACGCCCGGCCCCATGGTCGCGGAGATCGTGATGCTGCGGATGAACCGTCCCGTCGCCGCCGCGGGTCGGGCCGCCGCCACGGCCTCGATCAGCGCCTCGAAGTTCTCGCGCAACTGCTCCTTCTCGAAGGAGACGCGCCCGATCGGCACGTGCAGCACGGCGCCGCGGTCCATCTTGAACTCGACCTTGCCGCTCTTGAGGGCCTCCACAGCGCCCCCCACATCATCGGTGATGTTGCCGGCCTTCTTTGAGGGCATGCGCGGCCCGAGCTGCTTGCCCAGCGGCCCCACGACCTTCATCATCTGCGGCTGGGCCACGAGGACGTCGAACTCGTCCCAGCCGTTGCGGATGTCCTCGACCAGGTCCTCGCCCCCCACGCGGTCCGCCCCGGCCGCCTGGGCCTCTCGCACGGCCTCCCCCTCGGCGAAGACCGCCACGCGCGGCACGCTGCCGGTCCCGTGCGGCAGCACGACCGTCCCGCGCACGTTCTGGTCGCCCTTCCCCGCGCTCACGCCCAGCTTGATGGCGACGTCCACGGTCTCGTCGAAGCCGGCGGTCGCCGTCTCCCTGACCAGGTCCAGGGCCTCGTCCAGCGTGTAGTAATGCTTGACGTTAACCTTCTCCCTGGCTTCCGCGTACCGCCTGCTGGAGCTTCGTGGCATGCGACTCACCCTTCGATGCGACGGATCCTCGCGTTCCCCGTGGTCGCTACGCGTCCTCGGTCTCGTCCTCGCCCTCGACCGGGCTCTCCTCGCCCTCGGCAATCGGGGGCGCCCCGGCAGCGGTCTCCGCCGCCACCACCGTCTCCTCGGGAGCGACATAGGCCTCGCCCGTCGCCTCCGCGACGACCTTGATGCCCATGCTCCGGGCGGTGCCCGCGACGATGCGCGACGCGGCCTCGAGGTCGCGGGCGTTGAGGTCCTCCATCTTCAGCTCGGCGATCTCCCGCACCTGGTCCCACGTCACCTCGCCCACGAACATCTTCCCTGCCTGGCCGCTCGCCTTCTCCAGGCCCGCGGCCTTCTTCAGCAGGCTCGACGCGGGCGGGCTCTTGCAGATGAAGTCGAAGCTGTGGTCCTGGTAGACGGTGATCTCGACCGGTATGATGTCGCCCATCTTCTGCGCGGTCTGCGCGTTGAAGGTCTTGCAGAAGTCCATGATGTTGAGGCCATGCTGCCCCAACGCCGGACCCACCGGGGGCGCGGGCGTGGCCTTGCCCGCCGGCACCTGCAGCTTGATTACGGTCAGCACTCTCTTCGCCATCTCGTCTGCCCCTCACGCCGCCCGCACATCGGCACGAGACCGACGCCCGACGGCCGTCTATAGCCTCTCTATCTGCGTGAAGTCCAGCTCCACCGGCGTCTCCCGGCCGAAGATCGAGATCAGCACCTTCAGGGTCTCGCGCTCGGGATTGACCTCGATGATCTTGCCGGTGAACTCGGAGAACGGCCCCTCGGTGACCCGCACGCTCTGGTCCACCGCCCAGACCGCCTTGGGCTTGCGGCTCTCCTCGCCGACGACCTCCAGGATCTGCTTGACCTCGTCCGGTCGCAGCGGGACCGGCTCGTCCGAGGAGCCCACGAAGTGGGTGACACCGTTCGTCTGCGTGATGAGCTGGCGCATCTCGTCCGTGGCGTCAACCTCGATCAGCACGTAGCCCGGGTACAGCTTCCGCTTCACCTCTCGCCGCTGCCCCCCGGCCGACCGGATCTCGGTCTCGGTCGGCACCAGGATGCGGCCGAGCAGGTGTGACAGGTCCCTGGCCTCGGCCATCTTCTCGATGCTGGCCTTGACCTTGTTCTCCTTCCCCGTCAGCGTATGGACGACGTACCAGTGCTTCGCCATGTGACCTGCCTCTTCGTCCCCCGTCTGCGGCCCGGCTGTCACGCTACTCGTAGAGGCGAAGCGCGCCCACGACTCTGGTGAACACCAGGTCGAGCAGCCCGATCCAGATCGCTACGATGGCGACGGCCACCAGGACAACGCCGGTGAAGGCGTAGGTCTCCTCGTGGCTGGGCCACACCACGCGCTGCAGCTCCATCCAGACGTCCTTGAGGAAGCTGCTCAATGCTCTGAACGGCCTGAGCAGACGGTCTCGCATACCTTTCCTCTCCCCGGCGGCTCCCCTCGGACGCCTCCGTGGCCATCGTCGGGGGCACCGCCCAAGGAGGTGCGCCGCGGGCGCCGATAGGCTGCGCCCGCGTTGCGCTTCAGTGCTCCCTCACTCTGTAATCCGGGCGGTCTCGCCCTTCTCGTCGCTGTCTGGCAGGGGCAGCGGGACTCGAACCCACAACCGCCGGTTTTGGAGACCGGTGCTCTGCCAAATTGAGCTATGCCCCTGCCAAGGCTTCTGGGGCGGACGCAACTGTGCTACTTGCGCAGCCGCGTCTCCTCGTGTTCCGTATGCTTGCGACACACCGGGCAATGCTTGCGGAGTGTCAGCTTGTCCGGCGCGTTCTGCCGGTTTTTCTCCGTGTAATAGTTATTCGCGCCGCATTCGCTGCAGCGGAGTATAATCTTAGTTGCCGGCATGTCTCGTCACATCCGCCCCATTACTCGATCACGTTGGTCACGACGCCGGCGCCTACCGTCAGGCCGCCCTCGCGGATAGCGAAGTGCACGCCCTCGCTCATCGCGATCGGCTGGATCAGCTCGACGGTCAGGTTCACGTTGTCGCCGGGCATAACCATCTCGGTGCCCTCCGGCAGCGTCACGTCGCCGGTCACGTCCGTGGTGCGGAAGTAGAACTGCGGGCGGTACCCGGTGAAGAACGGCTTGTGGCGCCCGCCCTCAGCCTGCGTCAGCACGTAGACCTCACCCTCGAACTTCGTGTGCGGCGTAATGCTGCCGGGCGCCGCCACGACCTGCCCGCGCTCGATCTCGTCGCGCTCGATCCCGCGCAGCAGCACGCCGATGTTGTCGCCGGCAAGGCCCTCATCGAGCGTCTTGCGGAACATCTCGACACCGGTCACGACCGAAGTCCGCGTGTCGTGCAGGCCGACGATCTCGACGGTCTCGCCGGTCTGGATCTTCCCCTGCTCCACCCGGCCCGTGGCCACCGTGCCGCGGCCCGAGATCGTGAAGACGTCCTCCACCGGCATCAGGAAGGGCAGATCGATCGGCCGGTCAGGCGTCGGGATGAAGCTGTCTACAGCATCCAGCAACTCGAAGATCGAGCCACAGGCCTCACAGTCGCGGTTGCCGCAGCCGCACTCCATCGCCTGCAGCGCCGAGCCGTGGATAACCGGCGTGTCGTCGCCGGGGAAGCCGTAGGAGTCGAGCAGCTCGCGCACCTCCATCTCCACGAGCTCCAGCAGCTCCGGATCAGCTATGTCAACCTTGTTGAGGTAGACCACGATCGCCGGCACGTCCACCTGGCGGGCCAGCAGCACGTGCTCATTGGTCTGCGGCATCGGACCATCATCGCCGGCCACCACCAGGATCGCCCCGTCCATCTGGGCCGCGCCGGTGATCATGTTCTTGATGTAGTCGCGGTGACCCGGGCAGTCCACGTGCGCGTAGTGGCGCTCCTTGGTCTCGTACTCGGCGTGATACGTCGCAATGGTCACGCCCCGTTCCCGCTCCTCGGGCGCCGCGTCGATCTGCTCGAACTCCAGCGGATCGGCGTGTCCCTCATCACTGTTGGAGATGCACTTCGTGATGGCCGAAGTCAGGGTCGTCTTGCCGTGATCGACGTGGCCGATGGTTCCGACGTTCACGTGCGGCTTGGTCCGCTCGAAATGCTCCCTGGCCATTGGACTTCTTTCCTCCTATGCTTCACAAGCTGCCCAGCTATCCAGGCAGGTATGGCCGGCCCTCTTCGGGCCGGCAGGCCGGTGCTGTGACCGGCAGGTCCGGTGGTACACTCACGCCCGGATGTCACCGGGCCGCTACCAATCCTGTGGAGCCCACGACGGGGCTTGAACCCGTGACCTTGTCCTTACCAAGGACACGCTCTACCACTGAGCTACGTGGGCTTCTGGACTATGGTGGAGGGGGGAGGATTCGAACCCCCGTAGGCATTCGCCGGCAGATTTACAGTCTGCTTCCTTTGGCCGCTCGGACACCCCTCCACCCACTCCCTGTTGTCAATGCCGGCGCTTCGCGCGTCGGCTCACCTCTATGTGGAGCCGGCGACCCGATTCGAACGGGTGACCTGCTCATTACAAGTGAGCTGCTCTGCCTCTGAGCTACGCCGGCTCTGCGCCGCGCCCACCGGGGCATCCCGGCGGGCGCAGAATCATACACAAACCGCACGGGGCTGTCCGGCCCCGCTCTATCTGCCGCCTGGCCCCAGTGGCACGAGCTCCTCAAGCTTCTTCTTCGCCCGCTGCAGGGCGTTGTCCACCTGCTTGACGTTCGTGCCCAGCCTCTCGGCGATGTCCCTATATGAATGCCCCAGCAGGTACTCCCTGAGCACATCCCGCTCAAGCTGTGAGAGCGAGCGATCCATCTCGTCGCTGACGTCCTGCTGCAGCTCTCGGGCGATCAGGACCGACTCGGGGCTGTCGGCGCCGTCGCAGGCCAGGACGTCCTGCAGCGTCCCCTCGTCATCTCCCTCGCCGGCCGAGAGATCCGTCGAAACGTAGGAGTTCAGGGCCGAGTGCTTCTGCCTGCTCGCGCACTTGACCGCGCTGATGATCTGGCGCGTCACGCAGAGCGCTGCGAACTTGCGGAACCCGCCGAACCTGCGTGTCGAGAAATCACGGATGGCCTTGAAGAGGCCGATCATCCCCTCCTGGATGACGTCCTCGCGCTCCGCCCCCATCAGGAAGTAGCTCTTCGCCTTGGCCTCAACCAGGCCCTGGTACTTGCGCAGCAGGTACTCCGTGGCGTCGCCGCTGCCCTGCTTGGCCAGAGCGATGACCTCGTCCTCAGCCATGCGCCTGAGCCGGCGGCCACGCTTTGCCGACCCCTGCATGCAACCCCACCTCCGAATGAGGTACGCTTGCCCTCAACGGTCGCACCGATCACCCCGACCGGTCCGTGAGACGAGCCCGCCAACGTAGCTGCCTCCGCGCGCCCACACCCCGCTGCGGGTGCCAGCTCTCGCATTTTCTGCATTTTAATGAACGCTTGTCGACGCGCCGTCATCGCGCGCCGACGGCAATGTACTATAGAGCATCCGCGGCTGCAAGTCAAGCAGCCCACTGGGCCCTTTACTGCGAGTGGTACCACACCACCGCGCCCAGCGACACCGCGATGATCCACGCGATGCCGAAGTACTTCGTCAGGCGCGCCAGCAGCTCCTCGCGAGTTCCCTTGCGGAACTGGCTCGCGTCGGTACCGCCCATGGCGGCGGAGAAGCTCTCCGCCTTGGACGTCTGCAGCACTACCGATACGATCAGACCGATGGCCGTGACCGCCGATATGATCATAATCGCGATAAACATGCTTTCGATCAACCCTTCAATCCAATGCCTAAGGGCATTAGTTGCCTGCAGCCGCAGGCTCCGCCACCTGCTCGGTCACCCAGCCGGTAACATACGCGAGCAGCGCCGGTGGAATGCCGACGTGCCCGCCCTCGTACCACTTGACCTCTTTCGGCTCGCCTGCCGCCTCGTGCAGCGCCTCTGCGGCCGCGACAGGCATGATCGCGTCCTGAGTGCCGTTGACCATCAGCACCGGACGCGGGCTGATGTGGCCGACGAAGGCGACCGGCTCCACCCGGGCCAGCGTCTCACCGTCACCCAGACCGGTCTCACGCAGCCTCTGGGCCACCGGATGCTGGGACTGCCGCACGATCAAATCCCAACTGCCGCCTCCGACCAGGAGCGCAGCGGCGTCAACGCGGTCATCAACCGCCGCCACGATGGAACCCAGCATCGCCCCCATGCTCACCCCCACCAGCACGGTGCGCTCCCCATCCAGGTCCTCCCGTGTCCAAATGTAGTCGATTGCGCGGCGGTTGTCAATGACCGTGTTCACCAGCGGTCCGTTCGCGGCCGCCAGACGCGCACCCATCTCGCCCGGCTCCAGGCTCTCCGGCGCGCGCTCCCCGTGGAGCGGCGCGTCGATGGCGATCACGGCCATCCCCTGCGGCACGAGCAGTGTGGCCACGGCACGCGCATGTTCCTTGTTGCCCCCCAGGCCGTGCAGGAACAGCACGCACGGCGCGCGTTCGACGTTCGCCGGGCGGATCAGCAGCGCCGGGACGCGCTCCCCGCCCGCTCCCGTGAAGCTTAGCTCCTCGGCTACGAAGAGCGCGCTCTCCTCAACGCTCCCGACCTCGGCGTCAAGCGGCTGGGACGCGTCGTAGTCGTAGACCGAGCGCAGCGAGTCCCAGTCGGCAACCGTCTCCTGGCCCACCGCGGGCCAAGGCAACGCCAGCAGCAGGGCCACAAAGACCGGCCAGGCGCGACGCATCACTCTCGCCTCCGTCGCTGGACGTGCCGGCAGCAATAGCGCGCTCCGGCACCGCATCCTGGCGCCGGAGGTACCAGGAGCTTACACCAATATGCGCGAGCCGTCAACAGGGCATCGCTACCGGCAGCATCCAGATTCGTGTGGATGCGCGCACCGAGTGGCGACGTCCCGTGCCTGCGCATCCCGCTCCTGGGCGGGAGGGACGGGGGGGTGAGGCCTGCCCCCTCCCACAGCCAGCGGCGCGCGGACGGGGGCATCCGTGTGTCATCCACAGGAATCTGGATGCTCTCATCGCTACTCCGGGTCGCAGGCACGTGGCATCTTCGGGATACACCGAAGGCCGGATCGAGGGGCGCAACGCCGCGGGAGCCCGGCGGTGCCAGCACGGTCACGCTTGCCGCCCGCGCGCGCTTTCTGCTATATTGCCTTGGAGAGAGCCTGATCGGCATCGAGTGAGGAGACTGCTTGCGCGCCTACCGCAGAGAGGTGTTGGCGTCCGAGGTCCACGTCCACGGCTCGCCCGCGGGCAGCGGCCGACTGCGCATCGCCCTCGTCTTCCCCAGCGAATACGCCGTCGGCATGGCGAACCTGGCCCTGCAGGGCCTCTATCGGCTCCTCTCCGAGCGCCCCGAGGTCCTGTGCGAGCGTGTCTTCTACCCGGGCATCCCCGAGCGCGGGCGGCAGCGAGACGGCACACTTCGCTCGCTCGAGCACGCAACGGCGCTGGGCGCCTTCGACGTCATCGCCATCACCTCTTCGTATGAGCTGGACTGGCTGAACGTCGCCGCGGCGCTGCGCGACGGGGGCGTGCCGCCCTTGGCCGCAGAGCGCCCAGCGCAGGCACCGCTGGTGATCGCCGGCGGGCCGGCCATCACCTCCAATCCGGAGCCGCTCGCGCCCCTCATGGACGCGCTTTACATCGGCGAGGCCGAGCCCCGGCTCGACGAGCTGGTGGAGGCGCTGCTAGCGGCGGACCTGCACTCCGAGCACAGTCGGGCGCAGTTGCTGGCGCGCCTCGCGCAGCTCCGCGGGCTGTACGTCCCCACCGTGGACCAGCCGCGGCCAATTGAGCGCGTGGTACTGGCCGACCTGGACGAGATACCGACCACCACCACGATCCTCAGCCCGCGATCGGAGTTCCCCGACACCTTCCTGATCCAGGTGGGCCGCGGCTGCCCGCGGGGCTGCCGCTTCTGCCTGGCGCGCCGGATCTACCACCCCGTGCGCATGCGCAGTTCGGAGAGCATCCTCAGCAGCGCGGAGCTGGGCCTGCGCTTTACCCGCCGCATCGGCCTGGTCGGCGCCGGGATCGCGGACCACCCGCGCCTTGATGAGATCGCGACGAAGATCGTCGCCATGGGGGGTAAGGTGTCCACATCGTCCCTGCGAGCGGAGCGCGTCACGCCGGCGCTGGTCGGGGCACTCGCCTCGAGCGGCCAGCGCACCATCACGCTGGCCCCAGAGACGGCCGACGAGAAGCTGGCGGCGACCCTCGGCAAGCGCGTGGGCTACGACTGTATTCGCGACGCGGCTCGCCTGGCACGCGAGGCCGGCATGACCGACGTGAAGCTCTACTTCATGCTTGGGATTCCCGGCGAGACCGACGACGCCGCATCGCGCATCGTGGATTTCGTAGAGGCGCTGGAGGCGGACGTGCCCGGCATGCGCACAACGGTCGCCGCCGGAGCGCTGGTGCCCAAGCCGCATACCGAACTCGCCCGCGTGGCGGTGCCGGAGCCGGCCGTCGTCTCGCGTCGCCTCAAGCGCCTGCGCCGGGAGCTCAAACACCGGACGGGCGCCCAGGTGCGGCTCGCCTCGGCCCGCTGGGGCGGCGTGCAGACGGCGCTCAGCCGCGGCGGCCGGGAGCTGGCCCCGGTAATCCTGGACGCCGGGCGCGACGCCGGTCCGGGCGAGTTCGAGCGGGCGCTGCACCGGCGCGGGCTGTCGCTGGAGGAGTACCTCGGCGAGCAGACGGGCGCTGTCCCGTGGGATGTCGCCGGCGAGTACCGGAGCGAGGGCGTGCCCCGATGAGCGAGCGGAAGGGCCCTCGGCGCTACTTCTACCGGCTGGCCCCGCCGACCGGGTACCACGAGCTGGCGAGGCTGGAGTTCCAGGCGCTGACGGGAGACTCAGCCCCGGAGGCGCCGCCGTGGGCGGAGCGAGAGGAGCCATCGACGGTGCCGCGCATCGCCTGGGCGCGGGTGGGCGCCGGCGTGCAGCGTTCGGCCTACGTCGCAGAGTGCTGCCGTCTGCTGGCGCGCGCTGAAGACTTCGGAGGATTGCTCAAGGTTGCGACGAAGCTGCACCTCGGCGTAGAGCGCTTCCGGGTGCGCGTGCATAAGATGCGCGGTATCGATGCTCCCGGCTCGAACGACATCCAGCGGATGGTGGCCGACGTCATCGACGGGCGGCCGGATCTGGACCGTCCCGCGGCCGAGATGGTCGTCATCGCCGAGCCGGGGCAATGGTTGCTCGGCGAGCTCGTGTCGCGAACGGCACGCGGGTGGGCGGGGCATGAGCAGCGCCCCCACCAGTACTCGGCCGCCCTGCCGCCACGCCTGGCGCGGGCGCTGGTGAACCTGGTGGCGCCGCCGGGCGACAGGCTGCTCGACCCGTGCTGTGGCGTCGGGACCGTGCTCGTAGAGGCCGCCGCCATCGGCGTGCGTGCGGTGGGCTGTGACATCAACCGGCGGCTGGTGGAACACGCGGCCGCCAATCTGTGTCATCACGGGTTGGAGGCCGAGCTAACGACCGGTGACGGCCGGGAGGTGCGCGGCCGGTTCGACGGCGCCGTGCTCGACCTGCCCTATGGCTACGCGTCGAGGCGCATCGAGGGGGTCTACCGGGGGCTGGTGGCGCGCGCCGTAGAGGTCGCGCGCCTGGTTGCCGTCGTGACGGTCGATGACGTGAGCGAGCTACTCACGCGCCTCGGTGCGGAGATCATCGGCACCGCCGCCGTGATGAAGGGGCACCTCGTCCGCCGCGTCCACTGGGCCCGCGGCCCCGGCGGAGACAGGGAAGGGAGGGCACGGACATGGAGTTGTGGCAGCGTTTCACGCACCGCGCGCGACGCTCCATCCTGATAGCCCACGAAGAGAGCGTGCGGATGGGCCGCGAGCTCATCGGAAGTGAGCACCTGCTTCTGGGGCTGATCCGGCTCGACGAGGGCATGGGCGTGAAGACCCTCAGAGCGCTCGATGTGAACCCCGATCAGCTCCTCGCGGAGCTGCGAAGCACGATGGCGAGGCGCGGCGAGGAGGTCGAGTCGAGGGAGATCTCGTTCACGCCTGAGGCCCAGCGCGTGCTGCAGACCGCCTACGCGACCTCCCAGGAGATGGGCGACCCGCACATACGGACGGGGCATATCCTGCTGGCTCTCGCGCGCGAGGAGCGGTGTACGGCTCACGACGTGCTGGCGCGGCACGGCGTGGATACTCGCGCAGTCCGGGCGGCCGTCTCGCGACCTGCCGACAGCAGTGCGGCGGAGCCGCCCGCAGCGTGCAGGGAGGCGCTCACAAGCGATCGCATCCCGCCTGCAGTGGGACCCTACTCACAGGCGGTGCGCGCCGGCGACTTCGTCTTCTGCTCCGGCGTAATCGGTCTGTCACCGAAGACGAAGGAGCTGGTGCAGAGCTCCTTCGAGGACGAGGTCAGGCAGGTCATGGACAACCTGCGCGCGCTCCTGGAGGACTGCGACAGCTCGCTGGACCTTGTGGTGAAGACCACGGTCTTCCTGGCCGACATCGCGCAGTTCCCGGTCTTCAACGAGATCTACGCCGAGTACTTCGGCGATGCACCGCCGGCGCGGTCAACCGTCCAGGTCGCCGCGCTGCCCCTGGACGCACGGCTGGAAGTGGAGGCGATAGCCCTTGCTTAGGCACCCGTCGCACATGGTCGCCGCCGCACTCATCCTGGCGTCGCTGGTCGGCACGCCTGCGATGGCTCAGAACATGCTGCGCAACGGCGGCTTCGAGGGCCCCGCCGCCGACGGCGTGCCACAGAGTTGGGGGTTCCGCGACTTCAGCGACGACGGCCGCGTTACCGCCGAGATCGCCGGCGGCGCGAAGATCGGCCGCCAGTGTCTGAAGCTCAAGGCTCCGGCCTTCCCCGCGGACTTCACGGCCTTCTGCCGCCCCATCGATCTCGACGATCTGGAGGCCGACGAGATCATCTTCTCATGCTTCTTCCGCACCGTTGACCATCCGCAGCCGCTGATAACGCTGGCCACTTACGCCGAGGACTTCACCGAGCGCGAGTTCGATACGCCGGAGCTGCACAGCGAATCGCACCCGCTGGGCGAGACGGGGGACTGGCTGCTGTACACCACCCACCTGCGCCTGCCGCCGGGCGCGAAGCAGCTCGTCGTGATGCTGCGCATCCTCGGTGGCGGCGAGGTCTTCTGGGACGGCGTCTCGGTCCGCCCTGTCGGGGGAGAGATCGAGGTCGACCTCGAGGACGCCGGCACGCTCACCGCGCTGCCCGACCAACGCACGGTGCGCTGCCGGGTGCGTAACGTCGCGCGCCGCGAGATGCCGCTGCGCCTGACGATCGAGGCGGTGGACCAGGAGGATCACCACGCTCGGGAAGAGGAGTCCTGTCAACTGGCGCCCGACCAGGCTCGAACGCTGGAGGTGCGCTACCGCTTCGACTGCCGCAGTCCACACACGCTGACCGTGACGCTGCTGGGGGATCGCCCGGACCAGATCCACCAGGTCTGGCGCCGGGACGTCCCCGGTCTGGTTGACGCCCGCATCAGCGAGCCGGCCTTCCGCTCCAGCGTGCTCTCGACCGTGCCGTGCGACGAGATACTCGTGCGGGGGCGCATCAACGCCTCGCCGGAGCTGGCGCGCAAGGCCCAGGTCTCCGCCTACCTCGTCGGCACCGGCGCCCACTGCTCTCAGCCCGAGGCCCTCAGCGAGGACGGCATGACCGGCCCCTGGCAGCTCAGACTCCCCACCGAGGGGATGCTGACGCAGCAGTACAGCGTGGATGTCACCGCGAAGATCGAGGGGCACGAGCACACCCTGTCGCTCCCGCTCGTGCGCGTGCCGCACGCGGAAGCCGAGGTGGCCTACGACGCTCAGCGCAGGCTGTGGGTCAATGGGGCCCCGATCCTGCCCCTGGGCATCTATCGGGTCGCCGATGAGGACGACCTGGCCGAGGTCTCGGAGGCGGGCTTCAACTTCGTCATCACCTCATCCCGGTTGGTGAGCTACCGCTACCTGGCGGCCGCGCGGGAGGCGGGGATCCACGTGGCCGTGTCGTCCGCCACGTTGGATGGGCAGTTCTGGCAGTACAAGGCGAGCAGGTATGGCGACAACGAGGCCCTGCTGGGCTGGCACGTTATCTCGCTGCCCGACACCAAGGCGGTCAGGTTCGATGAGCTTCGGCAGGCCTACCGCAAGTCGGAGTCAGGTCCCTATCCCGCCATCGCCGAGGCCGACCTCCATCACCCCATCCTCATGGCGCTGCGGCCGAACTCCACCGCAGCGCGCTTCGCGGAGCTGGCCGACATCGCGCTTGCCTGGAGCGATCCGGTGCCGCGATGGCCGCTGGCGATGGTCGCGGAGGCGGTTCGGACCACGCGCGAGGCGGCCGGCTCGGGCAAGCCGGTGTGGGCCATCATCCAGTCCTCGGGCCGGCGCTGGTGGAACGAGCTGAGCCCGACTCCCCCGCCGGACGACCGGCCACCCACGCCGCAGGAGCACCGTGCAATGGTCTACCTGGCACTGGTCTCGGGCGCCGACGGCGTCGTCTACCACGCCTTCGGCCAGCCGTCCGCGGGCACTCGAGCGTCGTACCGGATCAAGCGCGATGCGCCGGAGCTGTGGGAGGGCATCAAGGAGACGAACCGGCAGCTCAACTGGCTGGCTCCGGTGCTGCTGAACGCCCAGCCCGAGCCGGTCGAGCTTGAGTACGAGAGCCCGGTGGTCATGGCCGGCTGGCGGTACGAGGACGCGCGCTACGTGGTGGCCGTGAATGCGGAGGACACCACCGCGGCCATGGCCTTCGACATCGGCGCGGCGGCAGGCGAGGAGGTCGAGGTGCTCTTCGAGCACCGCTGCATCGTGGCGGCGGACAGCGGCGAGGTCGGCGACGTCTTCGAGCCCTTCGCCGTGCACATCTACCAGGTCGGGAAGTAGCACGCCCACGGGGAGGTCGTTCACTTGGCGGGGCCCGAGATGACCGACATCGTGCAGTACTGGCGGAACACCGTCGCGCGCTTCCCCCATAAGCCCGCGGTCATCTATCAGGGCCGCACGTACACCTGGGCCGAGGTCGATCGGCTCAGCGGGAACATGTCCAGCGAGCTTCTGCAGCACTTCGAGCTTGGCGAGGGCGACACGGTCGCCATCGCCATGCCCAACTGCGCCGAGTTCTTCCTCGCCTACTGGGCGGTGATCCGCGCCGGTGGCGTCGTGGCGGCCGTAAACCCCCGGCTGGGTGAGGACGAGATGGCGCACATCCTCAGCGACACCCGAGCGCACATCCTCATCGTCCACGGGCGGGTGCAGGAGCAGGTCGAGGCCGGCCTGCGTGAGGCGGACGACATCGAGCGCATCATCGTCGCCGAGCCGAGAATCGAGCGCAGCGCCCGCTTCGCGGATGTGATCGACGGCGAAGGCTGGCAGGACTTCGAGGACTGGGAGCCGCCGCCCGATGCCACCGCCATAATCGCTTACACCTCCGGCACGACGGGCAAGCCCAAGGGCGCCATGATGCGCCACTGCGACCTTCTCTTCAACGTCAAGAACTGCCTGGTCGCGCACGGCTTCCGGCATGAGGACGTGCACATGGTGGCCCTGCCGATGTTCCACTGCACGGCGCTCTACAGCCTTCTGCCCTCCGCGGCCTACCTGGGCGGCACGCTGGCCATCGCGCCGCGACCCAACAGGGGCGAGCTGCTGGACCTGATCGAGAGCGCCCGCGTCACCACCTTCCTCGGCCCGCCAACGCTGTTCGCCATGCTGGCCATGGGTGACGACCTGGCGGAGCGCGACACCTCCTCGCTGCGCCTGATCGCCTACGCGGGCTCACCCATGCACCCGGACACGATCCGGAGGCTGCGCGAGCAGATCCCCCACGTGGAGTTGCGCAACTTCTTCGGGCTCACCGAGACCACGTCGGTGACGCACGTGCTGCCCAGCGAGGACGCGCTCAGCCACGCCGAGTCGGTGGGCAAGCCATTGCCGGAGGTGCGCGCCATCGTCGCCGACGAGGAGGGCAACGAGCTGCCACCCGGACAGACCGGCGAGCTGTGCATCCACCGCGCCAACGTCATCCCCGGCTACTGGAACATGCCCAACCGGCTCGAGGACGACTTCCGGGGCGCCTGGTTCCGCACCGGCGACCTCGCGCACATCGACGAGGACGGCTACCTGTACGTACACGGGCGCGAGAAGGACATCATCATCGTGGGCGCCGAGAACGTGGTCGCCAGCGAGGTCGAGGCCGTCATCGCCGAGTTGGAGGGTGTGCGCGAGGTGGCCGTGGTGGGCCTACAGGCCACCGGCATCCGCTCGTACCTGGGCGAGCTGGTCAAGGCCGTGGTTGTGGTCGAGGAGGGCGCACAGGTCAACGAGCGGGACGTCAAGCGTCACTGCACGCACCGCCTGGCGAGCTATCAGGTCCCGCAGATCATCGAGTTCCGCGATGAGTTGCCGCGTAACCCGGCGGGGAAGGTGCTCAAACGCGAGCTGAAGTGACTCGGGCCGTGTACGAGAGTGGGGCGGCGCGTCACGGCGGAGCCGCAGCGCCTCCCGCCGAGGGGATCACGGGGTGGTGGCTGGGATACGTGGCGGCTATTGCGTGGCTTCCGCGGGTTGCCGAGAAGCTGGTCGTCTCCTGCAGGCCGTGGAAGCAGACGAAGGTGCCCGTGGAGATCAGGGCCAGCAGGAGGGCGTACTCCAGGCTGGTCAGGCCCCGCTCGTCACAGAGCAACTCGCGGACATGACTCGACAGCCGCACCAGGACTTCGCGGGCGTAGCCTGAGCGCATCCTACTTCCCCTTTGCTGCAATCGGGCCTATCTGCGCGCCGTGTCCACCGTCGCCTGGAGCACGACCGTGTGGTCCTCGGAGGCATCGAGAAGCCTGCCCGAGAGCTGCCCGAGGATCAGCTTGTGCGGGTACTCCAACCGCACCCGGATCTGTTCAGCCGCTCCGGCATCGTTCTCGGCGCCCTTCGCGCGCAGCATGCGCCACGGACCCCACCGCTCCTGCGCCTGGTCCCAGGATCTGCGCAGGTAGGTGCACGAGATCCGCATCGGGTTGATGCCTGACGCACACGAGACCACCTGCGCGTCCATCCGCGCGGGCGTGGCACCGGCGGCCGCCACCTCCGCCACCTGCGCCGCCACGTGATTGAGCGACTTCGTTGTCTGCACCAGGAGGCCGAACTCGATCATCCCCGGCAGCAGCAGCAGGAGGGCCACCACGAGCAGGACCACACGCGCCCCCGACGTGTCGTCGCTTCTCTGGGTGCTCGTCCGGCCGATCGCATCCGGCGGCTCTGCAAGCAGGTCCATCGCCGCTCCCACCTCAGGCGACCGCAGTGTAGGCACCGCGCCTAACGACAAGCACGCCTGTGCTGCCGTGCCACGATGCCGGTCCCGTGCGCTCGCTACTTACGGCGCGCTTCGCCCCGCCGCTCGACGGGCTGGCCGCCCTACGGCCTGACGCGGGCCGCGGCCCGTCGTTTCACGCCGCCGCACCCGGCTTCGACGGAGAATCGGGTGTCTGACAGGGCGCCCAGTATCACCGGTCGGGAGCGGCCGCCCCTAGGCCGCCGGCCCCGCGCTCACCAATTACCACCGCCGACGCCTGTACCGACATCCCCCAGGCCGCCGCTGCCGTTCGCCGCACCGTCGCGCGCAACTTGTCCAAGCGACTGGTAGCTGACCACCGCGGAGAGACCGACGACCGCAAGCATGAGCGCGTACTCCAGCGCAGTGGCCCCACTCTGGTCAGCCCAAAGGTCGCGCAGTCGCCGCCTCAGCGGTGTCGAGCGCGAAGCGCCGTCGGCGTCTGTCACTGGTGCCACCTCCGGTCTGCCTCCCCAACCCCGTCTACTCGCGCAACGAAACGACTGACGCCGTCAGCGTCACGCGGTTGTCGTCCGAAGCATTCAGGGCATCGGCGAACAGGCTGCCGGCGACCAACGGGTGCGAGTAGTCCAGCGTTACCCTCACCTGGTCGCCGGACTCGGCGTCATTCGCCAGGCCATCTGTGCCGAGCGGCACCCACGCGCTCCAGGTGCCGGCCGCCTGGTCCCAACTCCGACGGGCGTAACTCCTCGTGATCTGGTCGGTGTTCATGGCCGGCGCGCAACTGTCTATATAGGCGTCGATCCTGGACGGGCTGGCGCCAACCGCCGCCACCCGCGCCGCCTCCCGAGCGACGTGCTGCAGCCCCTGCACGTTCTTGACCATCAGTCCCACCTCCAGTGTGCCAAACAGCAGAACCAGCAAGGTGGGCAGCAGAAGCGCGAGTTCGACTGTAGCCGCTCCGCGACGCCGCGCGGCTCGACGTGCCAATGCCATGCCTCCGAACTTTCCGGTGGCGGTCATTCTCGTTCGTCCCCCTCAGGCGGGCTGCGCAGTGCGCCGACGTGCCGACTTCGCGTGTGGAGGATCGCAACTCCGCCCGGCGAGGGTCGCCGCAACTGCGCCGGCACGACCCACGGCCAGCGTGTCTGCGGCGGAGTGCCGGGGCGGGGCCCCCCCCGTGGCATGCATGAGAGCGACGGTACCAGTACACGAAGAAAACCGGCGCGACTCATGGAGATACATCCTGTGCCTCCTCCACGATTCGCCGGCGGTAGCAGTATTGTAACAGAAGACCGGGGCAAATACCCTCAAGAAACACCCAAAGAGACCTCAAGATACGCTCAAGACCCTGCTGCCCACAGTTCGGCGAGCTGCTCCTGCCGCCTTGATTCACGCCCGTCACAATTGCGGGGCTCATCTGTGTCCAGCGTTTTGCGACCACAGACTTCTGCTTGGGCATTGACGAACAGCCGCTGCATGTGGCATAGTATGTGGTGCCGGTACGGCGCGCCTGGGCGCCAAGCGTCGATAGGAGGGCCGATCATGCGCAGCGTCACGATTGTGGTTGCACTGTGCGCCGCTGTCGCTCTCGCTTCCGGGAGCGCGTGGTCCCAGGACTACCTCACACAGACGGTCCCGCCGACCGCGCCCTACCGCGCCGACCTGCAACGCATGTACGAGCTCGGCATCGTCATCGGCGATGCTGATGGCAGCTACCGGCCGGACGATCACGTCGAGCGGGCGGAGCTGTGGGTGGCGCTCAACCGGCTGATTGATGTCTGCCGGATGCAGGGCCTCGAGTTGCCGGAGGACTATGAGCCGTACCTCGCGACCTACGGTCGGGGCGTGCGCGACCACTGGGGCTTCGAGGCATGGGAGCGGATGACGAAGGCCTACGTGGCGGATCGGCGGCCGGTCGCCTTGATGATGAACCTGGACGCGCCGATCAAGCGGCAGGAGTTCGCCCGGCTTGCCGTCGGTGTCATGCGCGGCTATGGGGCACTGCCCAAGGACCTCACGCCCGCCGAGGTCGCCATCGGCGAGGACATCATGGTCCGCCAGTCCGACGGCTACGTCCACTTCCAGGAGCCGATGCCGCGCTGGGAGCTCGCCGTCTGCCTGTCGCGGCTGCTCGACCACGTGGCGCCGGGCCTGTAGCAGTCAGGGCACGCGTGCGCCGCAGTGAGGGCAGAAGTCCTCTCCTTCAGGGACGGGCGTGTCGCAGTTCGGGCACGTCCGGGCTTTGGCCCCCTGCGGGCGCCCGCCGCGCTGGAGCTCGCTGACCTGTTGCCGGATCTCCATCATCTGCTCCCGGATCGTCCTGGCTCGCTCGAGGATGACCCGAAGTTCGTCATCGTAGATCTGCCGCGCCTTGAGCAGCTCCTCGGCCCGCTTGCCGGCCTCGAGGTAGACGCGATCGAGGTCGTCGTCGAGCGAGCCGAGTTTCGCCTGGAGCTGCACGATCTCGGCCTGCCTGGCGGCCGACCCGGCCAGGTCCCCCAGCGCGTCGCCCGCCTTCTTCAGCCAGTCGTCCATGCGCCGCTCCTCCCGTCGCGTGCGGCGTCGCTCTGGTGCCTTCGGCACGACGGCCTCCCGCACCTGCACCTGCCGGGGACCCGCCACGCCTCGGCGAGGAGGATGAGCCCTGCCCCGCCACGAAGAAGCCGACAGGTGCGAGAGAACCGAGGAGGTGCACGATGATGTGCGTTCGAGCTCCGCTGTTGCTGATCCTGATCGCGGCCTGCGTGGCCGCACACGCGCAGCCCCCGAGGCTCCTGCTGCGAGCCACCTTCGATGGATCCTGTGCACTGGAGACCGGCGGTGAGGGCGAGCTCGTGGCCGCCGAGTTCGTGGACGGCCGCGAGGGGCAGGCCATCAGGTCCAACGCAGAGGGCGAGCCGGCGGCGCTCATCCCGCTTGACGCGGCCGATCCCGATGAGGGTACGCTCATGTTCTGGTTCCGATGCGACCAGCCCAACCCGGCCTCCCGTGACCAGACAGTCCGGTGGCTGCCCGTCACCACCGCCGGCGCGCCAGGGCCGCGTGTAGACATCGTCCAGGCCTACCACCAGGCTCAGATCGCCGCCGGCAACCCGTGGCACGAGAAGCACCACGGCGGCGCGCGCGCCGTCTATAGCCACTTGATCCCGGGCAAGTGGTACCACATCGCCTACACGTGGAGGAAGGACGGCAACGACCTGTGCTACTGGCTCTTCGGGGAGGCGCAGAGCGATACGCTGGGCAAGTGGAACGCCCTGGAGCACACCGACGCCGCCTGGGCCGAGACGCTGCGCGTGGGCTCGACGCTCGGCGCGGTGGACGACCTGCGCATTTACGACAGGGCGATGACCGGCGAGGAGATCGTGGCCGCCGCCGATTACCGCGACGGCGAGTGCATGTACGATGAGGGCAAGGTCTTCTTCGACACCGTGCTCGACATCGACGAGATCAAGGGCGAGCTGATCGTCGAGGATACCTTCGATGAGCCGTGGCAGGACAACTGGGTGCTGGAAGGCCCGGGCATCCTGACCCAGGAGGATGGGCGGCTGCGCATGCAGGAGCCCGAGCCGGGCACCGAGGGCGCCAACCACATCGTGCTGTGGAACAGGACCGCGCATCCGAAGGACTTCATCGCCGAGTGGGAGTTCACGCCAAACGAGATCTCCGGCCTGTGCATCGTCTTCTTCTGCGCCAAGGGCCGCAACGGCGAGGACATCTTCGACCCGGCGCTGGAGGAGCGCGACGGCACCTTCAGCGGGTACCATTCAGGCGACATCAACTGCTACCACATCAGCTACTTCCGCAACACCTGCAGCCGCTCGCCCAACTGCGCGCTGCGCAAGAACTGGGGATTCTGGCGCGCGTCGGCCGGGTACGACTACATCCCACTGGAGCCGGGCGTGACCAGCAGGCTGACGCTCGTCAAGCGGGGTGCACACATCCAGTTCGCCATTGACGACCGCATCTCGATCGACTGGGTGGACGACGGTGTGACGCGCGGCGGCGTCTGGGGCTCGGGGCACTTCGGCCTACGCCAGATGATGACCACGGACGCCTGGTACGACAACTTCCGCATCTGGGCGGTGAAGTGACGCCCCGGCTCGCGCTCCAGGAGCAGTGACGGGGCCACAAAGGTGAGTGATCCGAGGCAGGCTCTCGGTGAGGCGACGAGGTGCGTTGAGGAATGCCTCGCGCAACTGCGGGCCGCTGACCGAACGGGTGACGACGAGGTGCTGTGCTTCCTGCAGACACTCGGACACCTGGTGCTCACGGGCATCAGTGCCCTCGACGTGCAGCAGGTCCTACATGAGCGAGAGGAGGCCGTCGCCCCGGTCAGTGATGAGGACCTGAGCGACCTACAGGAGACCGTTCGCGACTTCCAGCGGCTTGTTGAGCGGCACGTGAGCGAGTGAGGCGCTGCACAACAGGCGGATCGCGGCGGTGCGCCCGAGGCGACCGGCCAGGAGAGTACCATGGAGATCGACGAGGCGCTGAGACAACTCAAGGCCGAGCTCGAGGAGCTCTACGGAGATCGCCTCAAGGGCCTCTACCTGTTCGGTTCCCGCGCGCGCGGCGACGCCGAGCCGGACTCGGACGTGGACGTCGCGGTCGTGCTCGACGACTACGAATCGCCCGTGCGCGAGATCAGACGCATGTCGGAGATCTCCAGCCGCCTGTCACTGGATCTGGACCTTCACATCTCCAGGGTACCTGTCCGCGAGAGCGACTGGCTTCACAAGAACACGGTCTTCATGCGCAACCTGCGACGCGATGCGGTGGCGATCTCATGAATGCAGAGCAGTCGGCTATGCTGGAGCGAGCCAGAAGCGCTCTGCGGGTGGCTCAAGCCGCCCAGGAGCAGCGGGAGTACAACGAGGCCGCCTCCGGGGCCTACTACGCCATGTTTCACGCGGCCAACGCGGCGCCGGCCTCGATGGGGCTGGGTTTCTCGAAGCATTCGGCGGTTATCGCTGCGTTTGGTCGCGAGTTCGCGAAGACTGAGCTATTGCCGCGGGCCCTGCACCAATGGCTTCGCGACGCGTTCGATACACGGCAGGAGGCCACATACGATTACGAAGTGCAACTTGAGATCCACGATACCGAGCCGCTCCTCGATGAGGCCGAGCAGTTCATCGACACCATCGAGGACTACCTGCGAGAGGAGACATCGTAGCTCGGGCTGTGCTCGCTGCCTTACCATGCCTCCGGATCGAGGTTCTCCTCGCGCGATATTCCGGGGACGGATGAGAGCTCGCGGTCGAAGGAGTGGAGCCTGCCTTCGCACTCCTCGATCGCACCGGCACACGCGCAGGCGTCACCGAAATGCCTGACCGGCCCCGCGAAGAGTTGCAGCGCCCGGATGTAGCGCGGCTTGTCGCTCATCACGAAGCCATCAGCGAGAACAAGCGGGAGAAGACCCTGGGCGATCTCATCATTCGGCAACCCGTAGAATGAGGAGAGCACCCATACGGTCTCGGCAAGCGTCACCGCATCGCAGACCACGACTCTCTCGCCCCGCTCAACCGACTGGAAGATAGCCGCCGCCTTCGCCGCCGGCGCTTCCTCGTCGCCGACCAGGTAGCGCAGGATCACGTTGGCATCGATCGCCCAGCGCTCAACTCCATCACTCATCGGCAACCTGCCGGGCCACGGCTTCCTCGGTCTCCCGGCGCATCGTCTCCCAGTCCGCAGTCCTGCCTTCCGCGTACTCGCGGAAGATGCCGGCCACCTCACTGATCGTCCTAACGCGACTGAGCACTACCTCGCCGTCCCGCACCTCTACAGCGAGTTCGTCCCCGGAAGATATGCCGATCTTCCTACGAACCGCAGCAGGTATGGTAATCTGGCCCTTCTCCGACACTGTGACTGTTCTCATACGCGACACCTCGCTCTCTGACTATTATACTACATCCTTTGCGCCGCCGCAAGATGGAGAGGGGTGTCCAAGGGAGTGCTGTGCCGGCGAGGTCACGGCCGAGACTGTGCCGACCATCGCTGGAGCGGGTACTCAGTCAGCGCGCGTTAGCAGCACGCCGCCGTCGTCGAAGCGCTTGACCAGCACGAAGCCCGGCAGCTCGGCCTCGCCCGACATGATCGGCTCCCAGGCGACGGTGCGCGCGCGATTAGCCTCGCCCCGGCGCTTGATGTGCACCCAGTCCACCGCCAGCATCTCGCGGTCCATGCGCAGCAGGTCCTCGGGCGTCATCGGCAGGTAGATCGCGTGCATGCCCGACACCCAGGCATCGAGTGACGCATGAGTGCTCGCGATGATCTCGCCGGGCTCGGCCCGACTGGCGACGAACTCGCCGAACTCCCGCGCCCTGGCGACGTGAGCGCCGTGGTAGGGCCCCACCACCATGTTGAAGAGCACCGGCACCGCGGTCAGCGCCACCAGAACCGCGAACACCGGCGTGGCATCGCGGATCTGGACTTGGTACCGGCCCAGCAGCTCGAAGGCGAAGGCCGCCCCGATGGCGGCCGCGATGGGGCCGAAGGGGTCGAGATACCGGTTCGGCCCGACTCCGCCGTGGCCCTCGGACGCCAGCGGCACCAGCAGCATCTGCATGGCCAGGAGCGCGTAGACCAGCCACTGGATGCGCACGCGCTTGCCGCCCGAGAAGACGATCACCGCCTCCACGATGAAGAATGCCACCAGCAGGGGCATGGCACCGATGTCCACCAGCCACGGCCAGCTCTTCTCGGCCAGCCGTCCGTACTTGCGGACCACCTCGCCGGGATGGGAGATGATGAACTCGCCGGTCTTCCAGTGCTCGAAGGTCAGCGATGGCGACCGGCCCGGGTAGAGGTCGGTGTCGAGGCGGATGATGATGTCCTCCTGCGCGGAGGCACCGAACTCCCCGGTCATCCCGCCGATGGTGGCTCCCCACCAGACCCAGGCGATGACCAGCGGCGCCGCGAACGCGGCGACGCGCAGCGCGCCGCGGGGCACGCCGTCGCCGCGCGAGCGCCAGAGGATGAAGGCGAGGATGGGCAGCGCCCAGAGCTTGAAGGTGGAACGCCCCAGGTAGCCCACGCCCGCGAAGGCCCCCGCGGCCAGGCAGCTCCCCCACGTGGGCGGTGATACCAGGCAGCAGGCGATCCCGGCGAGCGCGAAGATCGACCCGCTCTCGTTGAGCCCGGTGACCCCGAACCATAGCCCGGAGCGGGAGACCACGTAAGTCACTGCCGCCAGCCACCCGGCTCCCCGCCCCCCCAGCCGATGGCCCAGGAGGAAGACGAGCGGGACCGACAGCAGGAAGAAGATGCCTGATGAGAGCGCGACGGCCAGCGGCTGAGGCAGGACTCGGCTCAGCCACGCGATCGTCAGGCACGGGAGCGGCGAGCGCAGCAGGTTCGGCCACGGCGGCTCGGCCCGGCCGATGCGGTCCAGGTAGGTCAGCACCGACGGGGCGATGATGCGCGTGGTCATCCCGTTCCCGGCGTTGATCTCCTCCGCGATCACCACGCACTCCATGGTGTCCTCGCGGGGCGAGACGTGGAAGTCGGTTCGCGCCAGGTAGATGGCGAACAGGATGATCGCCACCGCCAGCGCGACCGCCAGGTCTCGCCACGGGATCGCGACGCGGCTATCCTCGGGCGTCGGCGTTGCCTCGGACACCCCCATCGCACCCTCCTGAATCCCATGATGCTGAGCTTCTCGGCCCGTCGCCCGACTTCGCCGCGGCTGGAGTCCCCTCCTTCCCTGCAGGGCCGGGAGGCACCCGGCGCGAAAGGGCCCCGCGCCCGGCGATCGCGCGGCGCACGATGATACTCCCGGAGATGGTGCGCATGCAGTCCAGAGACAGCTTCACGAGGGTCTACGCGACGAGCATGGACGTCAACGATCACAGCTTCATCCGCGCCGGCGACACCTGGCATCTGTTCCATATCTGGCTGCACCCCGACGGCGACGATGTCATCGGCCACGCCACCAGTGATGACCTGCTGCACTGGGACCGCCGGCCCGACGTCCTGCCGAAGGAGCCCGTGCCGAGCTGGGAGGCGGCACGCGGCGGCAACGCGCCCTACGTCTTCGAGTGGGAGGGGACGTTCTACCTCTACTACAGCCGCTACACGCAGATCAACGAGAGCGGGCCCTACCGCGGTCAGCAGCAGATCGGCCTGGCGACGAGCGATGACCTGTTCACGTGGGAGAAGCACCCGGACAACCCGGTCTTCCACCCCGCTCCCTCCTGGTCGCCGTGGGAGGATGAAGAGTCGGACCAGTACCGCCCCAGGTGCTGCCGCGACCCGCACGTGATGCGCATCGGCGAGCAGTTCGTGCTCTACTACGTGGCGATGACCCGCGAGCCGCGCGTGAGCGGCGTAGGCCACGCGGTGAGCGACGACCTGGTCCACTGGGAGGACCGCGGTCCGGTCGCGACCGCAGCCATCGTCGATGAAGGCCAGGCCATGGCGGAGTCCCCCTGCGTGGTCAAGCATGGTGGCCGCTGGCACCTGTTCTTCATGCATGGCCTCGGGATGCGCTGGGGCGCTTCGGAGACGCCCTTCGACTTCCCGCAGACCATCCGCGAGTACCACGCCCACGCCTCGGAGGTCTTCTCCTGGGGCGACGAGTGGTTCATGTCGCACTGCGGCGCGGGCTACGGCGGGCTGGGCCTGGCGCGGCTGGACATGGACCGGCAGCCGCCACGGCTCATGCCGCTCTAGCCATCGCAGGTCGGGGCACGTCCGCCGGCGAACCAGCCTCCGACCGTATCCCGCAGGGGAAGGGTGCTACCATGGTCTTCGAGACGCCGCCGCCACTGGCGGACCAGATGGACGCAGGACCCGTCATCGGCCCGATCAACCTCATGCCCAGCGCGCTCATGGTCGAGCACCTGTGTGCCGCAGGCTTCGACTTCGTGTGGGTGGACATGGAGCACGGGCCGCACACCATCGAGGACCTGGCGAGTGCCATCCCGATCTGCCTCGGCCGCGGCGTGACACCGATCGTCCGCGTGCCGGGCGTGCATGACTGGGCGACCAAGTGGGTGCTGGATCAGGGCGTGCGCGGCGTGGTGTTCCCGTTCGTCAACTCGGTCGAGGAGGCGCGGGAGGCGATCAGCGCCTGCACCTACCCGCCCGCGGGCCATCGCGGCTACTTCCCCAACGTCGCCGCCACGCGCTGGGGCACATCCGTGGACGACTACTATCGGCGGGCCGACGACGAGGTCGCCGTCATCCTGCAGATCGAGACCGACACCGCCGTACAGAGCATCGAGCAGATCGCGGAGCTGGACGGCTGGGATGTGCTCTTCGTCGGGCCCATGGACCTGTCGAGCAGCTACGGGAAGCTTGGCCGGCCGGACGACCCGGAGGTCTCGGACGCCATCGACCGCGTGCGCGACGCCGCCCTCGAGGCAGGAGGCCATGCGGGCATCCTGGGGGTTACGCCTGAAGAGGTCCTGCGGCGCGTCAACGAGGGCTTCCACTTCATCGCCGCCAAGCCCGACGTGATGATCGTGGAGGAGGCCGTGAGCGGCTACCGGGATCAGCTTGCGGAGGTACTGGCGCGGACCGATGAGTAGCGGCGGCGAGGGCTCAAGCGCCGCGGGCGGTGATCTGGGCAACGCCCGCGAGCCCGGCCACACCATCTGGTCAGTCGGCCACAGCAACCGCAGCCTCGAGGAGTTCGTGGAGCTCCTCCGGGGCGAGCAGGTCGAGCGCGTGGTTGATGTCCGGCGCTGGCCCCGGAGCCGCTTCGCCCACTTCTGCCGCGATGAGCTGGCAACAGGGCTCGGCCGGCATGGCATCGATTACCGGTGGCTGGGCGAGCAGCTTGGCGGCTACCGCAGCGGCGGCTACGAGCGGCACATGCGCAGCGAGGAGTTCGCGCAGGGCCTGGACGAGCTGCAGCGGCTCGCGTGGGGGCGGCCCACCTCCTTCATGTGCGCGGAGAAGCTGCCCTGGCGCTGCCACCGCATGCACATCGCCGACGCGCTGGTCGAGCGCGGCTGGGAGGTCCTCCACCTCATCGAGCCGGGGCGAACCTGGCAGCCGACGGCCCGGCAGGAGACGATGGACCTGTAGCCTCGATCACCCGCGCCCCTTGGCTCGCCACTCCGCGCGACCTGCGACCACCGACGCACAGCTCGCCGCGGCTGAAGCCACGGCGCTCCAAACGACAACGGCAAACAGCCTGCCCCCGCGTAGCAAACGGCCGGGCGGGAACGGAGGCCCGCCCCTCCTATGGGCTAAGATGTCAGGTGGCAGGAGAAAAGGAAGCGGGGTGGAAGCAGTGGCGGTGTGCTGGGGGTGAGCCCGGAGGGCGAAGCCCCAGCACACCGCAC
>JALGUJ010000005.1 GCA_029820945.1 Candidatus Zipacnadia bacterium | reverse complement strand
ATGATGGTCGATGTGCTGGCGGAGCTGGACACCGGCGAGTCCCGCGAGGAGCTCTCCGCGCTCGTGCGGGAGTTCGTGGACCGGCTGACGGGCAAGCAGACCATCTACCAGATGATCGAGCTGGCCGACCAGGTGCGCCAGCGCGGCGGCGAGCCGCTGGCGCCGCTGGCGTACAAGCACCGCTTCCTGGAGATGCTCTGGGAGCAGATCGAGCACCGCGTGGCCGGGCTGCGCGACGGCGCCATCGACCCCGCCGAGATGCGCGTGCCCGGCTCGCTCGAGACCGTCCAGGCCCTCCGGGAGCGTGGCGTCAGATGCTACCTCGCCTCCGGCACCGACCGGCCCTACGTGCTGGATGAGGCCGAGGCCGTGGGGGTCGCCGAGTACTTCGAGGGCATCTACGGCGCCCTGGACGACTACGAGAGCTTCTCCAAGGCCATGGTCATCGAGATGATCATCGCCGAGCACGATCTGCACGGGCCGGAGCTGGTGGGCTTCGGCGACGGCTACGTGGAGATCCAGAACGTGGCCGACGTGGGCGGCATCGCGGTCGGCGCGGCCACGGACGAGGAGCGGCGCGAGGGCATCGACGAGTGGAAGCGCAACCGGCTGATCGTCGCCGGCGCGGATGTCATCATCCCCGACTTCCGCGAGCATGAGCGCCTGCTGGCGTGGCTCTTCGCGGAGGATGACTGACCATGCCCCACGAGCAGTTCGACCGCTCCCGGCTGCGCGTGAAGCCGCTCGGCGAGCGCGAGCACCGCTATGACCTGTCGCATTTCCTCGAACTCGACGATGCGCCCGAGGAGGTCGAGGACCCCGACCTCGCAACCCTCGCGGATCGGCTCGTGGCGGCCCGGCGGCGCGACTCGCAGGTCATCTTCGCGATCGGCGCCCACGTCATCCGCCGGGGCGTGGCGCGGTTCCTCATCGACCTCATGGAGCGCGGCGTCATCACGCACATCGCCGGCAACGGTGCGGTCGCCATCCACGACTTCGAGTTCGCGCTCATCGGCGCCACCTGCGAGTCCGTCGCGCAGTACATCAGCGAGGGGCAGTTCGGTCTCTGGGAGGAGACCGCGCGGCTCAATGACATCGCGCGCATGGCCGCGGAGGAGGGCATCGGCTACGGCGAGGCCGTCGGACGCGAGATCGCGACCGGCGACTTCCCCCACGCCGACATCAGCGTCCTGGCGGCGGCGTACCGGCTTGGAGCGCCCGCGACCGTCCATGTGAGCGTGGGCCAGGACATCGTCCACGAACATCCCAACTGCGACGGGGCGGCCATCGGCGCCGCCAGCTACACCGACTTCCTGATCTTCGCGCGCTCCGTCGAGGGCCTGGAGAGTGGTGCCTACCTCACCTTCGGCACGCAGGTCATGGGCCCGGAGGTCTACCTGAAGGCCCTCGCCATGGCGCGCAACGTGGCCCACCAGGAGGGCCGCCAGATCGCGGACTTCACCACGGCCGTCTTCGACCTCAAAGAGCTGCCCGAAAACTACCACCGGCAACCGGAACAGGGTGATCCGAACTACTACTTCCGCCCCTGGAAGACGATCCTGGTGCGCACCGTGGCCGACGGCGGCGAGAGCTTCTACTTCAACCTCGACCACGCGGTCTCGATCCCGAGCCTGTGGCGGCTCATCGTGGATCGGCTGGAGGCTCAGTGATGGAGACCGTTAGCTACGATGCGCTCTCGACCGATAGGCTGCAGACGATCGTCGCGTGCTGGAGAGGATCGCGGATCGCCGTCGTCGGCGACTTCTTCCTCGACCGCTACCTGATCATCGACCCGGCGCTGACCGAGCCCTCGCTGGAGACCGGCCTGGACGCCTACCAGGTGGTCGAGAAGCGCCCGCAGCCCGGTGCCGCGGGGACCGTCACGAGCAACCTCATCGACCTCGGCATCGCGGACGTGGTCCCCGTCGGGATCTCCGGCGACGACGGTGAGGGCTACGAGCTGCGCACGGCCATGGACGAGCAGCGCCTGAACATGGAGCTGTTCATCACCGTGCCGGAGCTGATGACCCCTACGTACACGAAGCCACTGGTGCGCCAGGCCGATGGGACGCTGCGCGAGCTCAACCGCCTCGACATCCGCAACCGCGAGCCGATCTCGCCCGGCGCTGCGGAGATGATCATCCAGCGACTGCAGCGGGTCGCCGACGAGTGCGATGGCGTCATCATCTCCGATCAGGAGGACGCCGCCGAGCATGGCGTCATCACGCCCCGCGTCGTGCAGGCGCTCGCCGAGGTCGCCGAGCGCTTCCCTGAGCGTGTTTTCTGGGTCGATTCGCGCGGCGACATCTCCCGCTTCCGCAACGTCATCATCAAGCCCAACGCATACGAGGCCTGCCGCGCCGCCGGCGTGGCGTTCGACGGCGAGCCGAGCCTGGAGCAGGCCAGGGAGGCGGGCGAGCGGCTGCTCGAGCAGACGTACTCGCGCGCCGTGGTCGTGACTCTCGGCCGGCAGGGTGTGCTCGTGATCGCGCCGGAGATCGAGGCCACGCACGTGCCCGCGGTGCGCGTCGAGGGCGAGATCGACATCGTCGGCGCGGGCGACAGCTTCACCGCCGGTATGGTGTCGGCGCTGTGTGTGAGCGCGACGCTGGTCGAGGCCGCGATCGTGGGCAATCTCGTGGCCTCCATCACCATCCAGCAGATCGGCACCACCGGCACCGCGACGCCGGAGGAACTCCTGCAGCGACTCGAGGACGTGCAGGCCGGGCACGTGCCCGGCGCTTCCTGAAGACATGAAAGGATGACGTGACATGGCAGTTCAGCTCGGATGCTTCACGCGACCGTGGAATGACTACACCTGGGAGCAGTTCCTGGCGGGCACCGCCGACGCGGGCTATGATGTCGTCGGCACCATGCGCCTGAGCAAGGAGTGGGTCATCGGCCCTGAGACCCCCGAGGATGTCGCGAAGCAGCGCCGCCGAGAGGTCGAGGGCGCGGGCCTGAGCCCGTCAACCTGCCTGATCAGCTTCCCGCTCGACGGCGGCCCGGAGGAGGCCGAGCAGGGCCTGCGCGACTTCATCGACAGCGCCGCGGCCTTCGGCGCGCAGTATCTCCTGAGCTGCGGCACGCAGCGCGGCCCCAACGCGGACCTCTACTACGACACCATGGCGGCCTGCTGTGACTACGCGCAGGAGAAGGGCGTCATGCTCACGCTCAAGCCCCACGGCGGCATCACATGCACCGGCGCCGACCTGATGTACGCCGTGGAGCGCATCGATCACGAGAGCTTCGGCCTGTACTATGACCCGGGCAACATCATGCACTACAAGGGACTCGACCCGGTGAACGAGCTCCGCGTCTGCGCCGAGCACGTGGTCGCCATGTGCATCAAGGACAGCCTGGGCGAGCTGGAGGGCGTCAACATCCTGCCGGGCACCGGCGTGGTGGACTTCGAGGGCGTCTTCGAGGTGCTCCTGGACGCGGGCTTCGGCGGCGCCTGCATCGTCGAGTGCCTGGGCGGCGAGACGCTCGAGGAAGTCAATGCGGCGGCCGAGCAGACGCGTGAGTTCCTGGTGGACCTCACGTCCTGACCGCTACCCGGCGGGTTGCCGGGCCGCTGAGGCTATGCTATACTTGCCGTACAGCGAAGGGCGCGGATGGGTCCAGAATCACCCGCAGGGAGGGTCTTGCGAATGGCATTGACCGGAAACGCGATCATCGGCCAGTCCGGTGGTCCAACGATCGTCATCAACGCCAGCCTGGTGGGCGCGATCCAGGCGGCCTGGGACCTTGACGAGATCGAGCACTTCTACGGCGCGCTGCACGGCATGGACGGTGTGCTCAAGGAGGATCTGTGCGATCTCTTCCGAGAGGATCCGGACCTGGTCGAGGAGATGAGGTTCGTCCCGTCCGCGGGACTCGGCACCTGTCGCCTCAAGCCGACCGACGAAGACCTGGAGCGCGCGATGGAGGTCTTCAAGGCCCACAACGTGCGCTACTTCTTCTACACCGGCGGGGACGACTCGCAATTGTGCTGCCACAAGGTCTCCGAGCTGGCCAAGAGCAGCGACTGGGACATGAACATCGTCGGCATCCCGAAGACGATCGACAACAACCTCGTGGTCACCGACTGCTGCCCCGGCTTCGGCTCCGCCGCGCGCTACGCCGCGATCTGCTGCCAGTACGTCGGGCGCGACGCGGAGGCCTTCGGCACCCTTGAGGTCGTCGAGGTCATGGGCCGGCACGAGGGCTGGCTGACCGGCGCCACCGCGGCCGCCCGTCCCGAGCCGGACGCCCCACCGCACCTTGTCTACCTGCCCGAGGTCGAGGTCACCCGCCAGCAGCTCATCGATGACGTGCAGCGCGTCTACGATGAGCACGGCTACGCCGTGGTCGCGGCGTCCGAGGGCTTCGCCTTCGCCGGCGAGGAGCAGGCGACCACCTCCGACAAGGTGGACGAGTTCGGCCACTCCCGCCTCGGCGGCGTCGCCCAGTGGCTGTCGGATGTCATCGAGGAGGGTGTCGGCGTGCGCTCCCGGCATGACAAGCTCGGCAACCTCCAGCGCTGCTTCGCCGCCACCGCCAGCCAGGTGGATCTCGACCAGGCATACGCGGTCGGGAAGGCCGCGGTCGAGTGGGCGGTCGAGGGTCAGACCGACATCATGGTCACCATCGAGCGCGAGAAGGACGAGCCCTACGAGTGGGAATGCGGCGCGACCTCGCTCATGTCCGTGGCCGGCGAGTCCAAGGCTGTCCCGCGCGAGTGGATCAACGAGGAGGGCAACGACATCACCGAGGAGTTCGTGACCTACTGCAAGCCGCTGCTGGTCGGGCGCGCCTGCGAGCTCGAGACTGGCTTCACCAGCTTCCCGCGCTTCCACAAGTACACAATCGGCAGCAAGCTCGAGCCCTACGAGCGTGACTGAGCTGTACCGAACCGGGAACAACGCATTACGGGCCGCCGGGCCTGGCTCGGCGGCCCGTTTGCTTCGCTCCAGTGCGTGACGGACGCGTCCGGCCTGCCGCAGTTCCCCGTCAGAGGCCCTGCACGCGATCCTCCGACTTCTGCTCGGCCATCAGCGCCTCGACCTCGTCGCGTGTGGGCAGGCTCGGCTGGGCGCCGAAGCGGGCAGCGGCCATGGCGCCGGCGGCGTTGGCGAAGGCGAGCGCCTCCTCCACGGGCGCGCCCTCGGCCAGGCGCGTGCCCAGCGCGCCGGCGAAGGCGTCGCCCGCGCCCGTGGTGTCCACGACATCCACTACGTAGCCGCGCACGATCCGTGCGCCATCATCGTCAAGGACCATGGCACCACGCGCGCCGAGCTTGACGATCGCCACCTCAACCGAATGCTCGCGGAACCACCGCGCCGCCGCGCATGCCTCCCGGAGATCGGTCACCGGCCTGCCGGTAATGACCTCGGCTTCGCTCTCGTTGGGGCAGGCGACGGTGGTGTGCGGCCACATCGGGTCGAGGTCGCCGCGCACCGGCGCCGGGTCGAAGAGTACGCTCGTCCCCGCCTCCTCCGCGAGCTCCATGCCGCGCAGGACCGTCTCTGGCGGCACCCCGAGCTGCACCAGCAGTATGTCGGCGCGCTCGATCGCCTCCCGCGCGCCCTCGACCTGCTCTGGCGAGACCTCCAGGTTCGCGCCCATGCAGTGGAGGATGCTGTTCTCGCCCGAGGGCAACAGGGCGATGAAGGCGGAGCCGCTGTGGGCCTGCGGGTCGGTGGTGGCGAAGGAAGTGTCGATGCCCTCGCGCTCGAGGTTCGCGAGCAACCTCGGGCCCATGAGGTCGTCTCCAACGCTCCCGATGAAGGTCACCTCGGCGCCCACGCGGGCCGCAGTCACCGCCTGGTTCGCACCCTTGCCGCCGGGCACGAGTTGCAGGTCGCTGCCCACGAGGGTCTCGCCGGGGCGCGGCATCCGCTCGGCGCGCATCACGAAGTCCTGGTTGCTGTCGCCGAGCACCGCGATCCTCACAGCCACGTGCTGCTCCTCCTCCCCTTCCGCCCGCCGATGCCGTCGCCCCCGGCGTCGATCAGGCGAGGTTGTTCTCGAAGTGCAGGCCGTCGATCAGCCGCAGCGTCAGCGCGGTGACCTCCGCGTCGAACTCCGCACGGAACTCGCCGTCGCGCGCAAGCAGCTCCACGAGGGCGTCGCGGAAGTAGCGCTCGCCGTCCTCGTCACGGATGTTGAGCGCCAGGTAGGAGTTGAAGCGGAAGAACTCCGCTCGGGGATCGCGCTTTTTCGTCGCGTCCCTCGCGATCGCTCGATCGTACTTCTCGAGCTGCCGGACAAGCAGGGGCTGCGCGAGCGGTCCGCCCTGCTTGACCTCCCTCTTCAGCAGCCTTAGCACCTCGTCGAAGATCCGGTTGTAGAGCCTGCGCCCCTCGCTGCGCGCGGGCAGAGCGGCGAGCATCTCCATGAGCAGCTCGAAGTAGACGCCGCTGATCTTGTACTTCACGTCGCCGCCGGTTCCCGCGAGGATGGCCCCATAGGTGCCCCTGCCCTTGCCGCTGTAAGGCGTCGTTCCGGAGCCGGAGTGGATGGACAGCAGCGCCCTGCTGACGCCCTGGGCAACGGCGTGGTGCTGCCTGACGCGAGTCTCAAGCTTGGCCAGGTCGCCCCTGAAGTCGGCGCGCTTGCCGAACCCGATGTTGGGCGCGAAGTAGTGGCAGGGCAGCCCCATCGCCTTCCACTCTGTGAGGTAGAAGAGCGTCTCGCGTGGGCTGGTCATGTCCGCGGTCTCGTCGAGCGAGATCTCGAAGGTGAAGGGCCGGTCGCCCAGCTTCCGCTGGCAGTATTCGTAGATGCGGGCGTTGATCTCGAGGCTCTTCTGGAACTTGAGGGCCAGCCGCCTGGCCTGGGTGTCGCTGAGGGTGACGCTGACCCGTTTGCCGCCCGGGGCCCGGAAGGTCCTGCCGTCCCTGTAGCGGCGCAGGATCCGGCGGCGGTCGGCCGCCTCGAAGCGCTCCTCGAAGAGCCTCCGCACCTGAGCCGCCGAGAGGCTGTCGGCCTCGAGCCAGAACAGGTCGGAGGTGTCGGTGGTGAAGCACCCGACCACGCCGACCTCCGCGGCCTCGTCGATCGCCGTCATATTGTAGCTGAGGGAGCTCTCGAGCTCCTCCTCGCTGATGTGCGAGTCGGCGTGGTAGCCGGCGATCCTCTGCACCGCCGCGGTCGAGGAGCCGATGACGATCAGGTGGTCGGCCTCGATCTCAACCGTCACGCCGGCCCTCTCGGCCTCCTGCGCGCCCATGGTCTGGTACTTCCGGATCGATGTGCCCGTATGCCCGCGGGTGATCTCCCACGTGCCGGGCGCGGCGGCGATGACCGCCTCGGGTGCCGTCTCGCGGCCGAATGACAGCATCAGCCCGCCCGCAACATTGCGCTGCCTGTACGCACTGAGGATCCCGGGCAGCAACAGCTCGGGGATGCGTATGCCGATGGCCGGATGCTTGACGACCCCAAGGCAGGTCGGGCCGGGGCCGGGCTTGCTCATTGACGCCATGGTGTGGTTCCTCCGCTCTGCTCTCGCAGCGCTCACGCGCCGCGCTACCGGTTGTATACGTAAGTGAGACCAATGACCGTCCGGTCGAGGTCCACCATCCCCGCAAACAGGATGGTGTCCTCCGCGAGCCATTCGGACAGGTCGAAGCCGATGCCTGCGTTCGGGTTGAAGCCGTCGTGCTCGGCCATCAGGGTCACCTTCTCGCCCGCTCGGTAGGAGACCCCGGCGATCGGCTTGCAGTGGAAGCGGCCCCCGCCCCAGCCCAGCGTGAGGTAGATCGGGTTATCGGGACTCCCGACCTGCTTCGTCGCGACGATGTAGGGCGATCGGGTGTTGTGCAGGCTGAGGGGAGCGCCGAGGTAACGGCTGCGGTTCTCGAAGATGTCCTGGAAGCCGAAGGCGACGGCCGGATGCCTCGCGCCCTCGGGGAGAACCTGCTGCTGCAGGTTCTGCGCCGACTCGCCGAAGCCGTCGTCGAAGTTATTGCCGGTGGGCATCTCCGAGATGTACAGCCCGGTGCCGGCATGGCCGAAGCCCACGCCGATGGTGCCGGTGCCGTTCGAGTTCGCACCGCCGAACTCCACTCTGGGCGTGCTGTCGAAGCTGGCGGACGAGTAGCCGATGATGACCCCGCGATGTGGAGTGTAGGCGACGGGGACGTTGATCTGGAGCGCGCCGTCGAACCCGGGGACGCCGTCAGGGGTCACCCCCCAGCCGCCGCCCGGCAGGGCCGACGTGTAGCGGAACTCGGGGAACTCTCTGAACTCGCTCTGCGCCGTGGCGGCTGTGGCGGCGAGCGCGCCCAGTGCCGCGCACAGGGCGATCACTCTCAACGCATGTCCACGCATTGCCATCGACCTCCGTCGTCGGCTGCGATTGCACTCCCACGTCTTCGGCCGAGGCGCTAGTTCCGCGCGAGGAGCAGCGCACCTGCATCTCGAGCGCGAACTTGAGTGGGTCCGGCTCCCTCGGGGAGCCGAGCCCAATCCCCAATCGCTCGAGGAGGGCCGCGCCGCCTGGCCCGCCCGTCGCACGGCGAGTAGTCCAGGGGGGCGGCGTGCCTACGCCGCCTACCGTTATGCCGTTGGCGCGAGGGTAAGGCGCGCCAGCCAAACGACACGGCTCGGCGCGGCTGCTCCCGCGCTTGCGCGGGACCAGACGGCACGGGCACACCGCGCACGGGCCTGGAGGCCCGTGCCACGGACCTGGCCCATCGCTCGAGGAGGGCCGCGCCGCGAGGGGCTGGATCCGCATACTACGCGTCGTGCGCGTCCTCAGGCGGGTAATTGGCTGTAAGGGCCAGGCGCAGGGAGCGAGCGGCCTCGGCGTCAAGTGACGCCAGGCCCTCGAGCCGCTCCGCCCACGCCAGCCGCCCCGCCGGGTCCTTCAGCGCGGCCGCGGCCCCCGGCGAGTACGCTGCGCCGCGCGCCTCCAGCAGGTCAATCAGCTCCCGGTAGATCTCGGCGGCCCGGCGCAGCCAGCTCGCCCGGATGCCCTCACCCAGCTCGGCCAGGCATTCGAGGAAGCCCGCCGCCGCGGCGCGAGAGTCGGCCAGCAACTCCACGGCCGCCTCGTGCTCATAGCCCGCCGCCTGCTCCATCTGCCCGAGGCTGGCCATCCAGCGCAGGTACCGCTGCTGGCCGCTCTCCGCCCACGACCGCCCCCCGGCGCGCAGCGCGCCCTCGATCGCCGCCGGACCACGCGGTCGGGGATCGCCGTCGAAGGTCACCAGCCACGTGAGGCTTGGGGGCCAGCTCTCGTAGCGCTTGCGTGGCGCGTCAAGCAGGCAGTGGCCCAGCAGGCGCCCGCGTGTCGCATCGTAGCCGCAGATGATGCTCCAGCTCTCCTTGACCGATCCCCATCCCAGCGCCGCGCACGGGCGTCCGGCGTCTATCGATTCCCCGGCGAGCTTCATCGCGGCCCCCTCATCGAGGCCGTCTGCCTCCGAGTGCAGTCGCGGCCCGCCATCGAGCGCGGCCTCCAGGGCCTCGACGGCATCGCGCGTCTCGTCGGCGCTGAGGCCGGGCCCCCCCGGCCACGGCGGTGTGCGGAAGGCGAGGCCGGAGAGGCCCATGATAGCGTCGTAGCCGAGCGCCAGGCCGCACTGGTCCAGAGCGATCTCCAGCACGTGCGCCAGGCTGTGGGCGCGGCCGGAGCCGCGCACGGGCGCCGGAATGCCGGGGATGGCAGTCGGCCTGCTGCCGTCGAAGCCGTCAACGCGAAGCCGTCTCGCCATGAGCTGGGGCCCCTCTTCCGGCGCAGTTCTTCGCCGCCGATGCCGGGAAACCTGCCAACCCGTGTGCTACGGAGCGTCGAACCCGGCGGCCCGGCGGCGCGCTCCGGGCTCTGCGGGTCCGGCCGCGGGCGCAGGCCCCGCACCGGCCCGATCTTGCCCCCCTCCGTCGGTTTGTGCTATCATCGCCGCGATGCGGGAGGTCTCGAGATGGCTCAATGGTTTGCCGGCGCACTGGGGTTGCTGGCGTTCCTGCTCCTGGCGCGTCTGTTCTGGGAGTGGCGCAGATACGCGGCCGGCGGACACCTGATAACGCGTCGTCAGATGGTGTTGCGGGTCGCCTCGGCGGTGGACCTGGTGCTGCTGCTCGTGCTGATCGCGCTGGGCGCCCGCATCGAGTTTTCGACGGCTCAGGGGGCTTTCGCGTACTGGGGCCTGTGCCTGCTTATGGCGCTCGGCGCCATGGCTATGGCGGTGGCCGACCTGTCGCTGCTTAGGGGCACCTACGGGCGCAGGCGGGCGGAGAGGTTCCGGCGCCTGAGCATGTACATTCGTACGCTGGAGCAGAGCCGCGGGGGGCAGGTGCCGCGCACGTGAGCGAGGCGCTCATGCATCGGGCGCTGGAGCTGGCCTCGCGCGGCCTGGGCCGCACATCGCCCAATCCCGCCGTCGGGGCGGTCGTCGCGCGCGGCGGCGTTGTGGTCGGCGAGGGCTGGCACCGCCGCGCCGGGGAGCCGCACGCGGAGCGAATCGCGCTCGGCAATGCGGGGGAAGCCGCGGTTGGCGCCGAGATCTACGTCACGCTCGAGCCCTGCTGCCACCACGGGCGGACTCCGCCGTGCACGGACGCTATCATCGAGGCCGGGATCAGGCGCGTGGTCTACGCCATGCCGGATCCCGATCCGCGGTGCGCTGGTGCCGGCGCGGCGACGCTGCGAGCCGCCGGTGTCGAGGTGGTTGACGGGCTCCTGCGCGATGAGGCGGAGCGACTGCTCGAGCCCTACGTCAAGCACCGGCGCACGGGCGTGCCGCTGGTAACGCTGAAGCTCGGGATGAGCCTCGATGGGAAGATCGCCACTCGCTCGGGGCATTCGCGGTGGATCACGGGCGAGGACTCCCGCCGGCTCGTGCATGAGATGCGCAACCGGGCCGACGCGGTGATGGTCGGCGTCGGCACCGTGCTGGCCGACGACCCCGCGCTCACAACGCGCGGCGTGCCGGATGGCCGGGACGCCCTGCGCGTCGTCGCGGACAGCAGCGCCCGGACGCCACCGGCCGCGGCCGTGGTATCTGGTGGCAGCGATGCGGGCTGTCTGGTGGCGTGCACGGAGGCGGCGCCGCAGGAGCGTGTCGATGCGCTCGTGGCGGCGGGCGCGGAGGTCATCAGGCTGCCCGAGCGCGAGGGACGCGTGGCTCTGCCTGCGCTGATGGCTGAGCTTGGGCGGCGGGGCACGCTGAGCGTGCTGCTTGAGGGTGGCGCCGGGCTGGCGTGGGGCGCGCTCGCGGCAAGGGTCGTGGACCGGGTCGCGCTCTTCTACGCGCCCATCGTCATCGGCGGAGAGAGTGCGGTACCAGCGGTCGGCGGATTCGGCGCCGAGCGCGTCGAGGACGCCTTTGGGCTGAGTGACCTGTCCGTGCGCCATGTCGGCCGCGACCTGCTGGTCGAGGGCCGCGTCAGCCCCGCGAACGAGGAGCCATGTTCACCGGACTGATAGAGGAAATGGGGACCATCCGGGCTGCGCGCTCCTCCAGGGGTGGCGTGGATCTGGAGGTTGAGGCGCCCGCGGTCGGGTCGGCCGCCGAGGTGGGCGAGAGCATTGCGGTCAATGGGGCCTGCCTGACCGTCGAGCGCCCCGCGGCGCGCGGCTTTGTCTGCCACGCCGGCGCTGAGACGCTCGAGCGCACGACCATCGGGGAGCTAAGACCGGGTGCGTCCGTGAACCTCGAACGCGCCCTGGCGATGGGCGACAGGCTGGGCGGGCACTTCGTGCAGGGCCACGTCGATTGCGTCGGGACTCTCACCGCGCGCAGAGACGAGGGCGGCACTGTGTGGCTGTGGTTCCGTATACCCGCGGCCTACGCGCGCTACGTGGCGGAGAAGGGCAGCATCGCGGTGGACGGCATTAGCCTGACGGTCACCGACATCTCCCGGAGCGTCTTCGGGGTGGCGATCATTCCGCACACGCTGGCGAACACCACGCTGGGCACGGCGCGCGAGGGCCGGCGAGTTAACGTAGAGACGGATATCCTGGCGAAGTACGTGGAGCGGCTCGTCGGCGGGGAGGCGGGAGAAGGCCTCTCCAGCGAGTTCCTCGCCGAGCACGGCTTCATATCAGACACTTGAACGGGCATGAGGAGCTATGGCGCTGGCGACCACAGAGGAGGCAGTTGAGCGGATCTCCCGGGGCCAGATGGTGATCGTGGTCGATGACGAGGGCGAGGCGAGCACGGGCGACCTGGTCATGGCCGCGGAGTTCGCGGAGAGCGACTCGATCAATGAGATGATGCGCATCGCGCGGGGAACGATGTGCGTGGCGCTCACGCCGCAGCGGGTGAAGCAGCTTGGGCTCACGCCGATGTCGCCCGACGGCTGGGGCGGCGGCAAGACCGCCTTCGCCGTGTCGGTGGATGCGCGCTGGGGCATGGAGACCGGCGACACCGCGCGCGACCGAGCGCTGACTATCCAGACGCTCATCGACCCGGACACGCGGCCGGAGTACCTGGTGCGGCCCGGGCACGTCTTCCCCATCCGCGCTGCTGAGGGTGGTGTGCTCAAGCGCGTGGGACACACGGAGGCGGCCGTGGACCTGGCCCGGCTGGCGGGGCTGGCCCCCGCGGGCGTCATGGCTCAGATCCTGCGCGAGGACGGCTCCGCGGCCAACATGGACGAGCTGATAGATCTGGGCGAGGAGTTAGGCATCGCCGTCACCACCATCGCGGACCTGATCCGCTACCGCAGCAAGACCGAGCGGCTGATCACGCGCGAGGCCGAGGCGTCGCTACCCACGCACTGGGGCGAGTTCAGGGCGATTATCTATACCTCCTCGGTGGACGACCGCGACTACGTGGCGGTAGTCAGCGGTGACCTCGACGAGGCGGATGCGCCGCTGGTGCGTGTCCACTCAGGGTGCGTGACCGGCGACATCCTCGGATCGCTCAAGTGCGACTGCGGCTGGCAGCTCCACTCGGCCCTCGAGCGCATCGCGTCGGAGCCGCCCGGCGTGGTGGTCTACATCGCGAGCCACGAGGGCCGCGGTATCGGGCTGGTCAACAAGATCCGCGCCTACCACCTGCAGGAGGCGGGGCTGGACACCGTCGAGGCGAACGAGGCCCTGGGCTTTCCCGCCGACCGGCGTGACTACGGCATCGGCGCTCAGGTGCTGCGCGACCTCGGCATTACCCGGATGCGGCTGATGACCAACAACCCGGCCAAGTTCACGGCGATGGAGGCCTACGGGCTGGAGGTCGTTGAGCGTGTGCCGCTAGAGGCGCCGAAGAGCGGCTACTACGAGGAGTACCTGTGCACCAAGCGGGACAAGCTCGGGCACCTGGTCCGCCGGAACGAGGCGGCGGAGCCGGACGACGCGGACCAGGCGCTCGGAGAACGCCGCGGAGGTGACGGCGATGAAGGTCCATGACGTCCAGATCGATGGCAGCGGCCTCACGTTCGGCCTGGTGGTGTCTCGTTTCAACAACTTCATCACACACCGCATTCTCGACGGCTGCCTCGACGCGCTCAAGCGTCACGGAGTGGCGGACGAGGACATCGAGGTCGCCTGGGTGCCGGGTGCGTTCGAGATACCGCTGGTGGCGCGGAAGATGGCCGCAGGCGGGCGCTTCGACGCGGTCATCGCGCTCGGGGCGGTCATCCGCGGGGCCACCTCACACTTCGACTACGTCGCCGGCCAGGTCGCGCGAGGGGTGTCCAGCGCCTCACTGGAGACCGGCGTGCCCATCATCTTCGGCGTCATCACCACTGAGACCATCGAGCAGGCCATCGAGAGGGCCGGCACCCGCCTGACCAACCGCGGCTTTGAGGCCGGTCAGTCCGCCATCGAGACGGCGAGACTTCTGCAGGAGCTGGAGTGAAATCGCGACATGGGCAGTCGATCGATCGCGTGGTTGATCGCGGGCCTTCTGGTTGTCGCCTTCGTTGCGGGCGTCGCCGGAGGGGTGGGCGGCGCCTACTACTGGGTCAGCTCGCTGCCGGATGAGGATGGTGGCGCACCTCCCCCCGCCCAGCGGCCCGTCGTCAGCGTGCTGACCGACGAGGACGCGATCGTGCAGGCGGTGCAGCAGGCCGATCCCGCCGTCGTCAAGATCGTCGCCACCATGGTGCGGGAGCCTGAGACCCCATTCGAGTTCTTCTTCGGCGGGCCGCGCGTGCAGCAGGGCATGGGCAGCGGCTTCGTCTTCGACTACAACGGTCGCACGCTGATACTCACCAACGCCCATGTCGTCGGCGACGCCCAGCAGATCACGGTGAAAACGCGCGACGGAGGGGAGTTCGGCGGAGAGCCCCTGGGCATGGACAGCGCCTACGACGTGGCCGTCCTTGAGCTGCAGGGCGATGCCGCCGATCTGCCCACCGCCACGCTGGGAGACTCGGACCAGTTGAGGCTCGGCGAGCGCGTGGTGGCCATCGGCCACCCCTTCGCCTTTGACCACACCGTCACGGTTGGCGTGGTGAGCGCGCAGGGGCGGCGCGCCATCGGCGGCGGACCGAACCCGCCGCCCCGCAATCTCATCCAGACCGACGCCTCCATCAACCAGGGGAACTCTGGCGGCCCGCTCATAAACCTCGCCGGCGAGGTCGTGGGCATCAACTCCATGATTTTCAGCCCCACCGGCGCCTCCGTGGGCATCGGCTTCGCCATCCCCATCAACGACGTCAAGGAGATCGTGCACTTCCTCCTTGAGCGTGGCCCGTGGGTGGGCATCGAGCCCACGCCCAACAGCGCGGGGCTCGCCCGCTACTTCGAGCTGTCCACCGACCAGGGCATTGTCGTGACGGGTGTCACGCCCGGAGGTCCCGCCGACCAGGCGGGGCTGCGGAGCGGCGACGTGATCCTCTCGATTGACGGTCAGCCGGTCTCGACCAACGAGGAGATGCGCTCCGCCATCTTCAAGCACGAGATCGGCGAGGTCATCATGCTGGAGGTGCAGCGCGGAAGGCAGAAGCTGGAGCTGTCCGTGACCGCCGGCACCGTCCCGGAGGGTTACTACCGGTGAGCGCCGAGCTTCTTGGCGCGGCGGTGCTCCTCGTGGGCGCAGGGCTGCTCGCCGCCGAGCCGCTTCCCGAGATCCCAGGGCTTACCCTCGCCGAGGCGACCATCCCCTCAAGCGTTGACGGCGCCGAGCAGCCGGTCGTCATCGGAGTGCCGGATGACTACGACCCAGGGGAGCCGACACCGCTCCTGGTGGGGCTGCACACCTGGTCGGCGGACTATCGCCAGCGGGTGGAGCCGTACGGCGGCGAGGCCGCCGCGCGCGGCTGGCTCATGGTGCTGCCGCACTTCCGCGGTCCCAACAAGCCCTCCAACCCGAACGTGACGCAGGCCGGCGGCTCCCTCCTGGCCCAGCACGACATCATCGACGCCGTCGAGCACATGGCCCAAGCCTACAACGTGGACCGGGATCGCATCTACCTCACCGGTGACTCCGGCGGGGGGCACATGACGCTGCTGATGGCCGGTAAGTATCCCGATCTGTGGGCGGCGGTGGCGGCCTGGGTCCCCGTCACCGACCTGCGCGAGTGGTGGGAGGTCCAGAACGCCTACGCCGCCGACGTCGAGGCCATCACCGGGGGCAGGCCGGGGGAGAGCCCGGAGATCGACTTCGAGTACCTGCGCCGATCACCCCGCACCTTCATGCCCAACCTGGCGCACCTGCCCGTCCTGCTGGCCCACGGCGACCGTGACCCCGTCATACCGGTGGAGCAGAGCTGGCGCACCTTCCGGGCGCTCGACGCCGTCCCCGCCCACGGTACGGTCCTGCACGTCTTCAGCGGCGGGCACATGAGCAGGGCGGCGTACGGGCTCGACTGGTGCGCGCGCTACGTGCGCTCCGCGGCCCCGCCGGCCGAGATGCACCTCGTGACCGACGAGAGCAAGTCGTACTACTGGGCGGACCTGCTCGTCGCCGACGAGACGCGGCTGGCGCGCGCGGACATCGTGCTGGGCGAGGGAGCCATGAGCGTGGCGACCGAGAACCTGCGCGCGCTGACGCTCGACCTGAACGATCTGCCGCTTCCGGAGGATGGGCTCTTCCTGGGAGTTCGCAACGCCGGGGAGTTGCGGCTGACTCTGCGCGGCGCCCCGGAGGCGGCGCGTGCCGTCTGCGAGGGCGACTGGGCGAGGCCGGTCGAGGGCGAGGCGGGGCAGATCGTCCTCACCGTCGCTCCGGCTCAGGAGGCGCGTTCGCTCCGCCTGGCCTGGTGACGGCTCGTCAGTCGCCCGCCAGCGCGCGTACCCCAAGCAGCAGCGCGGCGGCTCCGACGATGGCCGCCGCCAGCCAACAGGTCCCCGTGAGCCCGAGCACGGGCGCGAAGAAGGCCCCGGCCAGGACGGCTCCGGCGGCGGCGCCGATGAGGTCTGCCGCGTAGAGGCCGGCGGCGGCGCGGGCCGTGCGCTCCCCGCCCCAGGCCTTCGCCGCCAGCGGGAATACCACCCCGACCGCCAGGCCGATCAGCGCCGTGACCAGCGGGAAGAGCGCCACCAGTGCGCCGCTCACCGTGGCTCGCACCATCCCGAGCAACCCCAGGCCCAGCGCGAGCGAGGCCACCGCCATGAATGCCAGCCCGATTGGCAGCGCGCGGCCGGCCGCTTGAGCGTCCCTGCCGCGCAGCCATCTGTCGGCCGCGATGCTCCCGCAGGCGACTCCCACCATGAAGGCCCCGATGATCACGCCCACCATGTGGTAGACGTAGCCGTAGAAGGCCTGGAAGGCGAAGAGCAGCGCCAGCTCCAGCGACATCGACGCGAAGCCGCTCGTCGCCAGCCCCAGGGGGATCCACGCCGTGCGCACCGCCCGCAGCCAGCCCGGTGCGAGCAGCACTACCAGCGCCGGGGCCAGCGGGATGAGCGCATCGCCCAGGCGCAGCCGGCTCAGGCGCCCCAGCAGCCTCGCCGAGGCCGGGTGGAGCTGCGTCAGCCACCAGGTCTGGTCAAGGAAGTAGCCGATGGGCCGCAGGTCGGTGTTAGTCTCTGGGGGCTCAGCGCTATGCAGCGCTGATGCCACCGCCTGGAGCCTGTCGGGTCTGAGACGGTCGGAGAGCATGACCTCGAAGTACCGGGCCTCGATTCCCCGCCGGCGCAGCCGCCTGTGCAGCTCGATCCAGTCATCGGTCAGTTCGGCCGCCGGGCCCGCCACGCAGACGGTGCTCTCGCCCGGCATGCGGACGGGCTTGCCCAACGCGAGCCCGGCCGTGCCCACCAGCGACCTGTGGAGCCGCAGCAGCGATGGGCTGAAGTAGCCCGAGGAGCCGGGCACCTGCCAGCCGACCACGCCGCCCGGCCCGAGGACCTCCGCCAGCTCCTCGTAGAAGCCGCGCGTGTAGAAGCGGTTGAGCTGTGCGGTGGAGGGGTCGGGGAGCACCACGAGCACGACGTCCCAGATGCGCCCGCACCGTGCAGCCTGCGCCACGCAGCGGCGGCCGTCACCGGCCATGAGGTTGACGCGGGGGTCCTTGAGTGCAGCGCGATCGCCCGGGGCGGCCCAGCGCTCGGCCAGCTCGAAGAGCGTCCCGTCCAGCTCGATGTAGTCCACGCGCGACGGCTCGTGCTTGAGGACCTCGCGCAGGCCCCCCGTGATGCCCCCGCCGATCAGCAGCACCGCCTCCGGCTGCGGGTGCTGGAGCATGGTGAAGTGCACCAGCTCGTCGATGGTGCCCACCAGAGGCGGGGAGGCACCGGTGTACACGCCGTTCTGGTACAGGTAGATGCCGTCGGGCTCCTGCACGACGATGGCGGTGTTCCCGTAGATGCTCTCGATGCTCGCGATCAGGTCGTGGTTGTGCCAGCGCCACCACAGCGAGAGTGCGTCGAGGCGGCCGGTCAGCAGGGAGGCGGTGACCAGCCCAATCAGCGCCGTGGCGCCCAGGCGCGCGAGCCGGGGCGGTCTGATGCCGAGAAAGGCCGCCCCGAGCGCCAGCGCAGCCACGGCGTTGACCGCCGCGACCGCCAGCGCCATCGTGAAGGGGTCTAACAAGAGGACCACGGCGGTCGCCAGCAGCACGCCGCCCACCAGGTGCCCGATGGCGTCGGCGGCGTAGGGCGCGCCCACGCGCTCGGTCCCCCGTGCCTGGCAGTAGAGGTCGCAGCCAATCGCGAACTGCGCGCCATCAAGCGCGGCAGGGCCGAATGCCACCAGCGCGCCGACCAACGCCATCTGCCCCAGGCCCAGCATCTCGCCCGGCCGGATCGCCAGCCAGCTCAGGACCGGGCCGACCGCCGGTGCCTGCGCGGCCGAGAGACCGCCCAGGCTGCTGAGCGCGAATGGCGTGGCCCGGGCGATGGCCACCGAGATCATCAGCAGCGGGGCGGGGAGCGCGCACAGCATGGCCAGCCGCAGCGCAGGCCCGCGCGGATCATCTCCGCTCCCGGTCAACCGGCGCGCGAGCAGGCTGCCCAGGGCGCCCGCCAGCAGCCAGCACGCCAGCAGCAGGCCCATGGACAGCTCGTTTCCGTCGGCCACCACCAGCAGCTCGCGCATCAGCAGCACCTGCGCAACGCCCGCGGCAAATCCCGCCGCCAGCAGCGCACCGAGCACCGAAGCCGTCGCACTGCGTTCGGACGTGAGCATGGGCAGGTCTTCGTTCAAGTCGTCGGCAATACCTCTCAGCACCTCACAGCTCGACTTCACATACCGGACTCGCGTGCAACGTCGATATTGGCATAGGTTTACGCCGAAATGCATTGACTTCCTTTATCCGAACAGTGTAATCTAACTATGTGGGCCCGTGAGAGGGCAGGCCTGGAAGTGTATCAGTGCTCGCCGGTGCGGGGTCGCAGTGGCGGGCGGGGATCGCGCGCCAGAGCCCGTGCAATGGAGATGAGCTGCAGAATGCGCCGAATGGCAGTCGTGCTGATCGTTCTCGCCTTCGTCGCCGGGGCGGCCCTGGCCGACTACGTCCAGCTCGACAACTACGTCTACGCGGGCGGCGACGACTGGGACTTCCACTATACCTACTACCGCGAGGCGGGTAGCTCGCTGCAGGTTGGCGGGACGTGGGAGCTCACGGGGGTCTCGGGAGTCTACTACTGCTCCGGCCCCGTTTACTGGGACAACGGGACCGTGAGCGAGAACGGAACTCGGGTCGTCTGGGCCTACATCGGGGGCGACTCTCCGCCCAACTCGAACTACACCACCTTCGACCTGACCGCGAACCTCCCGCAGGGACATGCCGCGCCGGTGCCTTACAGCATAGACCTCGATGGCGACGGAACGCCGGACAGCACCTCCGACGTGATCGGGCCGACGCCGGAGCCGGGTACGCTGGGCCTCGTGCTTGTGGGAGTGGGCGGCATTGCCGTCCGATTGCGCCGCAGGCGCCGTTAGCTCTACTAAGCCAAAGCACAGAGCGCAACGGGTGGACCTATCGGGTCCGCCCGCTGTCGATTCATGCCCCTCACCCCCATGATGCGGGCCGTATTCCCCCTGATGCTGCCTCGCGCTGACTCAAGATACTGAGAGCAGGAATTGAGCCATCCTTGAGGATATCGCTGCGGGCGTCCGGTATACTGCATGGTGCCGCCGGCACGGCATGGAGAGGTGTATCGTGGATGGGTACGGGAGTTCGTAGCTGGGGGCTATGTGTATTTCTGGTCGTTCTCCTCGTTGTATCGCTCAGTACGTATGCTGGTGCTGCGGAGATATCGTTCTACCTCGATCACACGACCTACAGCGAAAACAACGGCCGCACCACGTACTGTTACGTCCTCGAGGTCAGCGATCCGGGCATCCTGACCGTTGGCTCGTCCTTCCTTCACGTCACAGGGATGGATGGTGTCCTGTCCCAGGGCGACGCGCTGTTGTGGCGAAACGCCGGCATCACGCGGACCAGCGCCTCGTGGGTCTATGACTATCGCGCCCGCTCGTATCGAACGCGCTTCGCGTACTTCGACGTCATCGCCGACAGCAGCGTCACCGAGCCGGGGCCGGTCGATTACGAGGTGGATGCCAGCGAGGGCAAGGTCGGCACGGTGCAGGGCCCGGTCGCGAAAACCTCTCCGGAGCTCTACCCCGTTTCCGGCACGACCTATGTGGACCTCGACGGCGACGGTGAGTTCTCCGAGGGCGATCAGGTCCTGTCCGGCGTCACCGTGGAGCTCGCGGGAACGCCGACCGGCGGCGGCAGCCACAGCGATGCGGACGTAACCAACAGCGGCTTCACCGACGAGAACGGCAACTACCTCGCCAACTGCCGCTTCCGCGAGGTGCCGCCGGGAGGTTACGAGGTCAGCGCGCCGGCCAGCGTGACCGGGCCGGATGGCCAGAAGCTGGTCCTGGTGACCGCCGCGGGCCTCGCCTTCGACATCATCGATGCGCCGGTGGACGGTCTCGACTTCGGGTACGTACCCGAGCCCACCTACACCGTCAGCGGAACGGTCTTCATCGACTACAACCGCGATGGGCTCTACGATGATACTACCGAGGATCGCCTGGCCGACGTGACCGTCCAGTTGCTGGACGACAGTGGCGAAGTGATCGCGGAGGCCACATCCAGCGCCGACCCGATCCTCGGCGACGGTGGCGAGTACCTGGGGAACTACCTGTTCGAGGGCGTTGCGGTTGGCACATACACCGTGCACGCTCCCATTATCGCCGGCGAGCTTGACGAGCTGGAGATCACGACCGTCCCCGACAGGGCTGCGACCGTGATAGATGCGCCCGCCACGGGCATCGACTTCGGCTACGTCGATCCGGACTACGAGCTTCCCGCTGAGGCGGACGTCCTGGCCTACGTGTTCTTCGATGTGAATCGCAACGGCGAGTTCGACGACTTCGAGATGGGCTTCGAGGACGTAGGCGTGACGCTCTCCGACAGCGGCGACACCACCCTCCTGCAGACCGACGCCGCGGGGCTGGCCGACTTCGGCAGCCGCGAGGGTGGCGACTACTCGATTGCCGTGACCGACGGGGGCGGCTACGGCCTCCTCGAGTACTGGGAGACCACCACGCCGGCCTCGTATGACTTCACCATTGACGCCGATACCGAGAGCCCTCTCGTCTTCTACTTCGGCTACTATCCCGAGCCCTGTGAGATCGTCAAGGCCATGCACAAGTGCGAGATCACGGGCGACAACCACACCATCGGCTTCTGGAAGCACAACGTCCGGCGCGCGCTGGCCGACTGCAGCAAGGGCGTTCAGGTCCCGAAGGCCGACCTGCTGGAGTACCTGGCCGCAGTTGAGGCGCTTGACGCGGATGCCGGCTACTGGGATGAGCCCTTCGATCTCGGCGGTAACCCGCTGTGGAAGGCGCTCTGGTATCTCCACCCGTCCCTCAGCGATAACTGCCCGCTGCAGAAGCTGGATCGCCAACTCCTGGCCGCCGAGCTGAATGTGGTCTCGGGCTACAGCAGCTCGATGCCCCAGCTCGAGGCCGCCATGCTCTGGTGGGCCGAGTACGTCCACAACGAGGACCAGGGCCAGGCCGGCTCCATGGCCTGGTTCCTCAACCAGTGGAACAACCTCGGCAATATGAGCTGTGGTGGAGGCTGCTCTCCAGGCTACGGCGACGACGATGACGGCCGCCGCGGCGGGGGCCGTCACGGTCACAGGCCGCGGCGGTGATAACTGAAGACGACGGTCGGTGCCCTCTCGCCCGAGAACAATGAGTCTCGGCGGGCCCGGCCGCCGAAGACATCAGCAGAGCGGAGGCGACCGGCATGTGGCCGAGCTATCGAGCTCGGCCGCATGCGTGTACACCAGCACCGGTTGATGGCGTGTGCGCTCGGGGTATAAGTAAGGTGAGGATGGGCGCCAGTACACGCCGGCTGGGTGTGGCAGCACATGAGGACGCTTTCCAGACGCCTGGCTCTCCCGCAGGCCGCCGACGTAGTCCCCGACGAGACTGCCTACGCGATCTACCTTCCGCGGCGATCCACACGCATCCTGTACTGCGCCCTGGCGCTGGTCCTTGGGGGCACTGGGGGATTCGTCTGGGCGCACGCGTTCGCCCGCGACGCGGGGACGTTGTGGACGATCGCCGCGACGGTCATCGGCGCCCTGCTGGGCTTCGTGGTCGTGCTGATGCCGGCGGTGCTGGTGCATCGCGTTCGGTTGCTGTTTGCGCGTATCGCCTTCGCCCGACGCAGGGCGGCCTATTCGCGAGAGCTCGCGCGCGCCTCAGAGGACCTGCAGCAGCACGTCGAGGAGAACGGGAACGACGTCCAGGCGTGGAATGCGCTGGGCGTGGTGGCCCTGCTCCACGGCGACCCCGAGCGAGCGCTGTCTGCACTGGAGCGTGCTGACTCCCACGACGGCATGCCGGGCGTGCGTCTGAACCTCGCGGTCGCTCTGGCGGAGAGGAGCGACTTCGCCGCCGCGGCCGAGATGCTGGCCGAGGCGGCAAGCGATGACGCGACGTCCCAGGCAGCCCACCACAACATCGGTGTGCTCCTCACCAGGAGGCCGCCCCCACCGGTCGCCAGGCGTCTGGTGGATCGGCTCGATCGCCTTGCCTCCGCGGCGACGCTCAATAGCCTGGGCGCCAGGGAGCTGGCCGCGGGGAACCTCGATCGGGCGGAGGACTACTTCTCCCGGGCAATTGAGCAGGACCCTGTCGCCGTGGCGCCGCGCGCCAACCTCGCTCTCGTGCAACACCGGAGGGGCAGGTTGCGTGAGGCGATCAGAGGACTGCAGGAGGCCGCGGTGCTCGACCCGCTCAACCCCCGGCTGGTGACCGCGCTCGGAGCACTGCTGTGCGCCGGGGGGCGACCGATGGTCGCTGCCCGCCAGCTCAGTCGGGCGGCACTTCTGGCCCCAGGCAGCCCCGCCGTTGAGCTGAACCGCGGTGTGGTGCGGCTCATGCTCGGACAGCATGGCGACGCACTTGACAGCTTCAACAACCCCTGGGTGCGCAAGGAGTACCCGGTCCTGGCGGCACACAACAGCGCGCTGGTGCTCATCGGGCTTGACAGGCTTGGGCCTGCGATGGGCCAGCTCGAGAGGGGGCTGGAGCACGACGAGGCGGACATCGGACTGCACAACAACCTCGGGTGCGTGGGCTGGGCATTGGGCGACGATGAGCGTATACAGGAGGAACTCTCGCGCGCGGCAGAGCCGGGCCCCGAACACACCGGCGTGATCGTCAACCTGGCCACCGCCCGGATCGCCGCCGGCGACGCCGAAGCGGCGCTCGAGATGCTCGAGCAGCTCTCGGACGACCAGCGCGAGCACTCATCTGTGCGCTTCCTCGAGGGGTTGGCCTATCTGGCGGACGCGCTGAAGCTGTACTCGCCGAAGATGGGCAAGCGGCAGCGCGAGCGGTTCCTTAGCGCCTTGGGCCGCTGTGCACGGCCCCTGGAGGAGGTCGTGGACGCAGACGTCCAGGAGTCTGCCGAGGCGAGACTGAACCTCGCCCTGTATCGGTACCTGCGGCTGGAGTTCGAGGCGGCCGCCGACGGGTTCCTGCGCGTGGCCGCCGCCTATCCCGACGATGGCTTCCTCCGCTTCTGCGCGGGGACCGCGTTGGCCGAGGCCGCGAGAGCGGTACAGGAGGCACATGGGGCCAGGGATGGCGGGTTGGTCGGCCGTGCCCGGGACCTACTCAAGCGCGCCCGCCGGTATCTGCAACTGGCTTTGGAGCTGGGCGAGGTCAGCAGCGATGCCTTCTGCAATCTCGGTATGTGTGCCTACAACCTCGGCGATACGGAGGCTGCACGCACTGCCTTCCGCAAGATGCTCCAGCTTGAGCATAGCGGCGAGGCCGCCAACAACCTGGGCATCGTGTACGCCCAGGAGGGACTGGAGTTGAACCGCCAGGTTCGCGCGGCGGGTCTCTCAAGCGAGGAGCGCGAGCAGCATCTGCTGCAAAGGGCACAGAAGCACCTCTCCACGGCTCTGCGTTACTTCCTCGATGCCCTCGAGGGCGCCCCTGACGACCCGGTGCTGCACGGCAACATCGGCCTGGCCTACATGCTGCGCAACCGCGCGACAGACGTGGAGGCTGCCCTGCGTCACTGGCAGCGCATGAAGACTCTGGGCGGAGCAGCCGGCCAACGGCGCTACCAGGAGCTCAGTGTGCTCGCTTATGGGGGCGGCGAGGCCAGGGCCAGGTTCGATGAGACGATCATGAGCTTCCGGCCGCTCGACCCGCGCGAATGCCTGACCACGGTGCCGCCGAGGCTGGCGGGCCCACGCTACGCGCTCCAGGCGATAGACGAGGACGTGGACTGGGAGCTCATCAGCGCGCACCCCGCGGTGCAGCACGCACTGCGCAGCCGCGAGCGACTCGCCGGGCTCCGCAAGCGCCTCGCACGACTCTCGCTGTAGGCACCACCTCCGGGTCGCACGATCCCGGCGCACTGCCGACGCCCTGCAGGTCCTTCGGCCTCGGCGCACGAAGGTTCCCCCCGCTGCCAAACACGTGGAGGTGCTACCATGTATCGTGTCATAGGCGCCGCTGTCTGTGGACTCCTCGTTGCGACGGCCATCTGCTCCCCCCAGGAGCTGCCCATGCGAGACGTCGCGTACCATGTGGACTTCGAGGATGGCCAGGATCCCGTCACGTTCTGGGTGTCCAATGGCGAGTACGAGGTGCACTTCAAGGGCGTAACGGACGAGCGTGCCTTTGAGGGCGATCGCTCATTCAAGCTCGATGTCAGCCTCACCTCGGGCAGCTACTTCTACTGGCAAATCCCCGTGCGTATGCCTGCCGAGGGCGACCTGCGGTTCTCCGCGCGTATCTACGCGGAGGAGGGACATACGGCGGCCGCCGGACTGGGCGTCAACTGGGCATTCCCCCCGACGCGGCACTCCGGCTGTGGCGCCTTCGAGAGCTACCGCGAAGCCACGGGCGAGTGGAAGCTCATCGAGGCGAACATGTCGGATGAGGCCTTCGATCGCGCCGACAGGATCATGCAGAAGTGGGTGGACGGCGCCAGCGGAGACCACGTCGCGGTCTACATCGATCGCGTCGGGATCTTCGTCAACGGGAAGCCCGGACAGCGCGCCACCATCTACGTGGACGACATCCGCATCGAGGGCCGGGTGCCCGAGGACGAGGCCTACCAGGCGCTGACCCAGGAGCGCTGGGCGGCCTTCGAGCAGGCCTGGGCGCAGCGCGTCGCCGGCTGGCGTGCGCGGATGGAGGAGATCGGGCAGCGGCTCGCGGACCTTCCCGAGCTGCCCGACAGGTTCGCGCCGGCCGCGGAGGCCGCGACCGCCGCCGCGGACCGCGCGGGCGAGGGCGTGCAGGCGCTCTCCGAGGCCGGCTACGCGCGCCCTGAGGAGGTCGATGCGCTCGAGGCGGATCTGCGCATGGCCGAGCTCGCGCCCACCACGCTGCAGCGCGTGGCACAGGCCGCGGATGCGGGTCAGCCATTCATCCTGCTGCCCGTGCGTGCCATCACCAACGCGCGCATTGTCCCCGCCGAGCTGGCCGTCCCCTTCATCGACCGGGAGGGCCTCGAGCTGTCCGCGTGCCGCGGCGAATACGAGTCCGCCAGCTTCGTGGTCATGGCGCTGGAGGATCAGGCCGGGCTGCTGGTGCAGCCCTCTCCGCTGCGTTCGGATGCAGGGGCGGTGATCCCCGCCGAGGCGCTGGACGTCAAGCTCGTCAAGGTCTGGTACCAGGCCGGGCGGGGCATCCACGACCTGAAGGACCGCATCCTCGTCCCGGAGCTTCTGCTCAACGATGACGCGCTGGTGCGCGTGGACGAGGACGAGCGGCACAACTACCTGCGCAGCACCGGCGCCGACGGACGCACCAGCGAGTACGTGCTCTGCAGCGGCGAGACGAGCGAGATGCTCGCGGACGTGCGGCCGATCGATGCCGAGTCGCTGCAGCCGCTCGACCTGCCGGCCATGCGCGTCCAGCAGTACTGGGTCACCGTTCGCGTGCCCGACGTCCCCGCGGGCGAGTACGAGGGGGCCCTGCGCGTTCGCAACGAACAGGGCGACGGCGTGGACCTGCCGATCGCGCTCACGGTCCACGACTTCGAGCTTGAGCCGAGCCCGCTCATCTACTCGGTCTACTACCGCGGCAAGCTCGCCGAGGACAACCAGCCCACCATCACCTCCGAGATGCGCTCGGAGGAGCAGTACCTGGCCGAGATGCGCGACATGGCGAGCCATGGCGTGCTCTACCCGACGATCTATCAGGCCTACGACGACGAGCTGCTGCCGCGCGCGCTGGAGCTGCGCGCGCAGGCCGGCCTGCCGACGGACTACCTCTTCACGCTCGGGGTCAGCACCGGGGCGCCGCAGACCCAGGAGGAGATCGACGCCTTGCGCCAGCGCGTCCGCGAGTGGCTGGCCATGGCCGAGCGCTTCGGCTACGAGGAGATGTACGTCTACGGCATCGACGAGGCCCGCGGGGAGCGCCTGGCGGCGCAGCGCGAGGCCTGGAAGGCCGTCCAGGAGGAGGGCGCCGGCACCTTCGTCGCCTGCTACTACGGCACCTTCGAGGCCATGGGCGACCTGCTCAACATCGCGGTGCTGGCCGGCCGACCCGACCCGGACGAGGCCGCCAAGTTCCACGGCGTGGGCAGCAAGGTCTTTACCTACGCATTCCCGCAGGTCGGCCGCGAGGAGCCCGAGACCTTCCGCCGCAACTTCGGGCTCACGCTCTGGAGGGCGGGGTTCGACGGCGCCATGGACTACGCCTACCAGCACGGCTTCAACCACGTGTGGAACGACTTCGACAGCGACCGCTACCGCGATCACAACTTCGCCTATCCCACCGCCGACGGCGTGGTCACCACCGTCCAGTTCGAGGGCTTCCGCGAGGGCGTCGATGACACGCGGTACATGGCGACGCTGCTCGCGGCGATCGAGGACTGCGACGACGAGGCCGTCGCCGCGGCCGCCCAACAGTGGGTGAACGAGCTGGATCCCCAGCGTGACCTCTACGAGGTGCGGGCGGAGATGGTCGAGCACATCCGTCGCTGCCTGGGGCTTCAGTAGCGGGCCGAGGCCTGAGTCGGCAGTCCGTTTCCGATTGACAAGCTCGGGCGCTGTCCCTATCCTCAACGGTGCGCCGGTGCGTGCGGCGCATCGTTCTTTACGCGCCGACATTGGGGCTGGCATGCCGGAGCTTCCCGAGGTCGAGACGATCCGCCGCGACCTGGAGCAGACGCTGGTCGGGCGGACGATCGAGGCCATCACGATACACAGAGACGACATCCTGCGCGAGACCGAGCCGCGCGAGCTGCGCGAGGCGGTCGCCGGTCGCGCCTGCCGGTCGGTGCGGCGGCGCGGCAAGAACCTCATCCTGCGGCTCTCCGGCGGAGCGGCGCTTCTCGTCCACCTGGGGATGAGCGGCCAGCTCTACTTCACCGATGGACCGGAGGAGCCGCCCGACCACACGCACGTCGTGGTGGAGCTGTCCGGCGAGGGCCGGGTGGTCTTCCGCGACGTGCGGCGCTTCGGGCACATGGAGCTGGTGCCCAGCGGTCGGGTCGCCGACAGCTCGACGCTGCGCAACGTCGGCATTGACGCGATGAGCGACGAGTTCAGCGCGGATTACCTGGCGCAGATGCTGGAGGGGCGCAGCGCGCTGCTTAAGGGCGCGCTACTCGACCAGTCGCGTCTCGCGGGGTTGGGCAACATCTACGTCTGCGAGGCGCTGTACCGGGCCGGCATCCACCCCGAGGCCCGCTGCAACGACCTCTCCGGGGGCGACGTGCGCCGTCTCCACGCGGCCATCCACGCGGTGCTGGCCGAGGCCATCGCCGCGGAGGGCACGACCATCTCGGACTACGTGACCGGCAACGGCGTGCCCGGGAGCTTCCAGGACCGACTGCGCGTCTACGGACGCGAGGGCGAGCCGTGTGGGCGTGACGGCTGTGAGCACACTATCGAGCGCATCGTACAGAGCAATCGATCCACGTACTTCTGCCCCGGCTGCCAGCGGCGCTGCCGGGCGCGGTAGCGCGAACCTGACCGACTGGAGTGAACGCAGTTGAGGTGCAGAAGCATCCTCGAGGCGATCGGTAATACCCCCATCGTGTCCATCGAGTGCGACGGGCCGTGTGAGGTCTGGGCGAAGGCGGAGTACCTGAACCCCGGCGGCTCCATCAAGGACCGCGTGGCGGTGCGCATGATCGAGGCCGCGGAGCAGCGCGGCGAGCTGGGGGACGGCTCCACGATCGTGGAGCCCTCATCGGGGAACACCGGCATCGCCATGGCGCTGGTCGGGGTGCAGAAGGGCTACCGCGTGATCGTGGTCATGCCCGAGGACATGAGCGAGGAGCGCAAGAAGATCATCACCGCCTTCGGCGGGGAGCTTGAGCTGACACCGAAGGAGGCCAACATCGAGGGCTCCTGCGACCGCGCCCAGGAGCTGGTGGCGGAGATTGAGGGGGCTGTCTGCCTGCAGCAGTTCGAGAACCCGGACAACCCCGCGGTGCACTACGATCAGACGGGGCCCGAGATCTGGCTGGACCTGCAGGGCCGTGTGGACGCCTTCGTGGCCGGGATAGGCTCGGGCGGCACCTTCGCGGGCGTCGGCAAGTTCCTGCGCGAGCATAATCCGGCCGTGCATCTGGTGGCGGTGGAGCCGGCCAACGCGGCGGCGCTGCTCGGTCACGAGCCGGGCCTGCACCGCATCCCCGGCATCGGGGATGGCTTCGTGCCGCCCATCCTGGACACATCGATCATCAGCGAGGTCATCACGGTGACGGACGATGACGCAATACGGACCACGCGGCGGCTTGCGCGCGACGAGGGCCTCCTGGTCGGCACCTCGTCCGGCGCGAACGTCTGGGCCGCGCGCAGGCTGGCGCGCGAGCTGGCGCCGGGCAGCATCATCGCCACCGTCCTGCCCGACCGCGTGGAGCGCTACTTCTCGACGGCCCTTATCTAGCGCGGATCACTCGCGTAGGTCGGCGTGGGGGGAGGGTCAGGTGTGTACTCCGGCGAATACACGGCGTTGCCGGATGAGCGGCGAGCGACATCCCGGCGACCTCGAGGGCCGGGGGCAAGTCATACCGGAGGTGACGGAGATGGCCGAGATCAAGGTTGGAGTCGTTGGACTTGGCTGGGCCGCCAGTGGGCATCTGCCCGCGTTCAACGCAAACCCGAACTGCGTCGTTGACGCGCTCTGCTCGAGCAAGGACCTCACTGAGGACCAGATCGTGGAGATGACGGGGGGCCCGGCCGCGACGCTGTATCACGACTACGATGAGTTCCTGCAACACCCCGGGCTGGACGTCGTCGATATCTGCACGCCCCATCCCGTCCACGCCGACCAGACCATCAGAGCCGCGGAGGCCGGCAAGCACATCATGATCGAGAAGCCGCTGGCCATCAACTACGATGACTTGCTGGCGATGCGCGACGCGGTGCAGGCGGCGGGCGTCAAGACCACCGTCTACTTCGAGCTGCGCTTCATCCCCCACTTCCAGCTCATCCAGTCGGTCATGGCGCAGGGCCTGCTCGGCGACGTGCACTTCTTCGAGATCGATTACTACCACGGCATCGGCCCGTGGTACGGGCAGTTCGAGTGGAACGTCAGGAAGGACATGGGCGGCAGCGCGCTGATCACCGCCGGCTGCCACGCCCTTGACGCCATCGTCGCGTTCGCCGACAGCGAGGTCGAGGAGGTCTACGCCTACTCCAGCAAGTCCTCTGCCGACTGGGCGCAGCCTTACGAGTACGACAGCACCTCTACGGCCATCCTCAGCTTCGCCGACGGGGCGCACGGCAAGATCACCTCGTGCGTGGACTGCCGCCAGCCCTACGTCTTCAACATCCACCTGGTGGGCAGCGAGGGCACGCTCTGGAACGACCGCCTCTGGTCCACGCAGATCGAGGGTCTGCGCGCGGATGAGTGGATGACCACGCCCACAGCGCAGGCCGAGTCGGGGGACGTCCTCGACCACCCGTACCCGCCGCAGATCGACGAGTTCATGGAGTGCGTCCTCGAGGACCGCGAGTCGATCATCAACTTCGAGGAGGCCTTCAAGACCCACCGCGTCATGTTCGCCATCGAGAAGTCGCTGGCGGAGGGCCGGCCGGTGAAGCTCGACGAGCTCGAGGTGTAGTCCGCAGCGAACGCGAGAACGCATCGGGGCCGGCCGTGGCAGGGCGCCGGCGGGGTTCGGCCGGCAGGCGCGGTTTCTGACTGTGTCCGGCTGGAGGGGTCCGGCCGTCCTCGAACCCACTGATGCCCGGGAGGCACTGATGAAGCTCCTCACACTCGCCGCCATCCTGTTGGTGGGCGACGGCGCGCACAGCCAGGCCACGGACACGCCGACGCTCGCGAGGGAGGCGCTCGTGGCGGCGGTCGATGCCCTGGCCGCGCGCGACATGCCCGACGGCGTGGCGGACATCGACCGCATGACGCAGGCCAACCTCTACGAGACGGAGCGCCCGCCCGTCTATGCCGCCATCTTCTCCGCCGCCTACGATGCCACCGGGGAGGAGCGCTTCCTGCAGGGCTTCCTGGCCGTGGCCGACCTCTGCGTGGCGATGAAGCAGCCCGAGGGCGGATACAGCCGCGTGGCCTTCCGCAAGCGGGTCGATGCCCAGGAGACGCAGACCGGGCGCATGACCTTCCGCAACTCCCGCAGCTTCAAGGCCCAGCGCGTCGTGCTGCAGGCCTTCGACTACACAGGCGACGAGCGCTACCTGCGCAGCGCTCTCGAGACCGCCGAGTTCACCCTCTCGGCCCAGCATCCCGATGGCGCCTGGCACTCGGACTACCCCGCTCCACCCCGGAGCTACCTGGAGCTGCCCATGCTCAACGACCGGGTGACCATCTCCTCGGTCCGGGAGTTGATGCTGGTCTACAGGCACTCCAGCGATCCGCGCTACCTGGAGGCCGTCGAGCGCACCGGGCAGTGGCTGATCGACCACCAGCTCGAGGAGCCCACGCCCGGCTGGGCGCAGCACTACGACTTCGACTATCGGCCCGCGTGGGGGAGACGCTTCGAGCCGCCCTGCGCCTGCGGTGCACGCTCCGCGGACGTCATCGATGTGCTCATCGACATCCACCTGCTGACCGGCGATCCCCGCTACCTGCAGCCCATCCCGGCCGCGCTGGCATGGCTGGATCGGGCCCGCACGGGGCCGAATGAGTGGGCGCGCTTCTACGAGGTGAAGACCGGCAGGCCGCTCTACGCCGCGATAGAGTGCGAGCCCTGGGTTCGCTACGAGCGCGACGAGGGGCTCTACCCTGGTTACGCGCAGTGGGGGAGCTTGCCCTTCGAGACGCGGCTGGCACGCTGGGAGCGGCTGCAGGAGATCGGCCGCCTGGCGCTCATTGCCGAGGAGTCCGCGCCGATGTCACTGCAGCAGGCGCGGGAACTGGTCGAGGCCGAGGAGGAGTACGTCCGGGAGGTCTGCGCCCCTGACGGCTCCCTGGGGTCCTGGCCGACTCAGCAGGGGAATGTCCGACAACTCGTCGGGCATGTAGACAGGGTCGCCAGGTATCTCAAGGCCGTGCGGCTTCTCCAGGAGACCGGGGGAGGGTGAGGGCCGCTCACATTCCGTCGGTGTCCCCGTGCGGCCTGCCACGCGTCGCGTCGGTCCGTTCCTCAGTAGGCCCCCCCGGCGGAGCGGCTCCATCTCCCGGAAGTGTCTGGGCCCGGAGACGCTCAACCGGTGTCCCCTCGACGCAGGCTCCCGGCCGCGTCGCGTCGAACCTCCGCCCCGACGCAGTGACTCTCCCGGAGTGGAAGCGATTCGGAGGCATGCCATGGAGATGATCTTCAGCTTCGACACCGAGGACTACATCGACCCGGCGTCGAACGACGCGCTGCTGCGCCTGGCGCAGATCCACTCCAGGCACGGTGTGCCCGCGGTCTTCGGGCTGGTGGGCGAGAAGGCGCGCTTCGTGCACTTCTGCGGCCGCGACGATGTCGTGGAGGCCCTAAAGGAGCACGAGGTGGGCTACCACTCCGACCACCACTTCATCCTGCCGAACTGGCGCTATGACCCGCGCCACATGCCTGCATGGGTGAGCGAGCAGAGCTGGGACGCCGCGGTGGACCGGCTGCTGGCCGAGGAGTCGCGCGGGATCGCGGACATCGGCGAGGTCTTCGGGCAGCGCCCGGTCACGCAGCTCCGCAACTACGGCGACTGGACGCCGCAGGTCATGGTGGCGCACGCGCGGCTGGGCCTGGGCGTGCACGCCTACGGCCCGGTCTTTCACAACAGCGATCCGACGCCCGTCTGGTACTGCAACCAGCTCCAGATCGCCAACCCCCGGCAGATGTATGAGGACTACCTCCACGACTTCGACCAGACGCCGCAGGAGAAGCTGGAGCGGCACAGGGCGGACGTGCTGCGCCACCTCGAGCAGGGCACCTATCGGCTGGGCTGGGTCAACCACCCGACGCGCTTCATCGCCGACACCTGGTGGGAGCAGCCCAACTGGTGGGGGCACTGCGCTGACCCGCCGCGGCGGGACTGGCGCGCCCCGCAGCGCTTCCCGCAGGAGCTGACCGACGAGCTGCTGTGGATCGCCGACGAACTGGTCGGCTGGGTCGCCGAGCAGGACGAGATCGAGCCGCGGACATTCCGCGAGTTCTACGAGGAGTACCGCCCCACGCGCCTCTGGGTCACGGCCGAGGAGACGAGGCGACTGGCGGAGCTGGTGGCGGACCGCCCGGCCATGGTGACGCTCGACGGTGAGAGCTTCTCGCCGGCCGAGCTGTTCGGCGTGTTCGCCCATGCGCTGGGGGCGCCGGAGGGTGGCGCGGCCTCCCGGAGGGCCCCGCTGCGCCGCATCATCGGACCCACCGAGGAGCCGGTGGACACCCGGCCCGGCGAGGTGGGACGCGACGCGCTTGCCGAGGCCGCGACTGAGGCCGAGCACTTCATCCGCGACTTCGCGCGCGTGCCGCACCGTATCCGGGTGGGCCAGACGCAGGTCGGTCCCGGCGGGTTCCTCGTCGCGATGGCGCGCGCCATCCGTCGGTCCGAGGAGGAGCGCATCCTCATCCCTGATGCGCCGAATCTCCCCGACGAGTGGCGGGAGGGGCACTACGAGGCGATCGAGACGCAGGGCTGGCCGATGGGCTACATCCAGTTCCAGGACCGCAAGGACGAGCTGGACTTCTCGGCCATCCGCCGGCATGCGAAGTGGCAGTACTGGACCTTCAAGACCGCGACGAAGACGGACTGACAGAGGAGCTTCCTGATGGCGACAGCACGAGTCGTCCCCGACAGGTTCACCGTCCTCCAGCCCTGCGACGTGCGCGTCGAGGTGGGTGCCGACCGCGAGCTGGCGCCGGGCACGGAGATCGAGGTGCAGTTCCCGCAGTCGTGGACCATGCGCGATTGCGCCAGCTTCACCAAGCAGTATCAGACCGACGACCCATCGGCGCCTGAGTTCCTGCAGGTCTATGTGCCGGGTGAGAGCTGTCGCTTCGATGTGCGCGTCGAGGAGCGCGACTTCGACACGGGCGCGGAGATCTCGCGGCATGGGCGGCGTATCTGCGCCACTGTGAGAGAGGCGGCCGTCCCGCCGGGCCGCACGGTCGTCGTGGACTGGCGCAACACGCTGGCCTCCCGCCGGGCGGAGACTGAGATCGTGCACGTGGCGATTGACGGCGAGCGCATCGAGCCGCTGCCGGAGATCGTGACCTGGCCGGAGCAGGAGGCCCGGCTGCGCGTCATCGCGCCGTCGTCCGTCGCGCCCGGCGAGCCGTTCCACGTGCTGATCGTCTCGCTCGATCCCTACGAGAACGCCTCCGGGACCCGGCATGAGGGCGACGCGCTGCTCGGGCCCGATGGCGAGGCCATGACCGAGCCGCTGCGCTTCCATGGGAGCTGCCGGGTCGCGGTCTCGCTCGACGACGAGGGCGTGCAGCGCCTGAGCTACCGCGAGGTGCTGAGCAACCCGATTCGCGTCACCCAGGAGCCGCGCGGGCCATACTGGGGCGACACCCACATCCATACCCGCTGGTCGCACGACGCGATCGGGCGCTTCCCGTACGAGTACGCGCGAGACGTCTCGGGCCTGGACTTCGCCGCGGTCTGCGATCACGCGGAGAGCGCCATCCTGGCCTGGGACCGGCTGGTCGCGATGGCGAATGAGCACAACCAGCCTGGCCGCTTCGTCGCTCTCGTCGCCTACGAGAACGGGCTGGGCGCGCCCTCGGGACACTACAACACCTACTACAGCGGCGCTGAGGGCCGCTGCTACCTCAAGCCCGAGTTCGACGGCGACATCGAGCGCCTGAACGCCATGCTCGACCCCGAGGATGCGATGACCATCCCGCATCACACGGCGATCGGCTGGGGCCGCCCGCCGGGCTCGACGGCGGTGGACTTCGACAAGCTCGACGAGCGCTACTCGCCCGTGCTCGAGATCTACTCTCACCACGGACAGAGCGAACGCTACGAGCCGGATCACGTGAATGCCTATGAGTTCAACCGCTGGCACAAGCCGGGGCGCCGCACCAACCGCTCGGTGCCTGGGCATTTCGCGCAGGACGCCTGGCGCATGGGTAAGCGGCTCGGCGTCATCGCGTCATCGGATGACCACTACGGTCAGGGCGGGATGGACTTCGAGGGTATCGCCGGGGTCTTCGCCGATGAGCTGACGCGCGAGGGCATCTGGCGGGCCATCCGCGGGCGGCAGTGCTACGGCACCACGGGCGAGCGCATCCTGCTGGACCTGTCGATCAACGGGACGCCCATGGGCCGGGAGATGACGGCGCGGACCGGCGACGACCTGGAGATTCGCCTGGAGGTCCACGGGACCGACGTGCTGTCGCGCGTGGAGTTGCTGCGCCTCAACCGCTATAGCGGCGAGTACATCGAGGTCTTCGAGGAGCGGCCTTACGAGCTGGACTTCGAGGCGACCGTCACGGAGCAGTTCGGCGGCCCCGTGATGTACTACGCGCGCGTGCAGCAGGAGAAGATGATCCAGCACCGCGCGGTCATGGCCTGGTCCAGCCCGATCTGGGTGGACGCCGAGTAGCGTTTTCGGGTTTTGGGTTTCGAGTTGTGGGCAACGGCAAAGGGGTCGGGTGCGTCGTGTCCTGAGGAGGGGCCGCTCCGAGCGAAGCGAGGAGTTCCGCGAAGCGGAAGGTCCCATCCCGGCCCGGCGTTTCGTCGTTCACGATCTCTCACGACCGTTCCGAGCTGCCCGACCAGCTCCCTGCGCGCGATGGGCCATGGAGGCCTGTCATCGGCCTGGCTTGGCATCGCATCACCCTACGCGTCGCTCAGTAAGCTCTCCGCGTCCGGAGCAGCCGCGTCCCCGGCCCCGGCACCTCGACCTCAAGCTCCGTGCACGCAGCCGCGAGGATCTCGCCGGTCACCAGGTCGATGACGCGCGTCGGCTCGTCGAAGCGCACCGTCTCGGTCCGCGGCACCGCCGCGTGCAGCCCGATCAGGTTGCGGCTCACGTAGCTCGGCTCGACGCCATCCACGCGCACCGCGACGCCGGCCTCGCGGCAGATGCGCTTGAGGAGCGTGGGGGAGAGGATCGGCCCCGCGGAGTAAACGCTCGTCCAGTCGTCGAACCTGCGCACCGCCAGCCCCGGCTCGCCGTCGGCCCAGCGGCCGACGACCTCGATGCCGTCCTCGTCCGGGACGAAGACCGGCCCGATCTCGATGCCCGGCTGCTGGTTCTCGCCCTCGCCGATGCCCTCGGCCCACGGATGTGCCGGATCCAGCTCGATGGCCCACGGGCGCATCTCCCCGATCTCCCCGAAGTCCATCCCGGTCAGCTCCGAGATGCGCGACGCGTCCAGGTCCTCGTCGATGTAGCCGGGCGCGTAGAGCCAGACGAGCGTGCGGCCGCCGGACTTCAGCTCCTCCAGCGCGGCGCGCTCCTCGGCTGTCATGTGGAAGCAGTTGAGGAAGAAGTAGGCCTGCGCCCCTGGCACGCGACCGGAGACGACGTCATCGAGCAGGTAGATGCTCCAGGGCGCGCCCACGTGCTCGAATGTGCGCTTCTGCTTGAAGACCAGCCAGTACATCGCCTGGATCTCGTGGCTCAGGTAGGCCGCCGGCGTGTCCTCGTCCACGACGACCGCGATGCCCCGCGGGTCGGGTGTGCGGTCCCACTCCAGCCAGCGGCCGGCGATCTCGCGAAGCTGGCCGATGACCTGGGTCTGTCGCGGGTCGCCGGAGATCCAGCCGTGGCTGAAGTCGTACCAGCGCAGCGCCAGGCCCTTGGTGGCTGTGCTGGCGAAGGCGCGGCGGAGCTGGCTGACGGTGCCCGTAAGGTGGTCGGGCGCGCCGTAGCCCCGCTGCCTCTCGTCCTCGACGAGATGGGTGCGCAGGTCGGTCTCCATGACCCAGAGCTTACCGTGCGCCAGCACCGAGCCGACGGCGCTCATGATGGTCGTGGGCTCTCCCACGGCGCGGTTCGAGTAGTCCCACGGCGAGATCAGGAAGTCGCACAGCTCCGAGTCGAGGACGCGCGAGAGCGCCATGTGCCCCGAATCGCCCGCGCGCCTGGCGCCGCCGAGCATGGTGACGACGTATCCGTAGTAGGTTCCCGCCAGCGCCTCGCCGTCGGAGGCGTCCTTGATAATCGCCAGGTAGTGCAGGATGCCATCGACCATAACGTCCTGGAAGAAGCGGTAGAAGTCGATGACGTAGCGCGACGTCTTCGGGTCGCGGAAGAGCATGTGGTCGGCCGCGTCGCGCTGAGCGACGGACGGGATCGCGACCGTCTCGAAGGTGATCTCGGGCATCTGCCACGCCGCGCGGAGGGCCTCCTCGGTCTCGTAGCGCTCGCTCACCCACCTCCGGAAGGCCGCCTGCATCGGGGCGCTGTAGTCGGTCGGCTCGTGGTCACCGACCGATCCCCAGTGCTGCCACTCCCACGAGACGCCGGACGCGGGCAGGAAGCCGATGATGCGCGTCGAGTACGACGAGGAGCGGCAGTGCGTGATGAAGCGCCGCAGCGCCTCCCCGCTCTCCTGGCGCCAGGCCTCGGAGGCGAGCGAGATCGCCCGGCCAGCGTGGTGGTAGATGCCGACCAGGTCGCTGCCGGACTGGGTGAGCGCAAGCTCGTCGGGGTGCGGGTCGAGCCACCACTGCTGATGCCGCCCGGAGAGCGTGAAGGCGGGAATCACCAGGGCGTCCGGGTCGTAAGTCAGGAGCCGCGTGATCTTCGCGTCCCACTCGGAGTAGTCATAGCTGTCGGGGCCCTTCCAGCCGATGTCGTCCGCGCGCAGGAAGTACAGGTGAACGCCCGCCTCGGCCATGTTGCCGATGCGCTCGCGACTGACCTCCAACTCCTGGTAGTGCATGAAGGGGTGAGGCGCGCCGTCGATCATCAGGGTGGGGATGCCGTTGTGCCTCGCTACGCTCACCTCAGGACGCTCCTCGGCCACCGCGGGGGGCCGGATCCGCAGCTCTGCGACGCCGATGCCCTCTTGGTCCTCGTAACGCGTGCGGGGGAAGCCGAGCGCGATCTGGTAGGCTCCAGGCGTGAAGAAGCGCGACGTCCTGACCGTCAGCGGGCCGATAGCCACCCCTTGCTCCGTCTTCTCGGTCACTGCGCTAACCGGCCAGGCCCAGCACAGCACCTCCCCGCCGTCCTGCATGAGCGAGAGCCTGACCGGGTGGTCGGCCGCGGTCGAGGGCAGCTTCGAGAGCGTCGCGGACACGGTGAGGCTCTCTCCGGCCTCAATCTGCGCTGGCGCCTCGGCGGCCACCAGCGCAACGGTCTCGCGGGGACCGAACCACGTGTAGGGGAGAGGTCCCCACGGCTCCGCTCCGGCGCCGGCGATGACCTCGGCCACCGGCCAGTCGCCGTCATCGAACCTCGGGTCCTTCCAGCCCCCCTCCCCGGCGTCCGTGGCCTTCCACGAGCCGTCGCTCAGGATCGCGAGCACGCCGCCGGGCCAGACGATGTGCGCCTCGAAGAGCAGGCCCTCCGCGCTGGCGACGTCATGCGCCTCTACGGCGATGCAGTTGGTGCCCGCCTGCAGGTGGGGCAGCAGGTCCACGATCTCCGGCGTGCGCCAGCCGTCCACGTCGGCGCTCTCGGCGATCTCCTCCTCGTTGAGCCACATGCGGTAGGTGTCATCCGCGGTGATCTGGGCGGTGGCCCGCTCGATCCGCTCGGGCGCGACGGGCAGCTCAAAGGTCCGCCGGAAGCAGGCTGGCGCGTCGTCCTGCCCGCGCGTGGCCGTCGCCCAGATCCACTGCGCGCTCCAGTTCTCCAACGGCCGCTCGCAGGCGCGGACCGGATCGGCCTCGTGCCGCAACTCGACCGCGTCCCACCAGACGCGTGCCCCGTCGCTCTCCGCCAGAAGTGACAGCTCCGCCGAGGCGGCCAGTCGCGGCGTCTCGAGCGCTCCGAAGACGCGCGCGCCCTCCTCCGTCCGCTCCCACTTCGTGACGGTGGCCGGGCCCTGGCCCGTCTCCCGGCCGAGGGCGTCGAAGAACCGCAGCCGCGCCGACAGCCTGCGCGGCCGGCCCTCGATGCGCGCCGCCGCCGCGTCGAGTCGGTAGGTACCGGTGCGGTCAAGCTCCACGGTGGTCGTCACCGACGCGACCTCATGGTCGCGCCGCCGCGCCTCTACCATCAGCGATCGGTCGCCCTGCAGGGCGACCTCGGCCGACCACGCGGCGTCGGCGGCGTCAATGGTCCAGCCGTCCGGCAGCCGATCGCCGTCGAAGTCGTCCTCGAAGCTCCAGTTCGGCACGATCCCCGGCGGCTCGGTGGTGATGCGCACGTAGTCGAGGGCAATGCGCGCGCCGGCGGGGTTCAGCAGGTCCAGCCGGATGCGCTCGATCGTCCCTTCCCAGGTCTCGACGTCGGCCACGCGCGACCGGTAGACCCGCGGCTCGCCCGAGGCGTGCAGCACGTGGCGGCGCTTGACGTCGTCGCGGAAGCCCTCGCCGGGACCATGCCAGAAGACCTCGCCGCTGCCCGTGACGCTGCTCGATGCCCGGAACTCGACCACGGTGTATTGGTCGGCGGGGATGTTCAGCTCCGGCGAGGTGAGCATGCAGTCGTACTGGGTGACGCCGCGGAGCATCCCGCTCGAGACCTCGACGCTCTCGAAGTTGGCCGGCGTCCAGCCCTCCAGGTCGCCTTCGGTATCAAAGCGCCAGATCAGCTCCTCGGCGGGTGTGGCGATGACGCACAGCGCGATCAGCCCCGCGGTTGCCGGCAGCGTGCGCATGACTGGCCTCCGTCAGTCGGCGATGCGTTCGAAGAGCGCCTCGCAGTACTCCTCGGAGTAGCGCAGGCAACGGTAGATGCTTCCCAGCGCCCCCTCCTTGCGGTATGGGTTCACGAAGTCCCAGACGATCTCGCCCTCGGGCGTCACCTCGAACAGGTGCGCCTTGCCGCCCTCGCAGATGAGGGTGTTCCCGTTCGGGAGGCGCTGGGCCCCGGAGATGTAGGGGGAGAAGAAGTCCTCGGGGTTCGGCGCGCGGTACTCCCACTCGATCTCCTCTGTGATAGGGTCAACCTCAATGACGCGGGAGAAGCCGCGCAGCGTGCCGTTGTCGAAGATCAGTATCCTGCCGTTGGGGAGCATGTGCGGCTTGTGCTGGCCGTCGATGACGCCCGGCCCCCAGGCCCAGACGATCTCCGAACTCTCCCGGTCGATGACACCGATCACGTCGAGGCTGCGGTAGGAGAAGACGATGTTGCCCGGACGGAAGCGTTCGGGGCCTCCCGCGCCGCGCTCCCTCTCCCAGCTCTCGTTGGGCGGGATGACCTGCAGCGTGTTGTTGTGCGCCCAATCGAACGCGAACTGGCCTGCGATGCGTGACTGCACGTGCTCCCAGCTCTCCGCCGGCAGCAGCGTCTCCAGCTCCTCCAGGTGGTGCTCGCCGTGCCACTCCCACAGCAGCTCCTTGTCGCGGTTGATCTCGACCATGTACGGGCAGCGCTTGAGCTCCGGTCCGAGCTGCGGCCACATGTGATCCCGGATGGTATGCAGGAGCATGCGCCCGTCATCGAAGACCTGGAAGTCGTGGTCGATGCGGCAGTGGTAGTACCAGACCACGTTGCTCTCCGGGTCGAGCTCGCGCACCCCCGCCTGCATGATGTTCGACCGGTCGCGCGTGGGGTAGAGCAGGTTCCCGTCCGGCAGCAGCCGGCAGAATGACTGCAGCGCCGTCTCGACGTACCAGCGGTGGACGATCTCCCCCGCCATGTCGATCAGCAGGATCTCGCCCTTCCCGTCCGGCGACTGTGATGGGTCCTCCCAGCTCTCACAGCACAGCGTGTAGCCCTGCCATGCGCGGTCCGGGTCGTGCGTTAGGACGCCGGTCTCCGCATTGTTCGCGGTTGCGCAAGCGCTCAAGAGCACACCAACGAATCCCATAGAGTGGTCCTCCCTCGACCCTGGTGGCGCCCAGGCACGCTCACCTGCACGTGTTGCTGCGGTTGGAGAATGCTTCGCAGCGCCCGGTGACTTCTCCTCCATGGCCTTGAGGCAGGTCCAGACGGTTGCGTGCCAGACCGCCGCAGTTCGCCAACAGCCGATCGGGCCGGCGACCGCCGGATAGCGTCGAGCGGGCCCCCGTCAGTTGCGCGTGACAGCACCTGGCGGCGGCGCACCCACCGGTGTACCGCTGCGGCGGGCAGGAGCGATTGTCGTCGGCCCGCCGCTACCGGCGTGCAGGCAGAGGTGCACCGAGCACCGTGAAGGTCTTTGGGGGAGGCCTGCCCGCGTGCCCTTATCCTGTGCGGTCGTCGCCTGCCCTGCCGCAGGGAGGTGGAACTGGCGGCCATGCAACTTCGATGCGAAGCCCGTCCAGACAGGTAATCCCCTCGGCTGCCGGGAACAGAGCACAGGCGTGTGAAGCCGACGGAGGTCTGTGAAATGGTCATTCGGGTCGTGTTGTCTGTTGTGCTGGTAACAGCCGCCGCACCGTTGCACGCACTGCCTGCGTTCCCTGGCGCTGAGGGCTTCGGCGCGCAGACGCCGGGCGGACGCGCCGGCCAGGTGCTGAAGGTCACCACTTTGGAGGACGGCGATGAGCCCGGCACCTTCCGCTGGGCCGTGACGCGCGAGTATCCCCGCATCGTCGTCTTCGAGGTGAGCGGTACCGTAGTGCTGAAGGAGCCGTTGTTCGTGGAGAGCGCTGAGCGGGGATTCCTGACCGTCGCCGGCCAGACGGCGCCCGGCGGCGGCATCTGCATCTCGAACGCCGGCTTCGTCCTCAGGAATACACACGACGTCGTGCTGCGCCACCTGCGGATTCGCACCGGCGACAGCGGTCCGCAGGCTCAGCCCGATGCTCTGGCCATCATCACCTGCCAACGAGTTGTGGTGGATCACTGTTCAATCAGTTGGGGTGTGGACGAATGCTTCTCCATCACCTCACATCCAGAGGAGGCCCACGGGCGGTGCCGGGACATCACGGCCCAGTGGTGCATGGTCCATGAGGGATTGCAGGAGAGCACTCATCCCAAGGGCCCCCACTCCAAGGGTCTGATGGTCGCCTATGGACCGGCCAGCGTCTCCCTGCATCATAACCTGATCGCCCACTGCTGGGATCGCAATCCGTACCTGCCCACGGAGGGACATGTCCCGTACATCATCGATGTAGTCAACAACGTCGTGTACAACTGGGGCTGCGCCGCAGGCATTGGGTACCCGAAGGAGAACCACAACGGCCGCATCAACCTGGTCGGTAACCACTACATTCCCGGCCCTGACTCCGTGATGCAACCCTCTCTGTCCATGGGCGTGCGCGCCAGGATCCACGCCAGCGGCAACATCGACTGTGTCCGCACCGGGGATGACCAGGACCAGTTCAGGTCGGTGCGGTGGATCGGAGGCATCGAGGACACGGAGGAGTTGAAGGCCGGCGCGCGCTTCGATGCGCCGCCCGTGACGACCTGGGACTATGCGACCGCGACCGAGATGGTACTGGAGCACGCCGGTGCCACGCTGCCCGAACGGGACACGGCCGATGCCCGCGTGGTGGCGGACGTGCGCAACGGCAGCGGCCGGATCATCGATCACCCCTCAGATGTCGGCGGCTGGCCGGAGCTTGCCGCCGGGGAGGCCCCGGCCGATGCCGACGATGACGGCATGCCGGACGCCTGGGAGCGCGAGCGCGGTCTCGATCCGGGCGATTCCGCCGATGCCACCCAGGATCGCGACGGTGACGGCTACACGAACGTCGAGGAGTACATCAATGGGCTGTGTCCGGTGCCGGGTCAGTGAGTTGGCCCGTGTCCTGGCGCTCGCCTCTGCAGTGCTGGTGCTGCCGGGTTCGGCGCGTGCCAAGGTGACAGCCGTCCGTGGCGACGAGTGCTGGCGAATCACCACCGGTGCGATCGAGGCCGTCATCGACGACCGCAACTACGTGCGCTCGCTGCGGCTGCCCGGCGGACCGGAGCTGATGGCTGAGGGTGGAGGGTACTGGGACCTCGTCTACCAGCCTGATGGCGGCGACGCCCGCCATGGCCAGTACACGCGTTTCGGGCATCACGTTCCGGTTGTCGCCGAGGTCGTGCACCGAAGCGAGGGCCGCCTTCACCTGTGCGTGCGCACCGATGAGAGCCGGCGCGACCCGGGCAATGCCTTCCACGTGCCGCTGCTGCAGGAGGTCCACTACGTGTTCGAGGCCGGCCTGCCGGGCTTCTATCTCGTCGGCGTGCTGCGCCATCCCACGGAGCTGCCCGCCCTCGAGCTCCATCAGGCCCGACACGTGATGCGCTGCAACCAGGAGCTCTTCGACGCCTACCGCCTCAGCGACCACCGTGCGGGCGATCTGGCGCCGTGGGAGCAGTTCCGGCAGGCCGAGACCATCGCCGACGCCACCTTCCGGCTCCCCAATGGGCGCATCGTGACGAAGTACCAGTACTCCCGCGCATTGAGCGAGGGCCCGGCATGGGGGCTCGTGTCCGAGAACGCCGGCACCGGCCTGTGGGCGATCGAGCCCAGCCACGAGTACTGCACCGGCGGGCCCACCAAGCAGAACCTGACGGTGCAGAACGGGGCGTTGCTGCTTAATGAGCCCCTCAACGGCCACTACATGGGGCCGAGCACGGGCCTGCACGTTGACGGAGCGTGGGCCAGGGTCATCGGCCCGTGGCTCTACTACGTGAACGCCGGCGGCTCCCGCGAGGAGCTGTGGGCGGACGCCGTGGCGCGGGCGGAGATGGAGCGGCGGCGATGGCCCTACCGGTGGTGCGCGCATGCAGTTGGCGAAGCGCTCTACCCGCTGGAGCGTGGCGCGGTCAGGGGCCGCGTCACAGACGCCGAGGGGCGGCCGGCGCAGGGCGCCTGGGTGATACTCGGGGGCGTGGATGGCAACTGGCAGGGCCAGAGCGACGGCTATCGCTTCTGGGCACGAACCGACGCCGACGGCGCCTTCCGCATCGAGAAGGTGCGACCCGGCGGCTACTCCCTCCGGGCCTGGCGTGCGGGCGTTCCGGGCGAGGCGCGGTGCGACGACATCGCGGTCGTGGCGGGCGAAGAGCTCGTCGCCGCCACCATCGTCCTGCCCACCTGGGGCCGGGACGCCATCTGGCAGATAGGCACGCCCGACCGCAGCGCGGCTGAGTTCCGCCGTGGCGACGACTTCCGCCGCTGGAACATCCTGCGCTTCTACCCGGAGGACTTCCCGCATGATCTCACCTTCGTGGTGGGCGAGAGCGAGGAGCGCGAGCACTGGAACATCGCGCAGCCGGGTCCGACGGTGCTCGACGACGGCGCGCGCGTGCAGCACCCCTGGACCGTTGAGTTCGATCTCGGCCAGCCAATCGATGCGATCCTGACCCTGGGGATAGCCGATTCGAGCTACCACCCACCGGCCGGGGTCGCCATCAGGGTCAACGAAACCGAGCTCGAGGAGCTGGCCCTGGCGCCGGGCGACTCCGCGGCCTATCGCTGCGGGGCGTCCGGCCACTACCAGGTGCACCATGTCGCGATCCGCGCCGCGATGCTGCGGGAGGGCACCAACCGCATCGAGTTGAACCTGCCCCACCGCGGGTCATGGGTGATGTACGACTTCGTGGCGTTGCGTCACGGAGACTGAGCGCGCAACGGGAGGGACCGAGCATGATCGACGTGGTCTTCGCGTACGATGTCGAGGACGTTTACACCCCGGCCTCCGACGACGCGCTGCTTGAGATCTGTCGCATCCACTCGGAGGAGGGCGTCCCGGCGTGCATGTTCGTGGCGGCCGAGAAGGCGCGTTGCATGCGCCAGCGTGGTCGCAAGGACGCACTCGACGCCATCGCCGGGAGGTCGGAGCGCGGCCTCATCGAGATCTGTTACCACGGGAACTACTGGGGCGACTTCCCCGAGCCCGCCACGCGCTACGGCGTGCGCCTGCCCTTCGACGAGGCGGTCGAGATGGCACTGCACATCGAGGCCCGCGGGCTGCACGACGTCGCCGAGATCTGCGGCCAGTTCCCCGTCGCCTGGTGCTGCCATCAGGCGCAGCAGTCGCTGCCCATGCAGTACGCCATGAAGCTGGCGGGCGTGCGCTGCTGGGCGGGCGGGCCACGCGGCTGGATCATGAACTGGCTGAGCTGGCCGCGCTCGAACTGCACCGTCTCCAGCCAGGGCGACTGGAACATGGAGCGCGATCCGCTCGACCCCGAGGCTGTCAAGCCGCCCGCCAACCCGGAGGAGGACCTCCGCCAGACCCAGGAGAGCTTCGAGCGCCGCGCCGAGACGGAGGACTTCATCAGCTTCGTCGGACACCCGGTCTGCTGGGTGACGCGCGAGTGGGGCGGGCTGTGGAGCTACGCGACCCTGTTCCGCTACGGCACGGCCGGGCGGTACCCGCGCCCGCGCATCGATGCGCCCGCCAGGCCGCGCACGCCGCAGGACACCGCGGCCGCCTACGAGCATCTGCGCCTGCTCCTGCGCTGGATCAAGACCCGCGATGATGCGAACCTGACCACCTACGCCGAGCTATGCGAGCGCGATGAGGAGCCCGGCCAGCGCTGGGTGAGCTGGGAGCAGCTCGTGTCGCTGGCGCGGCGCATGACCGATGACCTCGACGCGATCGTGGACTACGGCACGAGCTTCTCACCCGCGGACGTGTGCGGGATGCTGATCTTCGCGGTCCAGTACTGCCACCGGCACAACGCCTGGCCCGAGCAGATCCCGGTCCAGCGCGTGCTCGGCCCCACGGAGGAGCCGATGCAGTGCGCCGAGAGCATTACCGCCGACCGGCGCAGCATCTTCGCCGGCTGCCTCGCCGCTTACGCGATCATGATGGACGACAGGCGCCTGCCCGGCAGGCTGCGCGCCAGCCGCGTCGATGTCGGCCCCGCCCAGCTCCTGCACCTGGCCGCGGGACTGGTGCTGGGGTACGAGGACACCGGTGCGCTGCCCGAGCAGGTCACCATCGACGCCGTGCCGACGCTCCCCGGCGTGATCGAGACGCCGATCATACAGGATCGGCGCTTCGGCTCGACGAACATGCCCGCTGGCTGGGACCACGAGCCGCTGTGGGACCTGCTGCGCTGGCAGGCGTGGAGCTATCGCCCGGCGGTGCCGGGGCGCACCGGGTAGCCCTGCGAGGTGACCGAGATGACTCGTGCGCTGATCCCGTTCGCGGTGCTGGTATGCGCCAGTTGCGCGTGCGCCGAGGTCGTCTACCGGGAGGACTTCGGGGCTGCGGCGACCGAGGACCTGCTGCGACACATCTGGGGCGACGTGCCCGAGGAGGTCGCGGCCAACGGCGCCGAGGCCGGCATCGGCGTGGATGGCTCGGCCGCGGCGCGCCTGCGACTGACCTTCCCGCCCGAGAGCGAGCACCAGCAGTCCTACTGGGCGTACGACCTCGCCGAGCCGCTGCCTCTGGTGGACGGCCTGCAGACCATCTCCTTCCGCGTGAAGAGCAGCGCGCCGGTGCGTCTGAAGGTCGGTATCAGCCCCTTCGGGTTCATCTACCACGGCCCGTCGAGCCAGGGCACGGGCGAGTGGGAGACCGTCAGCCTCGAAAGCGCCTGGGACGAGCTTGCGGCCTGGTGCGGGCGGAGCGAGCAGGACCCGGCCGAGGGCTTCGTCTCGGACATCATATTCTCCGTGGTGCGGACCGACGATCCGGTGGCCGACGTGGTCATCGACGATCTGGTCATCAGCGCCGCGGAGGGAACCGCCGAGCAGCTCGAGCGCGAGCGGTTCCTGCGGCGGGTGAGGCGAGTGCGCGTCAGCGTGGCCACGCAGGAGTGGAGCGACGAGGGCCGGACGCTGGATGCGGTTCGGGAGCTGATCGACGAGGCCGCCTATGCGGGCACCGACATCCTGCTGCTGCCTCAGGAGTGCGTGAAGACCGATGGGGAGCCGATCCCCGGGCCGATCAGCGAGGCCATCGCGGCGAAGGCCGCCGAGCACGGCATCTACGTGATCGGCTGCATCCGCGAGAGCGACGCCGGCGGCACCTACGTGACGAGCTTCCTGTGCGACCGCGAGGGGCGGATCGTCGGGAAGTACCGCAAGTCGCACAGGATGCCCGACGAGGACATGGACCTGGGCGATGACCTGCCGGTCTTCGAGACCGACTTCGGGCCGATCGCCATGCGGATCGGGAGCGACCGGCACTTCGTGGACATCGACCACGTTTTCACCGCGAAGGGCGCGCGCATCATCTTCTGGTCGCAGAGGCCCGAGCCGGTCGAGGACGAGTGGCTCCAGGACGCGCCGGTGCTGGGGCGCGCCATCGACTATCGCGTGTGCTACGCCTGCGCCCGCTACGCCCGCGCGGGCGAGGGCTGGATCACCAACAAGTTCCCGCCCTACCGCGGCCAGCCCATCGGGCGCTCCTGGGTCATCAACCGGGAGGGGCAGCGGCTCGCCTGCACGCCGCGCAAGGGCGCCTGCATCGCGACCGCAGTCATCCCCAGGTCGCAGCTTCGCGGCGGCGGTCGCGGAGCGTCGGGCAAGGAGGCATTCCGCGCCATCACCGACCCGGTGCGGCTCCCCGAGCCGCGGGAGTGGGCGAAGCGCCGCGTGCGCCTCACCGCCATCGAGAATCATATCTCCTTCGACAGGCTCGTCGAGCTGCTCAACGAGGCTGGGGAGATGGGCTCTGACCTCGTGGTGACCTACGAGTACGTCTGGGTACCGATTCGCGGCGGCGCCGAGGGCGATCAGGAGCGCGTGGCCGAGGCCGAGCGGGTTGCGCGGGAGCGCCTGGACCGAGTCGCCGAGATCGCGCGGCGGTGGGCGATGTACGTGCTCGTCGCTGGCGTCATCGAGCGCCAGACCGTGAACGAGGGCATCCTCTTCGACCGCGAGGGGAACGAGGTGGGGCGCTACCGCAAGATCGTCTCCACCTACGACCTGCAGGACTGCGGGACCGAGACGAACATCCTGGAGACCGACTTCGGGCGGATCGGCGTGCACATCTGCGCGGACGAGGCCTACCCGGAGATCGACCGTTGCTACGGGATCAAGGGCGCCGACATCATCTGCGTGCCCACCCAGAGCTGGGGCCCCGACGCGCTGCACCGCGACATGCGCGACCTGGCTCGCAGCATGGACGCCGGGGCGTTTCTGGTCGAGGCGACTCACAGCGGCAGCGAGGCGCGGCACCGCTCCATTATCGCCGACCCGACCGGCGCCATCGTGGCCTCGTCGGCCTACATGCGCCCCGGCCTGGTCAGCGCGGTCGTGGACCTCGACAACGACCGGCCTCGGCGTTACGTGCGGGAGTGGACGCCCCACGAGCCGCGCGGCTACCTGCCCCAGTACCAGCCGACCGAGCTGCCGAAGGTCGCGAACGACCTGCAGGACACGATCCGCCGTCAGCGCCGGCCGGAGCTGTACCAGGTGCTCGCGCCCGATGCGGAGGAGGAGCAGGGATGATCGCGCTGGGTCCCGACCTCACGAGCGTGCGCCGCGCGATGTGCGCGGCGATGATCCTCGTCGTCGCCGGGGGTGCAGCCGCAATGGCCGAGACGGTGCTGCAATGGCCCGCAGGCAGCCTCACGCTCAACGCCGACGCCACGCTGGCGTCCATCACGGAGGCGGTCAGCGGTCGCGAGTGTTCACGCGTGGACCCGGGGCCCGTCGCCGCCGTGCATATTGGCGATCAGGCACATGACGCGATCGCGGCCCGGGCCGTGGATGGCGGCTTCGCGCTGAGCTTCGATGGCGTGGACACGGTGCTGGAGTACGCCGCCGAGCCGGCCGATGACTGGCTGCGCCTGACGCTGCGCGCGGTCAATGGGACACGCCCGGACCGGGTCACGCTGCGGCTGCCCGTGGGCGTGAACGAGCACGTCGGACGCATGCTGAACATCGGCTGGGACGACGAGACCGCCGTTTGCCTGATGGCCGGCAACCTCCAGGTCCGCTGCGTCGCCAGCGGCAGGGAGCACGCGTGGCTGCAGGCGGTGACGCAGGACGCGCCGGGCCCCCGGCTGGAGGGCGCCGCGGTCGCGTTGATCGTCTGCCCGACGGCCCGCTTCAAGGCCGTCGCACGCGACGCCTCGCACGCCTTCGGCCTGCCGACGAACGAGGACGCCTCGGGCACCCCGGTCAAGGACACGGACCTGGTGCGCGGCTCCTACTGGTTCCTCGGCTTCGGCCCCAAGGACGTGGACACCGTCATCGACTACTGCCATCGCGCCGGGATCGGGCAGGTCATGATGTCCTCCGGCGCGTGGTGCACGAGGGTCGGCCACTACGTCTTCCGCGAGGGCTGGCCCAACGGTCGAGAGGACCTCAAGGCCGCGGTCGACCGGCTGCACGATGCCGGCATCCTGGTCGGTATGCACTGCTTCGTCTCGAAGGTCTCCAAGACCGATGCCTACGTGACGCCGGTCCCCGACCGGCGCTTCTGGGTGGACAGGCAGGACGCGCTCGCGGGGGACATCGGGCCCGGGGACGGCGAGATCGTGGTGACCGGCGACCTGAGCGAATGGGCGGGCAGCCCGATCGCGTCCCAGGCCCACTGGGAGGGCGGCGTCCAGAAGCACCGGGAGTGTATCATCGGCGACGAGATCATCAAGTACGAGGCCATCGGCCCCGAGGGTGCCTGGAACACCTTCCTCGACTGCGAGCGCGGCGCCTGGGGGACCGTCGCGGCGGCCCACCACGCCGGCGAGACCGTCAGGCACTACGGCGTGGACGGCTGTATCAACGGCTACATTATCGACCAGGAGACCGACCTGATGGACGAGGTCGCCGACCGCATCGCGGGCATCTTCAACTACTGCGGCTTCGACATGGTCTACTTCGACGGCGGCGAGGACGTTGACCGGCGGCGCTTCTACTACTACTCGACCAACTTCCAGCGCCAGGCCATGCGCCGGTTCGAGAAGCGCCCGATCATTCACATGGGCACGGTGCTCACACACCGGCTCTGGCACTCCTTCGCGCGCAGCGGCACGGTGGACACCTACCTCAACACCCTCCGCGGCGCCATCCTCTCCGGCCGTGAGATCGACGAATGGCCCACCGTGAAGGAGCACATCGACCGCTCCGTGCGCCGCGTCGTCTCGCTGCAGGATGACATGATGCCCGCCGAGCTGGGCTGGTTCGGCATCTGGCCCGCGGCGGAGAACACCGATGGCCTGCAGCTCGACGAGTTCGAGTACCTCATGTGCAAGTCGCTGGCGCTCGACGCGCCGGTGTCGCTGCAGACACACTTCGAGACCATGCAGAAGCACCCGTTGACGCCCACGATCCTGGCGATGATGCGCCGCTATGAGGGCCTGCGCATGGACCGCGCGCTACCTGAGGAGGTCATCGCGCCGCTGGCCGAGACCGGTCGCGACTTCGTCATGCTCCAGGACGGTGGCGACGTGCGCTTCGTCGAGGTCTTCGAGGTCCCGGAGGTCGGCGGCACGCACGACGTGCGCGCCTTCGTGGGCGAGACGGCCGACGGGAGCGTCGCCACCTTCTGGCACTACCGCGGGCGCCGTGGCTGGCTGCGATTGGCGCTCGCCCCGGCGGCGCTGACCCTGACCGGCTTCGACGGGGAGGCCCTTGAGTTCAGCGAGGCGCGCGGCGCCGCCGTGCTGCCCTTCGGCGCCGAGCGCAGCACGGTGCACTGCTCCGCCATCGCGCCCGATGAGCTCCGGGCCGCGCTGGCGAACGCGGATGTCACGCTGCGTCCGCCCGAGCTCGTGGTCATCCGGGCTGATGAGTGCGACGCGCTCGAGGGCGAGATGGCTCTCGGCTCGACGGTCGGCATCGAGGACGACGGTGCCCTCAGCGGCGATGTGCTGGTCTGTACGGGCAACCCGAGCTTCGACGATCCGAAGCCGTGGTTCGCCGAGTACAGCGTGGACCTCCCCTACAGCGGACCGTGGACGGTGTGGGCGCGAGTGCGGTACCCCAAGGGCGGCGACGCCTCGTTTGGCATCCTGAGGCCGGGGGAGGAGCTGAGGCTCGACTACCATCAGGTCCTCGGCAACTGCGGGGAAAACGGGGCCCGGTGGCACTGGACCGGGCGAGGCTCGGGAAGCCGCGAGGCGCCGCCCGGCCGGCCGATCACCTACCCGCTTGAGGCGGGGTCGTTCACCTTCCGCGTCTACGCCCGCGAGGGCGCGAGTCTCGAGGTCAACCCGCGCCTGGACCTGATCTGCATCTCGGACGACCCGCTGGTGGTCCCGACCGACGAGATGGCCCGGCGGGCCATGGGGCAGCATTGATGCGTCACTCGATCCCGAGATCGTAGCTCCACAGGTGCGAGCCGCGCGCGTAGTAGAGCCGCCCGTCGTGGATCACCGCTCCGTGGCTGATTCCCGTGGGCGGGTCGGCCAGCTTCTCGTGCTCGAAGCTCCCCGGCGTGATGCGCACCACGGCCGAGGAGAACGCGCCGTAGATCATGCCGTCGGGGCCGAGGACGAAGGTCTGCCGGGTCGGGCCTCCGTAGGCGGACAGGTCCTCTCTGTGGACGATCTCGCGCGTGACGGGGTCGAGCACGAAGAGCTGGGTGCCGCTCGCCACTCCGTACACGAGCCCGTCCGGGCCGACCTCGATGCTGACGACCTCGGGCGCGCCGGGCACCGGTACCGTCTGATAGGCCACGTCGCGGGTCGCCCAGTCGAGGACGTAGAGCGCGCCCTCCTCGGCTTGGGGATGCCCGCCGCCGGGCGTGTGGATACTCGTTCCCCCGACCAGATTCCCATCGGGCAGGAAGCGCATGGTGATTGTGCTGTGGTAGGGGATAAGCTGCTCGTGGGTGAGCAGGCCGGTCTCGCCCGTGTCGCGGTCATGGATCGCCAGCCCGCCCCCGCAGAGACCGTAGCCCGCGAAGCCGCCCGAGACCACCCATCGCTCGGTCGGGTCGGCGACACACGCGCGCGGTCGGCACAGATCGGCCTTGTACTGCGCGAGCGCGAGTGGATTCGGCGCCTCCTCCGCAGAGGGCTGCCACGGCGCTGCAGGGTCGTAGCGCCAGACGTAGCCACCGGAGTAGGACGCGGCGTAGAGGCAGTCGCCGGCGCTCGCCATGGCGCAGAAGTTCCCACCGCCCACCTTCGGCACCGCGCCCAGGTCGGTCAGCACATCTGCGGCCGCGTCGTACCGGACCAGGTGCATCGGGTGGCAGGAAGAGGCGTAGATGGCTCCGTCGGGCCCTTCCGCCAGCGACGTGATACTCGCGCCCCCGGACTGGTAGTCGAATTCGATGCGCGTCGTCTCACCCCCGGGCGGGCCCACGTCGATGTACCGCTCCGGCAGGTTGAGCGTGGCCGTGCGGCCATCGGCCAGCGTGGCGGTCCTGGCGCCCCAGCCGAAGGCGCCGGTCATCTGCCTGCCGGGCACCTGGTCTGCGGGTATCTCCTCCGCCTCGCCCGCGTAGCAGCGCCACCACGTCTCGCCGACCCTGGCGTAGGCCTTCCCGTCCGTGCCCAGGAAGACGTAGCCGGTTCCGTGCCCGCGCTGGTCCTCGGCGGGGATCTGCACGCGCTCGCCGGTCGCCGGGTTCAATGCCACCACGTTCTGCCGTGCCGTACCGATGCCGGCATAGAGCCACCCGGCGTCATCGGCTACAAGGTAGCTCACGTAGTGCTCGGCCTCATCAAGCTGCCCGTGCTCGCGTAGCTGCTGTGTCCCCGGATCGTAGCTGACGAGCCGGCAGTTCGGGTGCATGCCCGCGAAGATCCGCCCGCCCGGCCCGTCGCACATTGCGCTGCCGGTCACGCAGCTTCCGGCCTGCGGCGGCACGCCGTCGAAGAGCCACTCGCGCGCCACCGGGTCGAACTCCAGGAGCACCTTCCCCGCAAAGGTGTAGAAGCGCCCGTTCTCGCTCACGAGCGACGCAAACGGCGCGGAGTTCGGCACGCCCTCGGGGTAGTAGAACTGCTCGGCCTCGCCGGTGTCCGGGTCGATAAGCAGAATCCACCCGCGGGGGCTCTGGTCCAGGCTCAGCGCGATCAGCAACGGCTTACCCTGCGCGCCCTGCGTGGCGACGAACCCGCGGCTCTCGGCCACCGCCGCGCCCACTCCGTGGTCGGTGAATGCGTGCTCCTCTTGCGCCTGTGTGGCGGCGGTTAAACAGATCAGTGTGACGACGAGCGCGAGCTTCAGGGTCGTACCTCCTCTGGTTAGACTGAAGACGTATTCGCCAAGGCGAGCACGGGCGCCTGCCATGCAAGGGAGGAGGAGGCCGAGCGGGGAAACAGCTCTCCGAATGTAGCTGCTTGTGGAGGGATGCGGTATGTCGGAGCGTGGCGTGCGCGTCGTGGACGCGACAGTGACCTTCGAGGACTACCCCATGCGCTCGCCGCTGATCCTCACCGGCGGCACCATCGAGGAGGCGACCGAGGCGCGGTGCACCGTGACGGTCGAGGCCGCCGACGGCCGCACGGCCGCCGGCCGCGGCACCGTCTTCCTCTCCGCCATCTGGGCCTGGCCGCAGTCGAAGCTGGGCTTCCTGCAGCGCGTGGACGCCATGCAGCAGATGTGCATCGAGATCCGCGACCGCATGCCCATCTGGTGCATCGGGCCGCGCCATCCGCTCGAACATGGCGTGGAGCTTCACGAGCGCGCCGACGGCCTCGCGATCCCCGTCGGGAAGCGCCTGTTCATCACCGAGCGCATCCCGACGCTTGCCGCGCTGGTCTGCCTGTCTCCTTTCGACCAGGCGCTGCACGACGCCTACGGGCGCCTGCACGGCATCTCCAGCTACGAGGCGCTCTCGCGTGAGTTCCTCCGCTGCGACCTGTCGCGGTGGCTCGGCGAGCCGGGGGAGGGGCGTTACCTCGATGAGTTCATCCGCCGCAGGGAGAGCCGGGCGCTCGACGCCTGGCTCGTGGTGGGGACCAACGACGCGCTCCGCGAGGCCCATGCCGACGACCTGGGCGATGGCCTGCCCGCGTCGGTGGAGGGGTGGATCCGGCGCTGCGGCTACCGCTGCTTCAAGCTCAAGGTCAAGGGCGCCGAGCCGCGCGCCGAGGCCGAGTGGGTGGCGTCGGTCTACCGCGAGATCGCGGCCATCCGCGCCGAGCAGGGCCTCGGGGGCGAGATCCGCTACGAGGTGGACGCCAACGAGGGCTGCGAGGGACCGTGGGTGGTGACTGAGTTCCTCAACGCCCTGGAGGAGACGGATGCGGAGGCGTATGAGGCGCTGGACTACCTGGAGCAGCCCACCGAGCGCGACCTGGCCGCGAACTCCTGGGACATGCGCGACATCGCGGTGCGCAAGCCGGTGCTGGCCGACGAGGGCGTGACCGGCATCGATGAGCTGCGGCTGTCGGCGGAGCTGGGCTGGAGCGGGCCGGCGCTGAAGACCTGCAAGGGGCACTCGCTTGCGCTGCTGGAGATCGCCTGGTGCGAGCTGACCGGCCGGCCCTACGCGCTGCAGGACCTGACGAACCCGAATATCGGCGCGGTGCATGCGGCGGGCCTCGCGGCGCACTGCGCGACCTGCAACGGCGTCGAGCTGAACGTGATGCAGTTCATCCCAGCGTCATCGACGGCCGAGGCCGAGCAGTTCCCATCGCTCTTCCATGTCCGCGACGGCGTGCACCGCCTCGATGAGCTGGGGGATGTCGGGCTGATGTACTGACCGGGGAGAGGGCAGGCCCAGCCCGCCTTCCCGCGATCACCGGTTCAGTCCGGCGCCAGCACCAGGGCGATGTCGCCGATGCTGTCGGCGTCCACGCTCGTCCCGATGTCCTGGCCCCCGTCGTCATTGCCGTCCGGGCCAAGCGAGTAGATCACCAGGACCTCCCCCCCCTGTGGCTCGCGGCCGGTGGCCGGGTGGGCTCGGCGCTCCGGTGGGAAGTACTCCGCCTGCAGCGGGGCGTCCGCGAACGGATCGCGCGGGACGTCAGGCAGGTAGTCGGGCACCAGCGCGTCGAGCGACTCCGGCAGGCCCTCAGTGTCGGCGAGGTAGATGTGGGCCGCGAGCGCCGCCTGGGCAAGGGCGCAGCGCGCCTCCATAACGGCGAACTTGAGGGACGCGACGCGATACGCTGGCGTCAGGTTCGCCAGCAGCGGGTTGGCGGGCTCCTCCGGGTCGGTGCGCTCACACCATGGTCTGTCCGCCTGGGCGGCGAGGTCGCTGAAGTAGCGGCCGATCTCCTCCCATGTGCGTGCGGGCTCCATGGCACCGAGCTGTCCGGCGGCCTCGGGGCCGAGCTGCCGATCCGCCGCGTCCTGCGCTTCCTCGAACATCGGGAAGTAGCGGATCATCGCCAGCCGCACGTAAGTCTCCTCGCCGCGCATAACGTCCGTGAAGCTGGCGCGTTCGGCCGCCGCGCGGCGCAGGGCATTGAGGGCTATCTGGGCCTCGGTCGCGTCCATCGCGGGCATCGCTGCGTCCAGGTCGCGCAGGCCGATCGACTGCACCGCGACCCCGACCAGGCCGGAGATGAGCGTCCCCTGTGTCATCGCGTCCGCCCCGATGTGCATGCACGCGATCGCGTCCAGCGCGGCCCGCAGCGGGCGCCCGTCGGCGCGGTACATCCTGGCGCGCGACGAGAACATGCGCGCGGCCTCGCGCAGCTTCGCGAAGTACGGCATCTGCTGCTCGGGATCGGTGAGCATGGGGAACTGCGCCTCGCCGGCGATGGCCTCCTCCAGCGTGCGGAAGACCGGCGCGTAAGCGGCGGCGAGCGTGCGGGTCGTCTCGGTGTCGAGGCCGTCCGCGGCATCGAGCACCAGGCGCGGCGGCTCGGCATCGCCCGCGTGCTCCTCCTCCAGCCGTGCCTGGATGGCGGCCTGCAGATCGAAGGCCAGCTCGTACAGCTCGAAGGCGTTCGGGTCGGGCATCCCGACGGACGGCGGCTGCCAGGCCTCCCACGGCTTCGCCTCGGCGGCCTGCTCCTGCGCGGGAGCGACGCGAAGCGGCATCAGCACCGTCAGCACGACCGCGATCCAGCTTCGCGTCCTCACATCAATCATCCCTCGCCCCCGCGGTCCCTCCGCAGTACGCTCGCCGTCGGCTGCCGGCGCTCGTGCCGCCGCCGGTGCCGCCGCGCTCCCTCGCCCGCCCGGTGCCGGCGGCATGGCTCTGCCTCACTCGCGTTGGTCAGACCGTGCTGCCTTCAGTCAGCCCCCAGCACGAGCGCGATGTCGCCGTCCGCGTCCAGGTCGTGGCCGATGTCTGCCCCGCCGTCGTCATCTCCGTCGGGGCCGACGGAGTAGATCGTCAGCACGCCCGCGCCCGTGGGCTCCCGACCGGCCGCCGGATGGGCGCGGGAGACTGGATCGCGCGCGATCGACCGCATTGGCGCGTCGGCGAAGGGATCGCGCGGGACCTCCTGCAGATAGTCCGGCACGAGCGCATCGAGCGTGGCGGGGTAGACGCCGGCATCGGCCCTGAACGCCTGTGCGGCGAGGCCCGCTACGGCGAGTCGCAGGCGCGCCTGCATGTACGCGAACTTGCCCCCCGCGCGCTCTAATGCGGAGACCGACCGCCCCACGATCGGGTTTTCGGGCGCCTCAATCGCCTCGCGCGCCCAGTACGGCTTGCGCGCCTGCTCGGTGCGCCGCTCGAAGACCTCGACCATCAACGGCCATGTCTCCTGCGCGGTCACCCCCCGTGCCTCGCGGGCCAGCTTCTCATCGCCGTAGACCTGGGCCAGCCTGGCCTCGTCTCCGAGCGCCGGGGCAATCGTCTCGATGAAGAGTGTCTTGCCCACGATCGCCTCGCCCGCCATGATCTCGCCGAAGCCTGCTGCGTCGGCCATCGCACGCTGCAGCGCGTTGAGCGCGATCCGCGCCTCGCGGCCGTCGAGCGTGGAGATATCCTCGCGCAGTCGCGCCTCGCCGATGGCCTGGCATGCGACCTGCACGAGGCCCGCGATCAGGCTGCGCTGCTGCCCGACGTCCGCGCCGAGTCGCACGCACGCGATGCAGTCAAGCGCGGCCTCGAGCGACCGCTCCTCCCTGCGGTGCAGCAGCGCCCGGCCCGAGAACATGCGCGCGGCCTCGCGAAAGTGGGCGAAGTGCGGGAAGGCTTCCTCGGTATCGGCAAGCGAGCGGATCGGTGGCGGCTGCGCCTCGCCGGCCATCGCCGCCTCGAGAGCGGCGAAGACGGGATCATAGGCGTCGGCGAGGCGCTGTAACTCCTCGACCGTCGGCTCCTCATGCCCCCAGCCGAATCGCAGCAGGGGTGGCTGCTGCGGGGCGACCGCCATCGGTTCTGGTGGCCGATCCGCCTCCTCCTGCCTGGGAGGCAGCCCGGCCTCCTCCCGCAGTCGCTCGTAGATATGCTCCTCCAGCTCGAAGGCCAGCAGGTAGATCTCCCAGGCGTTGGGGTCCGGCATCTCGACGGCGGGCGGCCGCCAGGTCTCCCATGGCTTCGCGGTGTCCTCCTGCGCGATCCCGAGGCACGTTGACAGGACAACCGCGAGCACGACCGCAGCGCAGATTCGGGTCCTCACGCCGATCGGCCCCCTGTCCGCCCAACACCCGTCTCTGAATACGTCATACCCGTGGCGCGGCCGGATAGTCGCACAATCGCCGCTTAGGGCTTACTCTTCCGGCGCGGTCGCGGCCCGGTGGCGCTCCCAGAGCGTCTGTCCGTACTGCTGGGCCCACTCCGCCGTCGGCCACAGGACGGGCGTCAGCTCGCCCTCGACGAAGGTGTTGATGTCATCGAGGCGCCCCTCCGCGACCTCGGGGTCGCTCCACCGCAGCGTCCAGACAGCGCCCATGTGGTCGGCAGGCACCTCGATGACCGTCTCCTCCCGCTCGTCGAAGGTGCTGTCCATCGCCGCCGCCTGCTCACCTGAGGGATCGTCCACCATGATGCGCCCGGACTCGCCGGGCGATCCGGCCATCGCCGCGACGGTGAAGTGCTCGCAGTCCGGTGGCACCCACAGGTACATTGGTGGCACGTCGTTGTTGCTGCCGAGGCCCCATTGCCCGCCCACGAACACACACCAGGGCACGTTCGCGCTGAAGACGATCCCGTTCATGCCCGGCTCGGCGGTGACCATGAACGCGTCCGCCGGCTCGCCCTGGACCTTCGCGTGCAGGGACTGGCCGAGCGGCGCCATGCCCTCGAAGCGCACGTCGCCGCCGGGGTCGGTGATCTTGACGGTCACGCCCTCATGGTAGTCATAGAACGCGCGCGTTTCGAGCGTGACCTCCGGCGCCTCGCCCGGATCCACCAGCACGAAGTAGTGCGTGTGCCGGAGGACCGGCGACGTCACCTCCTGTGCCCATGCCCCTGCAGCGAGCACTCCGCAAAAGACCATCGCGACAACGATGCGCTTCACTGGCCCTCACCTCTCTGCAGCGGGATGCGCAGGTATGCGTAGATATTCAGTTCAGGCACTGTCAGCCGTGCCGTGCCGCCCTCGCAGGCGACCGCGACCGGCAGGTCGTCCGCGTCCGGGCGCTTGAGCGTCGCCCCGGTCGCCACCGTGCCCGTGGGCAGCGGCACCGTCAGCGCCAGGTCACTGACGGCGTTCAGCCTCGGCTCATCCATGCCCAGGTGCACATCGTAGTTCACCATGTGCAGAAGGAGTTCCGTCGGCGCCTCCGGGTCATCCACGTAGGCCGCCATGCGCACCAGTGGCGCCTCGTTGCGCGCGCCGAGCGGCAGCTCCGCCAGGGCCGCGCCGTCTACTAGAGCCTGATCCACGCTGGCGGGCGTGTGCAGGGCCGCCGCGTCCAGCAGCGCCTGCCGGTCGGCTTCGGCGCGGTCGCGTCCGAATCGATCGCGGCTCGCGACGTCCTCGCCGATGAGCACCAGCGTGCCGCCGGCGTCGCCGTAGTCGATCAGCGTCTGCATCTGCGCGTCGGACATGATCGCGACGAACGGGACCACGACCGCCTCGTAGCGCGCGAGGCGCTCGGCGGTGAAGGTGTTCTCGGTGATCAGGTCGGCGAGGATCTTGCGCTCGAGCAGCGTCCGCAGCGTGTGCTCGGCCCCCGAATACGTCATCCTGTCGTTGAAGTAGCTGGGAGCGACAGGGGCGAAGATCGCCACCTGGCCCCAGGGGTACTTGCCCGCGAGGTCCCGCGCGCAGCGGTCAAAGAAGGCGTTCCACTTCGCGCGGACCGGGATCAGCCACTCTGCGTGGCGCGGACCGCGGTGCAGGTAGCAGCCGCCTCCTCCGAACGCGCTGGCCTCGGCGATGCCAAGCGCCCCCACGTACTTGTTCGGCCCGAGCGCGCCGTAGTCGCTCGTCGGGTAGCCGCTTCGGCAGAGCAGGTTCATCCGGCACGGGAAGCCCGCGCCGGTGGCGTACTTGTACGCGAGCATGTTGTCATTGACATGCTGGTCATACATCCCGGCCACGATGTGCTGGGTGATCTGCCCCGGATGGGTGCCGAAGCCGCCCACTGAGTTCTCGTCCATCGCCAGGTCGCAGTCGCGGAAGCTGGTGGCGATGTGGTAGTGGCGCTTGTGCAGGCCGTTGGGGAAGACGAAGAAGTTGCCGTGTATCGCCGAGCCCCACTCGCGGATGTCACCGAGGAAACGGTGGATGCTGTCACGCCAGAACAGCAGCGTCTCGGCCGTGCGCAGATCTGTTCCGCGCCGCCAGTCGGGCGCCATCGACAGGTCGCCGCCGAACAGGTCCTCGATCTCGGCGTCCGTGTACCGTGAGCGGAGCCATTCCCTGAAGCCCGCGCGGCAGTGCTCGCAGTAGCAGTGCTGGGTGCCCGCGTTGTCCACGAAGAAGCCGTCGATCCCAACGCGCGCGGCCTCCTCGGTGACCCAGCGCTGGTAGGTGCGCCACGCGGGGTTGTTGATGCAGTTCGTCCAGCGGAACATGGGGTGATAGGGCGGGTGATCGCGGCGGTAGGCGATCACCGGGGAGCCATCCGGCTGGCGCTGCTGCCAGTTGACCGGATCAAGCTCGGGCCGCGGCGGGATGTTGAAGTCCTCGAACGCGTCCCAGTTGTCCCAGAATGCCCAGAATCCGGTGCGCTTCTCGGGGTCGCCGCCGGTGGTCATCATGCAGATGTAGGCGATCACGCGGTCCACGCCGGCCGCCCTGGCGGCCTCGATGTAGCGAGGCATCGCCTCCCGGCGTTGCGCATAGCGGCGTACGAACTCGTCGACCGGCACCTCCTCGCCGGCCCTGAGGGCGCCTAGATCACACACCGGGCCGAAGTAGGGGTGGCCGGGCGTGAGGTTGCCGTTCTCGAGCAGGCTCGGCGGCCCCTGAGCGAGGAGATCGACATACTCTCGATCGACCTCGCCCTCGTCGGTCAGGACGGGCCCGCGGTCGAGGATGTAGGTGTAGGCGGGGCTGGTGGTGACGTATTCATCACTGACGGGGACAAGCGGATCGGGTGCGGCGCACGCACTGACCGCGATCAGCGCGGCCAGCAGCCCGGCGGTCGCCTTCATGGGTGCACCTCCGGACGGTCGGGTTGCGGCAGGGGCCCCTTCGCCCGTGGCGGCGCGCCTTCCTTCCGCGACACTTCCGCCCGAGAGAAGGGCGTGCGGGCCTCGTGGCGTACGTGGAGGGCGCGGGTCGTTGCAGCGAGCCGAGCACCGGCAGCGGGGAATGCAGGCCGGCGCACTGTGCGGGGGAGGGCAAAGCGCTGGCGGCGGTGAATCGCCTGCGGACTGACATTTGGCGTATCGTGGAGGCGACTCATCATGCCCGACGGACCCATCGACATGGAGGGGCTGCCGGAGATACGCGCGGGCTCGGCCCGCGTTGAGATCACGCCACCGGTCGGCACCGCGTTGGCAGGCTACTTCACGCCGCGCACCTCAGACCGCGTCGAGGACCCGCTCTACGCCAACGCGCTGGTGCTGGAGAGTAGGGGAGAGCGCATCGCGCTGGTCTCCTGCGATGTCATCTGCATGCCGGGCGACATCGCCGACCCCGCGCGCGGGCGCATCGAAGAGCGCATCGGCATCCCGGCCGGCAACGCGCTCATCTGCGCCACGCACACGCACACGGGCCCGGAGATGCGACGGGGCCGGATCATCCCCACGAACGACGAGTGGCTGGAGAGCGTACCGGGGCTGATCGCCTCGTCGGTTGAGGCCGCGTGCGAGGAGATGTTCGACGCCGTGCTGCTGCCTGCGCGGGGCTACGAGGACCGCATGGGCAGCAACCGCATTGGCCGCCGCCCGGACGCGAGCGAGGTCTTCGGCAAGGAGGGAACGCTCGGCCCGGCGGGCCCCATCGACCCCGAGCTGATGGCTCTATGCGTGCGCGATCGCCAGGGCACCGTGCGCGCCATGGTGGCGAACTACGCCATGCACGCGGACACGGTCGGGGGCAACGGGATCTCGGCGGGATGGCCGGGCCGCATGGCCGCAACGCTGCGCAACATCTACGGCGACCAGTGCGTGACGGTCTTCCTGCAGGGCACCTGCGGCGACATCAACCACGGGCACTGGTATGAGAGCCGATGGGTCGGCAAGGGCATCGAGAAGGCGACGCAGATGGGGCGCGCCATGGCCGGGCTGGCGGTGGACGCCACCGAGCTGGCCGAGCCGCTGGAGACCGGCGAGATCGGCTGCATCTTCCGCCACGTGGATATTCCCTACTACACCCGCGATGACGAGATGCGCGCGGAGGTCGAGCAACTGCGCGCCGGGGACGAGATCAGCCCCCGGGACCGGTACGTGATCGATGCCTTCGAGGACTGGCCGCACGACGGCGAGGTCGCGCGGGTGCCTGTCCAGGTCATGCGCGTGGGCGACGTCGCGATCGTGGGCATCCCCAGCGAGGTCTTTGTCGGCTGGGGGCTGGAGATCAAGCACTGGTCGCCCGGCCGGTGGACCTTCGTGGCCGAGCTGGCCAACGACTGGTTCGGCTACATCCCCACGAGCGACCAGGCCCTGCGCGGGGCTTACGGCGCCAAGCCGATCCTGTCGCGGCGTCTGGAGGCCGACGGTGGCCGGAAGATGACCGACGCGGTGCAGGTCGCGATGTGGGATCTGTGGGAGGGCGAAGCCGAGCACGACCGCCCGCGCATGGGTGAGGGCGGCAGCGCAGTGCCGCCGAATGACACGTAGACCGCGACGGCGTTCGTCGTCGCCCTTCCCTGTTGCCGATTGCCCATTCCCAATTCCCGCCGTTCCGGAGGGGCGCCATGCCCGCCTCAGCGTACAACACCGACGGTCTGCCGGCGATCCGCGCCGGGCTGGCGCGCACGCGCATCACGCCACCGATCCCGGCCATGATGGCCGGCTTCTTCCACGACCGCGAGGCCACGAGCGTGCGCGATCACCTCCACTGCCACGCCGCGGTGCTTGAGTCCGAGGGCAGGCGCGTCGTGCTGGTGAGCCTCGACCTGATCGCCGTCGATCGCGGCTGGGGAGACGAGGCGCGGTCGATGATTGGCGGGCGCCTCGACATGCCCGAGGAGGCCGTGCTGATCTGCGCCACCCACACGCACACCGGCCCGGCGGTGCGGCCGGCGATCCGCGGCGAGTGGGTCAATCCCGAGTGGCTGCAGGACTTGCCGCGCGCGATCGCCGACACCGTCTCAGCGGCCGCGGACGACATGTTCGACGCCCTCCTCTTCCCGGGTCGCACCGTGGACGACACCGGCGTCTGCCGCGTGTTCAGGCTCAGGGATGGGTCAGAGCACATGGGCACCAGCGCGGAGGGCCTCATCGGCCCGGCCGGCCCGACCGACCCTGAGCTGCTGGCGCTGGGGATCCGCGAGTTCGACGGTACCCCGCGCGGCATGGTAGCCTGCTATGGCATGCACGCGAACGTGATCGGTGGCGGGAGCGCCGACTTCATCTCAGCCGACTGGCCGGGCGAGCTGTCCCGCGCGATGTGCGGCATGTATGGCGATGACTTCGTGACCGTGCTGCTCAACGCGCCCAACGGTGACGTCTACCACAGGCGTTGGGAGCCCTCGCGCCTGCCACAGAGCGGCGAGGCGAAGGCCGTGCAGGTCGGCCGGGCGCTGGCCGGCGCCGCCATCAACTGCTCGGAGAAGGCCGAGCCGCTCGAGAGCGGCGGCATCGCGGTCGCGTGGGAGGATCTGGAGATCCCGTACTACATCCGCACTGAGAAGCTGCGCGTGCACATTGAGAGCCTGCGCGCGCAGGAGGAGCTGCCGTATCTCGACGAGGCCTGGGTGCGCTGCTTCGATGAGTGGACCCATGACGGCGACGTCGCGGAGGTGCCGGTCCAGGTGCTGCGCCTGGGTGACCTGCTGTTCGTGGGCCTGCCCAGCGAGGTCTTCGCGGCGTGGGGGCTGGAGGTCAAGCGCTGGTCGCCAACCGACTGGACGGCGGTCGCGTCGCTCTCGAACGCCTGGTTCGGGTATATTCCGACCACCGACCAGGCCTCGCGCTGGGCCTACGGCGCCCGCCCGACGCAGTCGCACCGGCTCATCGCCGACGCCGGTCGCCGGATCGCCGACAGCGCTCAGGTGCTGATGTGGCGGATGGTGGAGTAGCTGGAAGCCGCGGGTAAGCGGCAACCGTCGCCATTGCGCCGGTCCCGGCGGTCAGATGGTTGCCCGTATGGAGAGCAAGCCGATGTCCGAGCTTGAGCAGGCAGGCGCACCCGTCGCGGTCGATGCCACCCGGCTCGACCGCCTGCGCGCGCGCCGCCTGGCTGAGGACGAGCGCCTGGTGTGCATGGAGCGCGCCCGCATCCTCATGGCGGCCGAGCGCGAGCACGCGTCGCTGGAGCGGGTGCCGCGCCAGGCAGCCGTCCTCCGCGACCTCTGTGAGGGCATCACGCCCGTCATCCTGGACGAGGATACCATCGTCGGCCAGATGCCCGCAGTGATCCCGAGCGCCGAGGAAGAGGCGCTGATCGCCCGGCGCCCGGAGTTGTTCGTGGAGCCGGGCGTGCCCGGGTGGTTCGACGGCATCTCCATCTGCGTCCCGGAGTGGGATCTGCTCCTGCAGCGCGGCCTGGGTGGCATCGCGGCATATGCGCTAGAGCGGCTTTCAGTGCTGCCAGGTGATGCCGCGCGGGCCGAGTTCTACAGAGCGGCCATCGCGGCGATGCAGGCGGTCTCGACGCTCCTGCGCCGGTACGCGTCGAGGGCGCTTGAGCTGGCGCGCCATGCCGGGCCCCGGCGCCGCCGCGAGCTTGAGCTGATCGCCGCGCGCTGCGATCGCGTCGCCTGGGACCCGCCGGTGGACCTGCCGGAGGCGCTGCAACTGCTGCAGATCGTGCACATGGCGCTCTCGTGCCTCGTGGGTGGGCGTGACGTCACGCCCGGGCGGGTCGATCAGTACCTCCTGCCTTTCTACCGTACCAGCATCGAGCGCGGCCAGCTTGCGCGTGACGATGCGGTGACGCTGCTGGCGATGTTCCTGCTGCGACTGACGCAAACCGCCGGGAACGCGTCGGACTTCGAGTCGAATCACCGCCGCTCGCCCTGTCGTTACAGCCACCTTTACGTGACGGTTGGCGGCGTCACCCGGGATGGCGCCCCGGCCGAGAACGAGCTGTCCCTTGCGATCGCCGACGCGATCCGCCGCCTGGCCTACAAGGAGCCGACGCTCCTGCTCCGCTACCACGCCGACATGGACGCGGCGCTCCTCGGGAGTATCACGGGGCTGATGGCCGATCGCCTGCCCGTCACCGTCTACAATGACGCGGTGGTCATCCCCGGCCTGGTCGAGAACGGCGTCCCGGAGCCCGATGCGCGCTGCTACGCTCACAGCGCCTGCCACAACGCCTTCGTCCCCGGCCTTGAGGCCGGGAGCGGCCCGGGCGGCTTCTACAATGTCCCGCGCATGGTGCTGCTTGCCATGACCGGCGGCCGCGACCCGGTGAGCGGGGAGATGGCGGGCGCAGCGACCCCCGAGCCTGATCGGCTTGCGACCTTCGAGGACCTATGGGCCGCCTTCGCCGAGCAGGTGCGCTTCGCGTTGGCCCGCGGTCGCGAGGCCTCACAGCGACGCTGGGCGCAGCATTACCGTGACGCTACGCCGCTGCTCTACTCCTGCCTGGTGCGCGCCGCTCTCGAGGCGGGCGAGTCGTGCTGGACCGCCGCGCCCGTCAGCCACCTGAACCACTACTTCGCCGGGATCGCGACAGCCATCGACTCCCTGACCGCAATCCGCGAGGTGGCCTTCGGCGATGATGCGGGCGACCGCGTCAGCCTGCCCGAACTCGCCCGCATCCTCTCCGCCGACTGGTCGGGCCATGAGGCGCTGCGGCGGCGCATCCGCACCGAGCTGCCGCGCTTCGGCCAGGATGACCGGGCTGTCCGGGATCTGACCGCGCGCGTTGGCGACCTGTGGGCCGATGAGGTGCAGCGCGCCTCGGAGGGCATGGAGCGCCTCGCGATGTGGCCGGGCTTCTACTCGCACATGGCCCACCTGCGGCTGGGCGAGCATACGCCCGCAACGCCCGACGGCCGGGCGTCCGGCGACCCGCTCAGCGAGAACCTCTCGCCGTCGGCCGGGACGGCGCGATGTTCCGCCACGTCGAAGCTCCTGTCAATGGCCGCACTGCCGCTTCATCGCGCCCCGGCGGGCGCGGCAACGCTCGCCGTGTCCCTGGGCGAGACCGAAACGCGGAAGCGGGCGGAGGTCATCCGCGGCCTGATGGAGGCGTACTTCGACCTGGGGGGCCTGCACCTGCAGGTCAACGTGGTGGGCCGGGAGGCGCTGCTCGACGCTGTCCGCCATCCGGACTTCCACCGCGATCTGATGGTCCGCGTCGCCGGGTTCAACGCGTACTTCGTGCTCCTGCCGGAGGCGGAGCAGCAGGACATCATCCGGCGCTCTGAGCGTTGACCGCCGAAGTGTAAGCAACAGCGAGGAGTGAGCAACATGGCCGCGTCACCCTATGACACCGACGGGCTGCCCGAGATTCGCGCCGGAGTGGCCCGGACCGTCATCACCCCCGAGGGCGAGGTCCCGCTGGCCGGCTACTACCACGAGCGCATCGGCTCGCGCGTGCGTGACGACCTGCACTGCCGCGCGCTGGTGCTCGAGGACGGGGACTGCCGCATCTGCCTGGCGACACTCGATCTGGTCAACGTGCTGCGCGAGTGGGCCGACCCCGCGCGCGAGAGCATCGTCGAGCGGACGGGCATCCCCGCGGACCGCATCCTGATCTCGGCCACCCACACGCACACGGGCCCGCCCGTGCGCGGGGGCCGCTGGCAGATTCCGCAGCAGTGGCTGGACGCGCTGCCCGGCCTGATCGCCGACACTGCGGAGGCCGCCGCGAACGACACCTTCGACGCGCTGCTCTTTCCGGGCGTCCAGCAGGAGCACTGCCTGACCAGCAACCGCCTGGGGCGCACGCGCGATGGCGATGAGGTCTTCTCCAGCAGCGGCGTCCTCGGGCACGCCGGACCGGTCGATCCTGAGCTGCTGGCGCTGGGCGTTCGCGAGCACGACGGCACGGTCCGCGCGGTGCTCGTCAACTACCCGATGCACGCCGATGTCATCGGAGGCGGGTCGGCGGACTTCGTCTCCGCCGACTGGCCCGGCATCATGGAGCGCGCCATCGCCGGCGTCTACGGAGAGCAGGCCATCACGCTCTTCGCCAACGGGTGCTGCGGCGACATCAACCACCGCCTCTGGCGCGAGACCCGCCAGCCGGGCGAGGGCGAGGCCAAGGCCATGCAGATGGGCCGCACCTACGCGGGCCTGGCGGTCGCGGCGATCGAGGTGGCCGAGCCGATGGAGGGCACCGGCTGCGGCTCGAAGTACGAGGACCTGCAGATCCCGTACTACACCCGCGACGATGACCTGATGGCCGAGATCGAGGCGATGAAGCAGCGCGACGACCTGGAGTACTTCGAGAAGGCGACCATCGGCGCGGTCGAGCGGTGGGAGCTTGACGGGCAGATCGCCCGGGTCCCGCTGCAGGTGATGCGCTTCGGTGACATGATGATCGTGGGCCTGCCCGCCGAGGTCTTCACGAAGTGGGGGCTGGAGATCAAGCACTGGTCGCCCGCACCGTGGACCTTCGTGGTGGAGCTGGCGAACGACTGGGTCGGCTACGTGCCCACCACCGACCAGGCCATGCGCGGCGGCTACGGCGCCAAGCCCATCCTCTCGCGGCGGCTCATCGCCGACGCGGGCCGGCGCATGACGGACTGGGTGCAGGCGGCGATGTGGGAGATCTGGGACGACGAAGCGCCCCTCGACCGCCCGCGAATGAGCGAGGGGCGGTAGACGCCGGTTGCTGGCTCACGACAAGGGCACGCGACATCGTGCCGCGCCACGAGTGTGCCGGTAATGGGCCGTTCGGTGTTCCCCCCTGTCCTAGCCGTTCGTGAGGGGCGAGCCCTCCTGCTTGCCCGGCTGTGTGTCGTTAGTTAAGGCCTATGACTGGTGACGTGTGACGGATCGCCAAGGAGAGTCGCTACCATGAAGAAGCTGCGTGTCGGGATCCTGGGCCTGCGCCGGGGCAGGTCGCACCTGGGCAATTTCATGCGCGTGGAGGACGCGGAGGTCATCGGCGGCGCCGACCGCCACGAGCATATCCGCGAGGCCGCGCAGGAGATCGCGCCGGACGTGCCCATGGTGGAGGAGTATGAGGAGCTACTGGCGATGGAGCCGGACGCCATCGCCGTGTGCACGAACGGTCGAGCCCAGGCGAAGCACGCGATCCAGGCCCTTGAGGCCGGCTGCCACGCCATGTCGGAGGTGCCGGGCGTTTTCACGGTCGAGGAGGCGCACCACATTGTCGCCGCTGTCCAGCAGAGCGGCCGGCAGTACATGCTGGCCGAGAACTCGTGCTTCCTGGACTTCCTGCGCTACTGGCGCAAGTGGGTGCTCGAGGGCTGCCTCGGCGACATCTCGCTGGCGGAGGGCGAGTACCTGCACTACCTGCCGTACAGCCTGATGGACGCGGACAACAACCGCTACACGCCGGCGCAGGCCCGCGAGGAGGGCCGGACCGATCTGGTGCCGACGTGGCGCGCCGATCAGCCGCCGATCCAGTACCTGACCCACGATCTCGGGCCGCTCCTGGAGGTGCTCGACGACCGCGTGGTGTCCGTGGTCTGCCGCGAGGGACCGTGGTGGCAGACTCAGACGCCGCTGCGCGCGGACGCGCAGGTGGCGCTCTTCCAGACCGCGGCCGGGCGCCTCATCAAGATCACCGTGACGCTCAGCACGCGCCGGCCCGGCTCGCACAACTACCGCCTCCACGGGACGGAGGGCGGGGCGGAGTGGCTCAGCCACGAGGGATTCTGCCGCATCTGCGACCGCGACCGCGAGGAGCGCGAGGGCTGGGAGTGCGTCCCCATCGGCAGCGCGGCGCCCGAGGACGACAAGACGGTCGGCCACGGCGGCACCGACATCAAGACCGCGTACTACTTCACGAAGGCGATCCTCGAAGGCCGCGAGGTGCCGATCGACGTCTACCGCATGTGCGACTACTCAGTGCCCGGAATCCTGGCGGCCCGCTCGGCCGAGCTCGGCGGCCAGCCGATCACCGTGCCGGACATCCGGTCCGGCCCACGCGGCGGCACGGTCTTCTGGGAGCATGTGCCCATCCCCGAGACTGAGCCGGAGCGGTGGGACTACGAGTCGCCGAGCCAGCTTATCTTCTGACCGTGATTCGCGTCTACACTGTTTCGCGTCAAACATCCGTTCGACCATTGCTTGATCCGGGAGACTGAGAGATGAGTAACCTCCGCGTCGGAATCCTGGGCCTGCGGCGTGGCAGGACCCATGTGAGAAACTACGCCTACCTGGATGACGTCGAGATCATCGGGTGCGCCGACAGATACGAGCACCTTCGCGAGAACGTTCGAGAGGTGGTGCCGGAGGCACGGCTGGTCGAGGAGTACGACGAGCTCCTGGCGATGGAGCCGGACGCGGTCGTGGTTGCGACGAACGGCCGCCGCCAGGCCGAGCACTCGATCAAGGCGCTCAGGGCCGGGTGCCACGTCATCTCCGAGGTGCCGGGCGCCTTCACGGTGGAGGAGGCCCACCGCATCGTGGCGGCCGCTCAGGCCTCGGGCAGGCAGTACATGCTGGGCGAGAACTCAGCATTCTGGGACTTCGTGCGCTACTTCCGCAAGTGGGTGGTCGAGGAACGCATCGGGCAGGTCTCGTACGCCGAGGGCGAGTACGTTCACTACTTGCCCGCGACCCTCGTGACGCCCGGCAACGAGCGCACCACGCCGCTGCAGGCCCGGGAGGAGGGCCTGACCGACCTGCCGCCCTCATGGCGGGCCGACCAGCCGCCGATCCAGTACCTGACGCACGAGCTTGGCCCGTTGCTGGAGGTCCTCGACGACCGCGTGACCTCGGTGGTCTGCCGCGAGGGGCCGTGGTGGCAGGAGCAGGCGCCGCTGCGCGCGGACGCCCAGACGGCGCTCTTCCAGACCGCGGCGGGGCGCATGATCAAGATCACCGTCAGCCTCAACACGCAGCGTCCGCACCCGCACAACTACCGGCTGATGGGCACGCTCGGCAGCCTCGAGTGGTTCCGACACGAGGGCTTCTGCCGGCTGAACGACCGCGACATGGGTGTGCAAGATGGCTGGAAGGTCTACGACATCGGGCTGGCCGCGCCGGACGACGATACCACCACCGGCCATGCGGGCGCGGACCTCAAGACCGCCTGGTACTTCACGCGCGCGCTGCTGCAGGACCGGCACGTCCCGATCGACGTCTACCGCATGTGCGACTACACGGTGCCGGGGATTCTCGCGGCGCGGTCGGCGGAGCTGGGCGGACAGCCCATCAGCGTGCCGGACATACGCACCGGACCGCGGCGCGGGACCGAGTTCTGGAACCACGTCCCGCTGCCGGACGTCGAGCCGGAGCCGTGGGAGTACCATCCACCGACGCGGAACGGAGGCTGAACGATGCTCGAGCCCGCCTGGATCTCGCATCCGGACGAGGTGGACGCGAAGGTCGCTCAGTGGTCGGCCGACCATGGCGACATCTTCCTCGCCGAGAGCAAGACGCAGTTCGCCGGCAGGCCGGTGTGGGCGCTGACGGTGACGGACCGGTCGGTCGATGACGCCGGCAAGGCTAAGGCCATGTTCTTCAAGCCGCACGCGCACGAGCCCGCGCCCATCGCCGCGCAGATGAACGTGATCAGCCAGCTCCTGACCGGCCGGACGCTCGACGGCCAGCCCAGTGAGTTCGACAACGAGCGCGTGCTGCGCGAGTGCCAACTCGTGTTCATGCCCGACGCCAACCCCGACGGCACCGCCCGCGCGCCCGTCGAAGCCTGGGACGGGAGCAAGTACAGCAACGATGAGTTCTGGTGCTGGATGCGCGGCGAGGATCCCGAGACCGGCGAGATGTGGAAGCGCGTGGACATCTTCGACGACCGCGAGGAGGAGAATCTGCCCGAGCGCATCGGCATCGTCTACGAGCAGATAGACGAGCACCACTGGGTGGAGCCGAACCGCCATCACTCCTCGACGCTCTTCCGGTGGATCTTCGAGCTGCTCGACCGCCACGAGCACTGGGACCAGGCCCTGAGCCTGCACCAGACGGAGTTCGTGAACTCGCCCCACAACGCGATGATGATTCTTCCCTGCCTGTTCGACGAGCAGCCGCCGGAGATCCAGCGCTACGAGCGCGAGTGGGCGGAGGAGATCGTGGCGGCGTGGAGCGAGCTTGAGGGCGCTCACCCGTGCGAGGAGGTCAGGCCGCTGGGCTACACGGGCCAGCAGCGGCAGTACTTCGTGGAGCGGTGGGGCGACCTGTACCATCGCCTCCACATCATCACCTCCGAGATCCAGAACAACAGCCCTCGAACGCCGCCGGCGCTGCAACAACGCCTCAACGAGGTGGCAATACGTACCGGTATCGAGCGGTTGCTGGCGGGCCCATAGCTGCGGGAGACGTGTGGCACGCAACGACACGTGATCGCCGAGGAGGTCCCACCATGCAGATCTTGCTGATGGCCCTGCTGCTCACCTGCATCCCGGTCATGGCGTTCGCCCAGGAGGATGCGACGGTCTGGGTCGCTTCGCCCTGGCAGCGTGTGCTCAAGAGCACCCCGCCCGGCACGCAGACCGCGGCACGGCTGGGGGCCGCGGCGAACGAGTACGAGCCCTTCCGCCTCATCGTGCATGCGGGCGACCGCCCGCTGCGCGACGTGCGCGTGGTCGCCGGCAGCCTCAACGGCCCCGGTGGCGCGATCTCGGCCTACAACCTCGAGCTATACCGCGCGCATTACCTGGAGATCACCGAGCCGAGCTACCGCGTGGACAGCCCCACCGGATGGTACCCTGATGCGCTGATCCCGTTCCTCGATCGGGAGACCGGCGAGGACCTTGAGGGCGCAACCTACGATGCGGCGCCCTTCGACGTGGAGCCGGGAGAGAACGCCGAGGTCTGGTGCGACCTCTTCGTGCCTGCGGGCACTCGCGCCGGACGCTACACCGGCACTATCAGCGTGGCGGCCGGGAGCATCGAGCTGGCACAGGTCCCCGTTGACCTGGAGGTCTGGAACTTCGAGCTGCCCGCGGAGATCGCCATGCGCTCGCGCTTCGGCAGCCTCGGCAGCCGGGTGGCGAAGGGCCTGGGGATAGACGCGGACTCCGACGAGTTCAGGCGCGTGGAGGACCTCTACATCGACGAGATGCTGCGCCACCGCGCCGTGCCCGGGTCCTTCGGCCCGATCTGGCCTGAGTGGTCCGAGGAGGAGGGCCTCCAGGAGCACGGCGAGGCCGAGCGGCTGCGCATGCTGGTCGAGGAGAAGCACGTGAACGCGCTGGCCATCCCCTTCCGCTATCGCGATGAGCCCGAGAAGTGCAAGGCCTACCTGCGCGCGATTGCAGACTGGCTGCGCGACCTCGGCTATCTCGACCTGGCCTACATCTACATGAGAGATGAGCCGAACGACGCCGAGGAGTACGAGACGGTGCGCCGGCAGGGGGCGCTGATCCACGAGGCCGACCCCGAAATCGCCCGCATGTGCACCGAGCAGACCGTCACGAGCAACCCCGAATGGGGCGACCTCTACGGGGCGGTGGACATCTGGTGCCCGCTCTGGGGCCTGTGGGATGAGGCGACCGCGCGCGAGCGGCTGGAGCAGGGGGAGAGGCTGTGGAGCTACACGGCGCTGTGCCAGGGCGCGGAGGGCACTCCGTGGTGGCAGATCGACGTGGAGCCGCTGAACTTCCGCGCGCCCTTCTGGGTGAGCTGGCACTACGACATCACCGGCTTCCTCTACTGGTCGAGCGTCTACTGGAGCCAGTATGAGACGATGGAGGGCGTGTGGGAGGCCCCGCACTTCCGTGAGAAGTTCTGGGGCGAGGGGATGCTGCTGTATCCCGGCCCGCCGGCGGGCATCGAGGGCCCCGTGCCCTCCATCCGCCTCAAGCTCATCCGCGAGGCGCTGGAGGACTACGAGTACATGGTCATGGCCGCGGCGTCGGGCGAGTCGGGGCGCACCCACGCGGTCATGGGCCCGGAGGGCATGGTGATGGTGCGCCCCCAGAACGCCCGCGAGCGTGTGGATGCCATCGTGGCGGACATCGCCGCCTCCTTCGGCGACTGGAGCCACGACGCGGAGGACTACGCCCGGGCGCGCCGGGAGCTGGCGGAGATCATCGCCCACGCCAGATAGGCGCCGCGGAGGAGCGCGAGGATCCGCGGCGATCTCCCCCGCTGCCGCCGGGTGATTTCCTTCTCGTGAAGGAGGGAAAGGGAGGCCGCGCGGCTAACCTCCCTCACGATACGCTGCGTGGGCTGCCGGGGGTAGGCCCTCGGCGCCAATAGACACCAGGGCCGTGCGGGCCCGTCAGGGACTCTCCATTCAGACCGGGAGGGATGACCGTGCTTGGTGCCAGCATCCTTCGTCACAGCCTTACCGCAGTAGCTGTCCTGGCGCTTCTTGCTTCTTCCGGGGTGGCGTGGGCCGAGAGCTACAACACCCCCAACCTGCCGAGCGCGGAGCCGTACCAGCAGGAGGGCGGCGTAGGGGGCGGTGAGCTGCGCCTGTTCAATGGTGACGGCAATCAGACCTTTGCGGCCGGCGTCCGGGTGAGAGCCGGTGAGGAGACCGAAGCCGAATTCACCATCTTCACCATGGACACCAGCGGGGAGGACCCGATCGCCGACGTGGTCCGCGACTCGACGGCGACGCTCGTCGGCTTGAGCTTCAAGTGGCTGGCCTACCAGGAAGCCAGTAACAGCGGGCAGACGACGGTCTCGGTAATGCCCGGCTTCGAGATCCCCATAGGCAATCTCGAGGGCACCAACACCGAGATTCCGGCCACCGCTCTGTCGGATGACGTCATCCCGACGATCTCCGTCCCGGTCGAGTGGATGAACGCGCGCGGCACTCGCCTCAAGCTTGTCCCCCGCTATATCGGGTTCGATGACTCCCCGAGCGTGGGCGACGAGACCATAGACGGCTTCGGCGACGTCTTCGCCGTCGGCTTTGGCGTCTCACACCCGCTCGGCGAGTACTCGGCGATGGGCGACGTGCAGCTCGTCCTCACGGGAGAGAACAGCATCGACGACGCGACCAACGACCCAACCAGTGACTTCGTGTGGTCCGTCGGCGGCTCCTGGCAGCCCGAGGACGACGACGTGCGTGTTGACGCCTTCCTCACCAACGCGGCGGGCCCCACGGCTGCGACGTCCATCATCGCTACTCCCGATCAGTCCATCGGCCTGGGCCTGCGCGTGAGCGGCGAGTTCTAGCCCGGAGGGCGGGCAGCGGGCTTGGCGACGGCGTGCAAGCGACCGGACGGAGCCGGTCTGTCGCAATCAGGCGCGCCTGCCCCCGCCGGGGCGGGCGCGCTGCGCGTGGGTGGCCGCCGCGGACGCGATTGACCGCGAGGGGAGAGTGCGATGTGCCCTCGGCCAAGTGGCATTCTGGCTGTCGCCTGCCTCGTCGGCGCCTTCCTGGCATCGGCCGCCCTCTGCCAGGAGCAGGACCCCGCCGGAGACCGGACCGAGAACCTGGCGCCAAACCCGTCCTTCGAGCTGGGAGACCGCCATGGTCCCCTCGGCTGGGAGACCCGGCCCGCGCCGGGCTCGACCTCGCGCTTCGAGTGGGCCGAGGGCGTTGCGCACACGGGCGAGCGCAGCCTGTTCATCGAGGGCAGCGACGAGTACCTCGTCCCGGACCGCTGGCGCGCGGGCTCTGACCAGAGCATCGGCCTGGAGCCGGGCACCGAGGCGACCCTCTCCGCCTGGGTCAGGACAGAGGACGCCACGGGGGCGGCCGGTGTGCAGATATACGCAATCGGCATCGGCGGGGCGATCCTCCTGCAGCCGGGCGGTGGAAACGTGACCGGCACCAGCGACTGGACGCGCGTCTCCGTGACCGTGACCGCGCCCGATGATCCCTGCTACGTGATGCCCTACGTCGGGCTGAGAGGAGCCGGCAGAGCGTGGTTCGACGACGTCGAGCTGAAGGGCGTCGCCGGCGCGCCACTGCCCCCTGACATGGACGAGACGACCTACGAGCCCCGGCACTTCGAAGAGTTCGACGGCTACGAGATCGCGCAGCGCTCGCAGTGGACGGTCCTGCAGACCGCCGAGGAGGGACGGGTCGGCCGTGCGACGACGATCTTCCATGAGGCGACCGCGCGCTGGGACGTCACGCTGCGCTACATCGACGAGCCCGATGGCGCCTCCACCATCCGCCTGCTGGTCAACGGCGTCGAGGTTGGGACCGTGACGGCCGATGCGGTGGAGGGCGAGACGGACGCCGCCCAGGAGCTGCGAGAGCACACCTTCGAAGGCGTTGACATCCAGCGCTACAGCCGCGTCACGGTGGTGGGGGAGGCCGATCAGGGCGAGCGCGCGCGAGTGGTCGAGCTGCATTTCGCACCGGTGCGCAGGTTCGAGGGTGAGCTGCTGCCGGCCGAGGATCTCCCGCCGCCGAACAACCTGCGTGTATACCAGAGCCCGAGCGAGCGCCATGAGGCGAGCCTGATGCTGGCCCGCCAGGTAGGCCGGCGTGAGCAGGCGGACTTCGCGCGCGTGAGCGAGGAGATCGAGGCGTTGCACACGCCCGAGCAGGTGCGCGCGTATCAGGCGAATGTGCGCGCCCTGCTGCCCGCCATCTTCGGGCGCTGGACCGGCGAGAGCGGATCGCCGCTGAACCCCCGCAAGGTGGGCGAGATCGAGCTCGACTACTGCACCATCGAGAAGGTCATCATCGAGAGCGAGCCGGGCCTCTACGTGCCGCTGAACGTCTACATCCCGAAGAGCAAGCCCCTGCCTGCGCCGGGCATCTGCATCACCATCGGCCACGCCGCGGAGGGCAAGGGCTACCACCTCTACCACGAGTTCGGTCTGGGGCTGGCCGAGAAGGGCTACGTCGCGGTCGCGCTCGACCCGATCGGCCAGGGCGAGCGCATCTACTGGGCGGAGCCGCCGGAGGAGTTGGGGAGGTGCGGCGGGCCGGTCGGTCAGCACCACTACGAGGTGCGGCGCGGCTTCCTCGTCGGACGCAGCCTCAGCGGTCTGCGCACGCGCGACACCGTGCGCGTGGTGGACTACATGCTCACCCGCACCGACGTCATCGACCCCGAGCGCATCGGCGTGGGTGGCAACTCCGGCGGCGGGCAGATGGCTCTGCTCACGGCCGCCTGCCACCCGGCGGTGAAGGTCTGCTGCGCCGCGCACCCCGGCGGCTCGTGCGAGAACACCTACTTCCTCGGCAAGCGCGAGTTCGACCGCCAGATCATCAGCCTCATCCCGCCCCGCCCGCTGATCTGGATCGTGGGAGAGGACTCGGGCGAGACGCACCATGAGACGCGCTACGAGTGGCTGCAGCCGCTCTATGAGACGTTCGGCGCCGCGGACGCGCACAAGTTCGAGTGGGTGGATGGCGTCCACAATCTTGAGCGGCCGAAGCGCGAGGCCGCCTATGAGTGGCTCAATCGCTGGTTCGGCATCGACGCCGGCCGGGAGGAGGGCGAGATCGAGCACCTCGAGGCTGAGGAGCTGTGGTGCACCGGGACGGGGCTGGTGGAGAGCTCGCTGGGCGGAGTGCTGCCGTGGACGCTCGACACGCGGCTCATGCAGGAGATGGCGCCGGAGCGGCCCAACCCCCCCGCGGCGGAGGATCAGCGGCGCGCGTTCGTGGCGGAGCGGACGGCGCTGGTGCTGCGCAAGCTCGGGCTTGCCCCCGGCGCGGAGCGCGAGGCCCCGCCCTGGCGCGAGGCGGGTGCCTATGAGCATCCGGAGCTGTCGGTGCGCAAGGTCGGCATCGAGAGCGAGGAGGGGATCGAGGTCGCGGCGCTGATCATCGAGCCGGCGGGCGGCGCATCCGGGCCGCCGATCATCCACGCCGCCGAGGGCGGGAAGCCGACGGCGTACGACCCGCAGGCACTCCCCTTCGCCGTCGCCGTGCACGGGCATCGCGTCGTTTCCGTGGACGTGCGCGGCACGGGCGAGCTGGACATCGAGGGTGGCGCGCGTTCGAGGGTGGTGGAGTACGACCGGACGCACTGGCAGCGCGACGGATACGCGATCTCCTACGCCGGCGCCGGTCGGACGATGATGGGCGCGCGGGCCTTCGACCTGATGCGCGTCATGGACTACCTCGACGCGGAGCGGGGCGGGATTGGTCGCTACGCCCTGGTCGGCGAGGGCCTGGGCGGGACGTGGGCGCTGGCCGCCGCGATGGCCGACGAGCGAGTGGCCGGCGTCGCGACGGTGGGCATGCTCTCCTCGTATGCGCGGCTGATTGAGCGCAAGTGGAACGCCCTGCGCGAGTACTTCTGGGTGCCGAAGGCCCTTGAGGCGTACGACCTGCCCGACCTGCCCGCGCTGATCGCCCCGCGGCCGGTCGCGCTCCTCAACCCCGTAGACGAGATGCTGCACCCGCTCGACGCCGACGCCGCCCGCCAGGACCTGGCGTGGGCGAAGTCGTGGTCAGATGACAGCCTGACGGTCGCCTGCGACCTGTCGCCCGAGGAGATCGTGGCGGCAGTTGAGCGACTCGCGGAGGGCGAGTAAACGGTGAAGGGCCCGCGGCCGTCGGGCATGCCTGCCGGGCAGGGCGGCGGTGCGAAGGTCAACGGAGCCGGACGGGGAACTGACGCCACACCGGACAGCACGTCACGCGAATGTGAGGGAGAGCACCATGATGCTTGGTCTGATCCACTACAGGGCGCCCGGCGACACCGCTGAGGAGTTTGTGCGCTGGGCGGCCGGCGCGGGCTTCGAGTGCGTCGAGCTGCGCCATACCGACCTCGAGCCCGAGGACTGCGAGGACGCCGTCGCCAACACGAGGCAGCTCAAGGCGCTGCTCGATGAGCTGGGCCTGGTCTGCTCCGCGGTCTCGCTGGGCAATGACTTCGTGCTGCTCGACGACGATGCCATCGCGGCGGAGGTGGAACGCGCGCGGCGCATCGCCGAACTGACGCTGATGATGGACTGCAACGTCTTTCGCACCGAGGGCGGCCGGCCCAAGGACGAGGTGCCGGAGGACCGCCAGGCCGAGGCCATCATCAAGTGCGTTGAGGCCGCGCTGCCGATGTGTGAGGAGCTGGATATCCACCTCGCCATCGACAACCACGGCGTGGTCAGCAACGACTACGAACTGCAGCTTGAGGTCTTCGAGGCGGTGGACAGCCCCTACGTCGGCTCGAACATGGACACGATGAACTACCGCTGGTTCGGGTACGAGGTCGATGAGCTGCCCGGTATCTACCGCGCCATGGCGCCGTGGGTGAAACACACGCACATGAAAGACGGGCGCAACGCGCGGGCCGACTACCAGGGCGCGGCGCTCGGCGACGGCGAGATCCCGCTGGACGTGGCCGTGCAGGCGCTCAAGGATGCCGGCTACGACGGCGCCTACTGCGCGGAGTACGAGGGCTCCGAGGACGGCGACATCGGCTACCGCAAGTGCCTGGACTGGCTGCGGGCGAACGTCTAACGGCAGCGAAGACGAAGTAGGCGACGGAAGGTGGCGGGAAGGCTGCTGCAGAGGCCACGCAACCTGATCGACCTCCTCAATCGGTCCGCCGACGAGTTCGGCGACGGGGTCGCCGCGATTTACCGCGGCGACCCCGTCTCGTTCGCGGGACTGCGCGAGCGCGTCTCGCGCGTCTCGCGGGCGCTGCGCGCGCACGTGGGCGTGCGGCCGGGCGACCGCGTCGCGCTGGTCATGCCCAACTGCCTGCACTCGGTGGTCTGCTACCTCGGCGCGATCCGCGCCGGAGCCATCGCGGTGCCCATCAACGTGCGCCTTACGCCCCCGGAGATGCGCTTCATCATCGGTGACGTGGGCGCGCGGGTGGTCATCGCGCACGAGCGCACCTGGCCGACCGTGAGCGAGGCGCTGGAGGACCTGGACGCGGTCGAGGTGGTGCTGGGCATCGGCCTGGAGGCGGAGGGAGTCATCGCCGTCGATGCCCTCACGGCAGATGCGGGGCCCGGCTTCGATGTGCCTGAGATCGCACCCGAGGACGTGGCGGCCATCATCTACACGTCAGGCACCACCGGCCTGCCCAAGGGCGCCATGATCACGCACGGGAACGTGCTGTTCAACGTGCGCTCCACCATCCGCGGCCACGGCTTCCGGCGCGATGACGTGCATCTGCTGATCGTGCCGCTCTTCCACGTGACGGGCCTGAACACCATCATGCCCACCTCCCTGCAGCTCGGCTCCACCATGGTCATCAGCGCGAAGAGCAACCCGCGCGAGCTGCTGGAGCTGATCCAGCGCCATCGCTGCACGACGATGTTCACGGTGCCGACGACCACCATCCTGCTGGCGCAGGAGCCGAGCCTCGGAGAATTCGACATCTCGTCGCTGCGGCTGCTGGCCTACTCCGGCGCGCCGATGCCCGTGCGGGCCATCCACAGGCTGCGGGAGCTGTTCCCGGATGTGGCGCTGCACAACTTCTACGGCCTCACCGAAACCACGTCGGTGACCACCGTGTTGCCGTCGGAGTTCGCGCTCAGCCACGCGGAGTCGATCGGCCGCGTTGTGCCCGAGCTCGACGCGAAGATCGTGGATGAGGAGGGCCGGATGCTGCCGCCGGGCGAGGTGGGCGAGCTGCTCATCCGCGGGCCGAGCATCTTCGCGGGCTACCACCAGCGGCCGGAGGCAACCCAGGAGGCGCTGGAGGAGGGCTGGCTGCACACCGGCGACAAGGCATTCATTGATGAGGACGGCTTCGTCTTCCTGCGCGGGAGGACGAGGGAGATGATCATCGTCGCGGGCGAGAACGTCTACCCCGTGGAGGTCGAGAACGTGCTCACCCGCCACCGGGACGTCGTGGAGGCAGCGGTGGTGGGGGTCGAGCACCCGGTGTTGGGCCAGGTGGTGAAGGCGGTCGTGGTCCCGCGTCCGGGCGCGGAGGTCTCCGAGCGTGAGATCAGGCGCCACTGCGCCGAGCGGCTGGCATCCTTCAAGGTGCCGCACCAGGTCGAGTTCGTGGAGGAGCTCCCGCGCAACCCGTCGGGGAAGGTCGTGAAGCGGGAGTTGGCGTGACCGCGCCCTGGTCGTTGTCGCCTGCGGCGCGTCGCCGTCGTTGCCAGTCGTCCCGTGGGGCGGACGCCCCCCGTCCGCACGCGTTGTGGCGCGGGGTATTGGTCGTACGTCGCACGGAGGATGGCTGCCCGGCCCGCCCGCTCGTTGGTCGTTGACAGCATGTGCCGCTTCGAGGCCCGGTGGCGGGAGGGGAGCGTGGGCGCCGCAACCCCTCAACGTCGGGCGGCGTAGGCACGCCGGCCCTCCGCACGGCTTGGTTCGCGATGGGCGATCTTGCTCGGGCCACAGCCGGGGCAGGCACCCCTGCCCTCCGGGACCGATGAGGTTTCGTGAGGGCGGCCTCAGGGGGGATCTGCGGGCCCGGCGACGCCGCTGCTACTGCAGGCCCTCCATGCGCTCGATGAGCCAGTCAGCGATGGCCTCGGCGAGCCACTCGTGTCCCTGCTCGTTTGGGTGTGCCATGTCCCCGAGCAGTGCCCCCCATGCCTCACGCCCCATGGCCTTGATCCGTGCCGCGAGGTCGATGCAGCTCACGTCCGCTCGCTCGTCGGTGAGGTCGCGGATCCGCTGCGCGTAGTCGTCCATCATGACGAAGCGAGAGCCGCCGCCGGGAAGCGTGGTGATGGCGCAGATGGCCGTCGTGCCGTCCGTCACGCGCGCGATGCGCCGGCAGTAGTCGTCCAGCGAGTAGCGGAGGTAGTCCGCCGGGAAGGCGCCCGACTTGTCGTTGTAGCCGTAGGCGATGGTCACGATGTCGGGCTCGACCCCGGCGAAGTCGCGGCGGTACCAGGCGCGGCCGTGGTTGAGCTTCGCCCCGCCAACCGCGCGCGAGTAACAGACGATGCCATCGTGGCCGAGCCGCTCACGGAGCTCGCGCTGCAGCAGCACGGCGTAGCGCTGGGTGTCGCGGTCGGGCAGCCCCGTGCCGGCGGTGATGGAGTCGCCCATGCACTGGATCGCGACGGGCTCCCCGTCGCGCATCATGCGCAGTACCTCCTCCAGCGGACGGGCGGCCGGCGCCGGCGGCAGCTCGGGGGCGTCGGCGATCAGGCGGAGGTCGTCGACGGAAAACGAGTGCTCCGGCCTGGGCGCGTTGTTCCAGTGGATGGTCCAGCGGTCTCCGAGGGTGATGCGCGCGATGCCGCTGCGGGGAAGCATGCCCGGCTCGCCGATGCCGTACAGGGCTGCGTCGGTGCTCACCAGCTCGCTGAAATGCGCCCGGACCTCGTGCCACCCGGTGTCCGCGAGCGGGAAGTAGAGGCTGTAGGTGAACCGGCTGTTCGAGCCGCCTCCGCCGAGCTCGATGCAGCCCCAGTTGTCGGAGCCGTCCCCGCGGGCCATGAACGAGATGCCGTTGCAGGCGTCCCAGTGCGAGGTGGCCTCCAGCAGAGCCGGGTCGAGGGTGACTCTGACCATTCCGGGCAGGCGCACGGTGACTGCGCCGCCGGTGACGCCATCGGGCTCTAGGCTGAACTCCGCGGGCTTGCGCGCGACCGTCACGGCCTCGCGAGCCTCAAGTGCCTCCGGATCGTTGAAGTCTTCCAGCAGGTAGGGCTGCGCGGCGCAGAGTGCACTCGCGTAGGTGAGCAGGGCCGCGGCGAGGTTCAGCCGCTTCATCGAATCGGTCCCCTCAACTGATGCGCCGGAGCGCGCTGAGGACCTCGTCGAGCTGTTGCTCGATGTGTCTCGCGCTCGCGGCGATGCGTGTGACGTACACGACCATGCAGAGCAGCGGCACGATCGGAAACAGAATAGGCACGACCACCGGAATCAGCGGGAAGTAGTCGCGCATCATGTCCAGGAACGGGCAGCGGACCTCGATCTTCTGCTCTTGCATCGGAACGCCTCCTCTCCGGCGATTCGGCCGCTGCGGGCGACAGTCGGGCTGGGAGGTGAGAGCGCGTTGTGCTCCCACCTGCGCCGGCGATGGCCGCCGTATCCCGCCGTGCAGTCGCTCAAATGCCGATGATGGTTTCGGCGCGCGGAGGCGCAGTCCTGCCGAAGAGGGCAATCCGCGCAGAACGCGAACACGAGATAGCTAAGGCGAGAGAGCGACCGTGAGACCCCCAGGAGCCGACGGCGATGAGCGCACTGGCGATCAACGGCGGTCCGAAGGCCGTCACCAGGGATCCCGGCGACATCTTCGTTCACCCTATCATCGACGAGCGCGATGAGTGGGCGGTCGTGGAGATGCTGCACAGCCGGCAGATGTCCGCGATCGAGCCCTCCTCGAGTTTGAGGAGGTTTATGCGGCGTGGCAGGGCACGAGGTACGCGCTGGCGCACAACACCGGCACGGCGGCGCTCTACGGCGCGTTCTTCGGCGTGGGCGTGGGGGAGGCGGGCGTCTCGACGGGATAGCCGGCGGCCGCGGGCGGCGGCATCAGCCCGGCGGCTCCCCGGAGGTGCCTTTGTCCCTCCTCCTGCGCTCGCGGCGCCTCTCGCGCACCGCCTCCTCGTGCTCCTCCATCTTCTCCACGGCCTTCTTGAACTGCACCTCGCACAGCATCTCGTAGATCCCGCCGGCGGTGGCCAGCTCGGCGTGCGTGCCTCGCTCGACGATCTCGCCGTAGTCGAGCACGATGATCTCGTCGGCGTTCATGACCGTGGAGAGCCGGTGGGCGATGGTGAAGGTCGTGCGGCCCTGCATCAGATACTCCAGGGCCTCCTGGATGGCGGCCTCGGATTCTGAGTCCAGGGCCGAGGTGGCCTCGTCCAGGATCAGGATGCGGGGATTGCGCAGGATGGCGCGGGCGATGGAGATGCGCTGCCGCTGGCCGCCGGAGAGGCGTGTGCCGCGTTCGCCCACGCGCGACTCATAGCCGTCGGGGAACTCGGTGATGAATTCGTGGGCGTTCGCAGCGATGGCCGCCTGCACGACCTCGGCGTCGGTGGCGTCTGGGCGGCCGTACTTGATGTTATCGCGCAGCGTCCCGGCGAAGAGGAATGTCTCCTGCATAACCATGCTGATCTGGTTGCGCAGGCTGGTGATCTGCAGGTCGCGCAGGTCGATGCCGTCGAGCAGGATGCGGCCCCTCGTGGGGTCGTAGAAGCGCGGGATCAGATGCACCAGCGTTGACTTGCCCGAGCCGCTGCGCCCGACCAGGGCGGTGACCGTCCCCGGGTGGGCGGTGAAGGCGATGTCCTTGAGCACGTCCTCGTTCGGGTCGTAGGCGAACCAGACGTGGTCGAACTCCAGCTCACCCTCACAGCGCTGCAGGATGATCGGGTCACGGCGCTCCTGAATGTCCGGCGCGGTGTCGAACAGCTCGAAGATGCGCTCGATGGCCGCCATGGCCACCTGAATCTGGTCGTTGATGGTGACCAGAGCGATGATTGGGCTGTAGAGCATGCCCATGTAGGCGTTGAACTGGATGAGCTGGCCGTAGGTCATACGCTGGGCGAAGAGCACCTCGCGGGCGCCTACGTAGATCACGACGATGGTGGCCATGCCGGTGAGGAGGGTGGAGATGACCGAGAGGAAGGCCCTCGCACGCCCGGCCTTGACGTTGAGGTCGATGATCTCGCGAATCTCGTGCACGAATCGGCGCGACTCGGAGCGCTCGCGAGTGAAGGCCTTGATCACCCGGATGCCGGAGATGGCGTCGTTGAGCTGCCCGGAGACGGCGGAGAACTGCTCTCGGGCCTCACGGGAGGCGTGCCTGATCTGCGGCCGCCATACAAGGAAGTTGATGACATATAGCGGCAGCACGGCGACCGCGACCAGCGCCAGTCGCCAGTTGATGAAGAAGACCAGTCCGAAGACGAACAGCACGGTGGTGCTGTTCGTGATGATGTCCACGAGGTTGCCGGTCAGCGTCTGCTGGACGGCGTGGACGTCGTAGAGGATGCGGGTCATGATGCGCCCGGTGGAGTGAGACTGGAAGTAGCGCATGGACAGGCGCTGCAGGTGCCTGTAGAGCTGCTGACGAATGTCGAAGACGACGCGATTGCCGATGACCACCATGATCATCCGGCGCACATAGCCGATGACGGCTATCGACAGCCGCAGGGCCAGCAGCCAGACGCAGACGCTCAACACCAGGGCCCAGAGTTCGGCCTGAACAGATGCCTTGGTGGCGGGGTCGAGCATGTGGTAGTTGGAGAGCTGGCTGTCAACCAGCAGCCGCGTGAGGTAGGGGGGGACCATGCCCAGGCCCGTCGTGACGAAGACCAGGGAGATCGACATAACCAGGCCTGCGCGGTAGCGGGCCGCGAACTCGAGGAGTCTGAGGAAGAGACCCATCTGTGTGGAAGTCGCCTCCGGGCGCCGGGCGCGCGCGGGAGGTCTGTGCGCCAACTCAGGCATTATACCTGCGGCCGGGGTGTTGTCAAACGGCCCTGCCGATCTTGCGCGACGCGGCGCCGCACAAGATGCGGGGTGCTCGTCCACAGCCCTCGGCGCAGGCGAGGGGGAGGGCGGCGAGACGGCGCCGGCGCCCACCGGCTGTTACCGGCCGCGGCCGGCATGTGCCGTGGCCTGTGTTGCTCCTCCAGGTGAAAGCGTGCGCCCGCGCGGTCTGAGCTTCGTGCCCGATATCCACCTCAGTGGGCGGCGGCCCGGCAGGACAACGTGAACCGGCCGCTACCGGGGCGCGTGTGCCGGCCGTCCCGCAAGGAGGCAGAAGCATGTCACGGTCGCGCAGCTACGACAGGTCGCTCGATCTGTACCGACGGGAGATCGAGCTGGTGCCGGGCGGGTCGCAGACCAACAGCAAGCGGGCGACGGCCTTCGCGCTGGGGGCTTTCCCCATCTACGCGCAGGATGCCGCTGGCGCGCGCATCCAGGATGTGGACGGCAATTGGTACATCGACTACGTTCTGGGGCTGGGGCCGATCACGCTGGGCTACTGTTACCCCGATGTGGACCGCGCGATCCACGAGCAGGTCGATCGCGGCATCATCTACGGGCTGCTGAGCCCGCTGGAGGTGGAGGTCGCGGCGGCGGTCTGCGAGATGGTCCCGTGCGCGGAGATGGTGCGCTTCCTCAAGGGCGGCGCGGAGGTGACGCAGGCCGCGGCGCGGCTCGCCCGCGCCTATACGGGCCGCGAGGTAATCCTCAACTGCGGCTATCGCGGCTGGGTGGACACCTGGGCCGCACAGCACACCGAGCGGCTCACCGGCATCCCGCAGTGCCTGAGCGGCGTCATCGACGGCTGGCCCCGCCACGACCTCGACGGGCTACGGGCGAAGCTCGAGGAGTACGAGGGCCGCGTGGCATTGGTCTCTCTGGACCCCGCCGGTGGCGGGGCGCGCGTGCCCGACGGCTACCACCAGGCCGTGCGCGAGCTGTGTAACGAGCACGGCGCGCTGCTGATGTACGACGAGATCGTGACAGGCTTCCGCATGGCGCCCGGTGGTGGGCAGGAGTACTTCGGCGTCACGCCGGACCTCGCGTGCTTCGCGAAGGGCTCGGCAAACGGCATGCCGCTGGGCATCGTGTGCGGCAGGGCCGACGTCATGCGGCTGGCCGCGGACGACGTCACCATCAGTGTCACCTACGGCGGTGAGGCCCTGTCGCTGGCGGCGGGCAGGGCGGCCATGCAGGTCTACCGCTCCGAGCCGGTCTTCGACCAGATCTGGGCCACCGGCGGCCGGCTCATGGCCGGCTTCGAAGAGCTGGGCGAGAAGCACGGCGTTCCGCTGAGGTGCCACGGCTACGAGCCGATGTCCAGCCAGACCATCGACTACGAGGACGCGCAGCTCTCGCGCGACGTCTGGACGCTGCTGTTGCAGGAGATGGCGGAGCGGGGCGTGCTCCTGCGCCGCGGCGGCCTGCTCTTCATTACCTACTCACACCGCGACGAGGAGGTCGAGGAGACGCTGGCGGCGCTCGACGAGAGCCTGGCCGTCATCGCCGAGGCCGTCGATGAGGGAACCGTCTCCGAGCGCCTGCGCGTTACCGAAGTCAAGGAGAGCTTCAGGAGCTTCACGTGACCGGCCGGGCATGGGGGGACGGGGTATCGGGCATCGGGAAGGAGACCGGCGCCGTTCGTTCAGCCGTTAAGGACTGTGTATGTCAAGAGTGTTGTGCGATGGGGTCAGGCGGCGGCGCGCCGTCGGTTGTCCTGGTGGCGCTGTTCGTCGTAGAGCGTCTCGTCGCGCCACATTGCGCACAGCA
>JALGUJ010000052.1 GCA_029820945.1 Candidatus Zipacnadia bacterium | reverse complement strand
CTCCGGCCCGGGGGCCTCTCCGTCGCCCGCAGGCTGCTCGGCCGGCTCGCGGCGATCCGTCGGCGTGGCCTCCCCGGGTGTCTCTCCATCGCCCGCCGGCGCGCGACTGACCTCAGGCGCGGGGCCGCGCGCAGCGCGCTCCGCAACGCGGGAGTCCGTCGCCGCGCGGCGTGCAACGCGTGCCACCTCGCGCGGCGCTGCGCCACCCTCCACCTCGGGCGACGCCGCATCGGCCTCGGCTACCTCCGAGCCTTCCGCCAACGCCGCCTCGTCGGTGGGCTCGGCCGCCACGTCGCCCTCGCCCGGGCTGGCGGCCACGACCGGCTCAGCGGGCCCGGCGTCGATCTCCTCGCCCTGCGGGATGAAGACCGCGAGCGCCAGCGCGGCGGCTACGGCCAGGCCCGCGAGCACATAGCCGGCCCGCCGCCAGGTGAAGACGGGCGCCCCGCGCTCGGCCTCGATGGCGGCGCCAATGCGCCGGGGAAGGTCATCGGGGGCCGCCGCCGCGGGCGTGCCGCGCAGCGCCTCCGCGTTGCGCTCCATGCGCTTGAAGGCTTGATAGCACGAGTCACAGGAGAAGACGTGTGCCTCGAACGCCTCGCGCTCCCAGCCGATGAGCTCGCCGTCGATGTAGGCCGAGGCGGCCTCCAGGGCCTCCTCGCACGTCAGCTCGGGCGCGGGCTTGGCGGTGGCAATCTCCTGGAGGATGCGGCCATGCAGGTCGGGCGGAGCGGAACGGCCGGGAACGGCCGCGAGCGCCTCGGAGAGCTGCCGCAGGCGGCGCGCCAGCATCTCGCACCGCTCGCATTCCTGGAGGTGTGACTCAATGGCCTCGCTCTCCGCCGAGGCGAGCTCGCCGTCGATGAAGCTCTGAATGTCCTCGATGTCGGGATGCGCGGACACGTGTCTTCCCGCCACGTACAGTCTTGGGTGCGCGGCCTTGCGGCCCGGCGGGGACGGGCTGTGTCTTGAGGTGCATGCATCCCCACGCGTCAAATTAGACACATTGCCATGCCAAAGGTTTCAGGCCGCGGGGAACTCCCTGCCGAGGCTACGCGCGGGGCAGAACCCGCTCCCACCAGTCGCGGATCCGGTCCAGGACCGTCGGTCGGCCGGCCGGGCGATCGACCGCCGTTGCCCCCTCGCGAGCGGCGAGGATCGCCAGGCCGATCCCGGTGGCGTAGATCGGGTTCGACGCGGCCTCGATGGGCCCGTACACTCCCCGAGGGCTGCCGACGCGCACGGGGAGCCCGTCGAGGACACGCGAGGCCAGCCCGGCGGTGTCGGGGAGCTGCGAGCCGCCGCCGGACAGCACCACGCCCGCGCTCGCCTGCTCATAGACTCCGGACCGGACGATGTTGCCGCGAACCAGGGAGAAGATCTCCTCGAGGCGCGGCTCGATGATCTCCGCGACGAGGTGGAGGGGGACGTGCTCGGACTCGCTCCCGTCGGCGAGCTGCACCTGGACGCTCTCGTCCCGGTTCACGCTCTCAGGCAGCGCCCTGCCGTAGCGGCACTTGAGCTTCTCGGCCTCGTCGAAGCTGACGCGCAGCAGGCGGGCGAGGTCGCGCGTCACGTGGTTGCCGCCGACGGGGATGGCGGAGGTGTGCGCGATGGAGCCGCCCAGGAACACGGCCACGTCGCTGGTGCCGCCGCCCACATCGATGAGGATGACGCCGAGGTCGCGCTCCGCGTCGGTGATGACGGCGGTGCCCGTGGCGATGGGCTCGAGCGCCCTCCTGGCGACCGCCACGCCGGCGTCGGCAACGCAGCGCTCGACGTTCTCGACGATGCTCGCGGTCCCGGTGACGGCATGCAGCTCCACATCGAGCCTGCGGCCCGACATCCCGACCGGCCGGGAGATGCCGGTCTCGCCGTCCACTGCGAACCCGCGCACGACCTCGTGGATGATCTCGCGGTCCTGGGGCAGGGGCACGGCGTCGCGAGCGCTCTGCACCGCGCGCGCCAGGTCCTCCTCGCACACGGCCGGCCCCGGGGCCACGTTCGTGCGCCCGGTCACGTTGACGGAGGATATGTGCGCACCGGTCACCCCGACCCAGGCGCTGGTCAGCTCGACCCCCGCCTGGCCCTGAGCAAGCTCCACGGAGCTCCGGATCGCCGCGATCGCGTCTTCGCGGTCCACGATCACCCCGCGCTTGAGGCCCGCCGACGGGGTCAGGCCGACGCCGACGATCTCCAGGCGCCCATCGGTCTGCTGGGCCGCGATGATCGTGCAGATCTTCGTGGTTCCGACATCGATCCCGGCTACGAGCGCGTCACGCGCCACGGCTGGAGCCTCCACGGGCGGAAATCGCGCACTCCGACCTCGCCGGTAGTCTCCCGGCAGGGCGAGTTCGCCGCGGGGCGGCGCACCTCCTCCCCGCGGCCGGTCCGGTCAAACGCCGCGCTACCTGACGGGCTTGAAGGTGGGGCGGGAGAGCACCCGGAGGTCGATGTACAGCGGGGACTTCCCCTTCTTGCGCAGGGCGTGCAGAAGCTTCCCGAACAGCAGGGACTTCTCGTAGAGCAGCTCTCCGTTCCCGAGCTTGCCGAGGACCCCGTCGGCGGTGAAGACGGTGATGCGGATCGGGCGGCTCAGGTCGATGCTCGCGCCCGCGTCGATGCCCTCCTCGCTGAGGCCGGACAGCACCGCATTCACCATCTCGGTGTCGCGGCTCGACAGGTTCCCCCCGACCTCCAGCGATGACGGATCGGCGATGTGCACGGTGGGCATCCCCTCGGGCGGGCCTCCGGTCCAGTGCAGGCAGACGCCCTCCTCGTCCACGGCCATGGCCCGCTGCTCCTGGATCACCACCGCGATGGCGCGGCGCGGGTCCACGTGGACGGCGAGGGTGGAGGGCAGGTGGCGATGGATGCGAACCGACCTGGCACGCGGCAGCCCGCCCACTCGCCGCTCAAGCGCGCGCGTCGGGGGGAACCAGATGAGCCCGAACTCCAGCTCCTGCACCCGTTCCGCCGCCTCCGCCTGCAGGCTCTCGTCCTCGCACAGGACGACCACCCGGCGGATCAGGAAGAGATCTGAGGCGCAGATGCCGATTGCCAGCCCCATCGCGGCCGAGAAGAGCACGAGGTAGAACAGGCCGGCGCAGGAGGCGCCGCGCTCGGCCTGCCCCGCGCCCGGCTGCGACCGCTCAAGGGCCTCCGGGCGCGCCGCGGCGGCGACGCTCCGTGCTACGCGCATGCCACCTCCTCCGCGACCTCCCTGATGTCACCGGCGCCGATGGTCAGCACCAGATCGCCCGGCTGCACCAGGCGCCGCACCGCATCCACTATCTCCTGCTTCTCGGGGATGAAGCGTACCTCACGGGTGGGCGCCAGGCGCAGCACCGCCCGGGCGAGATCCGCGGCGTGCACGCCCTCTATCGGCTCCTCGCGCGCGCCATAGATGTCGGCGATCACGACCACGTCGGCGGCCGCGAGCGCCCTCGCGAACTCATCCATGAAGTCCCGGGTGCGGCTGTAGAGGTGCGGCTGGAAGATGGCGACGAGCCTGCGTTCCGGCCAGCCGCGACGCGCCGTTGCCAGCGTCGCCGCCACCTCCGTCGGATGGTGCGCGTAGTCGTCCACCACCAGCGCTCCGCTGAACTCACCGATCAGCTCGAACCGCCGCCCGACGCCGTGGAACTGCTCGAGCGCCGCCAGCGCGTCCGCCATCTCCAGGCCCAGCGCACGCGCGGCCGCCAGCGCCCCCAGCGCGTTGCGCACGTTATGCTCGCCCGGCACCTCAAGCTCCGTGCGCCCCACCGGCCTCTCCCCCACGAGCAGGCGGAAGCCCACGCCCCAGGGCCGGAACTCGATCTCGTCCGCCCCAAGCTCCACGTCGCCACCGAGGCCGAAGGGGATCAGCCTGCCCCGCGACGAGCGCGCGATCTCCGCCAGCTCCGCGCTCTCCGTGCCGTACGCCAGGAAGCCGTCGCCGGGTACCAGGTCGATGAACTGCTCGAAGGCCTCGCAGACCGACCCGAAGGTGCCGTGCTGATCCAGGTGGTCGGCCTCCACGTTGGTGATGACCTCCGAGCACGGGCCGTAGCGCAGAAAGCTCCGGTCGCTCTCGCAGGCCTCGAAGACCGCGAGCGGCTCGGAGCCGACGTGGTAGTTCGCGCCCAGGTTCGCCGCGTCGCCGCCGACGACCACCAGCGGGTCGCGGCCGCATTCGAGCAGGATGGTCGCGAGCATCGAGGTGGTCGTCGTCTTCCCGTGCGTGCCCGAGACGGCGACCTTCTGCATGCCGTCAACGATGGCGGCGAGCAGATGCGAGCGGTGGTAGATGGGCAGGCCGCGCTCCCGCGCCTCCGCCAGCTCGGGGTTGTCGGCGGGGATGGCGGTGGAGACCACCACGACGTCCGCGTCGCCGGCCCCACCTGCCACCTGCGGGACCGAGACCCGCACGCCGACCTCCCGCAGGTGCTGCACACGGAGCCCCTCGGAGCAGTCCGAGCCGGTCACCGCAAACCCGCGCACGGCCAGCACGGCGGCCAGCGCGCTCATGCCCACGCCGCCGACCCCCATCAGGTGGATCCTGTCCCCCGGTTGGAGCACCAGGTGCTGTGCGGTCGCCATTCGAGTCGACTCCGCGGCCTGCCGATGAGATGTGTTGGTCGCGATCATTCTACGCGGACGACCGCTGCTCCGCAAGCGCGGCTTGGGCCACGTCGAGCACGATGTCCGCGATGTCGCCGGCGGCTCCCGGCCTGGCCGCCGCCAGGGCCGCCTCGGCCATCTGCCGGCGGCGGCCCTCGTCGCTCAGGATGGCCCGGGCAAGCTCCAGCAGCCGCTCCGGCGTGAACTCCTCGTCCTCGACCAGCACGGCCGCGCCCGCCTCCGCCAGGGCCTGGGCGTTGCGCCGTTGGTGCCCGCCCGCGTGGGGATACGGCACCACGATCATGGGCACGCCGTGCAGCGCGGCCTCAGCCAGGCTGCTCGCGCCCGCGCGGGTGACGACCAGGTCCGCGGCGGCCAGCGCCGGCCCGGGGTTGGGCAGGTGCTCGATCAGGTGGTAGCGCTCGGGCGAGCCGAAGCGCGCCTCAACCTCCGCCTCCAGTGACTCGTAGTCCAGCGATCCGGTCAGATGGACGATCTGTGCGCCGAGCTCGTCGAGCAGCGCCGGGAGCGCGCTCAGCACCGCCGTGTTGAGCCGCCGCGCCCCCTGGCTCCCCCCCGTGACCAGGATCATCGGCGCCCCGGCGTCCAGCCCCAGCTCTCTGATACCGTCCTCGCGGCGCGCCTCCACGACCTCGCGGCGTATCGGGTTGCCCGTGACGACCGCCCTGTCGCCGAAGACTTCCGCCACCTCCGGAGAGACCGTGGTGACGGCGGTGGCCCATCGCGCCAGCATGCGATTCCCCCGGCCGGGCACCACGTCCGGCGCGTGCAGCACCAGTGGGGCCGACCTCAGGCGTGCGGCGATCCCGACGGCGGCCCCGACGAAGCCGCCTGTGCTGAACACCGCGTCCGGCCTGAAGCCGTCGATGATCGACCGCGCCTGCAGGACCGAGCGCAGGAGCGCGACCAGCCCTCGCACGCCCTCCAGCGACGGACGATACGGCAGCGGCCTCGCGTCGATCAGATCGTGCGGCAGCGCGCGCTGGGCCAGGATCTGCTCGTCGATGCGCCCGCGCGCCCCCACAAAGCGGAGCTCGGCCTCCGGCTCGGCGGCCTCGATCTCCTCCGCGACGGCGATGCACGGAAAAAGGTGGCCGGCGGTACCCCCACCGGCCATCAACACCCGCGGCCCGCTCATCTCCCACCCCTGCCCGGATAGCGAGACACCGCCAGCACCATCCCCGCCGCCACCGAGGCGGACACCAGGCTCGTCCCGCCCCCGCTCAGGAACGGCAGCGTCAGTCCGGTGCACGGAATGCAGGAGGTGTTCACCCCGATGTGCGCGAGGCTCTGCAGACACAGCAGGGCCGCGGCGCCCGCGGCGACGTAGAAGCCGTAGGGCGAGCTCGCGTCGTGGGCGATCCACAGCGCCCGCACCGTCAGAGCGGCGACCGCCACCAGGATGACCAGCGCGCCCAGCAGCCCCAGCTCGCAGCCGATCACCGAGAAGATGCTGTCGGTGTGCGCGGCGGGCAGGGAGCGCCACTTGTCGGGGCTCATCCCCAGCCCCATCCCGAACACCCCGCCCCGCGCCTGCGCGATGAGCATGTTCAGGATGTGGTAGCCCTCGTCTCGCGGGGCGCCTTCGGGGTTGACGAAGGCGATGATGCGCCGCCAGCGGTAGGGCTCCTGGTATGCCAGCAGCAGGCCCGCACCCGCCAGCCCCATCACCAGGGGCACGAGCTTCCACAGACTCATGCCCGCGAAGAAGAGCATCGCCACGGCGATGAGCACGAACATGGTCGCCATGCCCTGGTCCCGCTGCATGAGCAGCAGGAAGGCGATCACGCCCGTCACGAGCAGAACCGCGCTGTAGGCCGTTGACGGCTCGTCCTTCCCCTCGTCCTTGCGCGCGAGCACCAGGGCCAGCATCATGATCATGCCGACCTTCAGCAGCTCCGAGGGCTGGAACTCCGGCAGGAAGGGGAGCTTCAGCCAGCGGGGGGCCCCGCCGTGGCTGATCCCCCACGGAGAGAAGAGCGCCAGGCACACCCCCAACACGCCCAGGGCGAAGACGATGGGACTCGCAACGCGCATCTGCGACGGGCGCAGCCGGCTGGTCAGAAGCATGGCGATAAGGGCGATGCCCACGTAGATCGAGTGCTGGACCAGGTACTTGTACGGATTGCCCGGCAGGCCCAGGCGATCGGGGCGCCCGGCCACCGGAAAGCTGGCGGAGAACACGAACACGATCCCGGTGACCATCAACGCCCAGATCCCCAGGAAGTAGCTGCGATCCATCGGGACGGCCGGCCCCACATCCGCCGGTCGATCTGCTCCGGTGGCCTGGCCTATCTGTTGCGTGATGGCGCTCACTGCTGCCACTCCTCGCTCAGCGCTCTGACTGCCTCCCTGAAGACCTCTCCGCGCTGCTCGTAGTCGTCGAACATGTCGAAGCTCGAGCAGGCCGGTGCCATGATGACGGCGTCGCCGGGCCGTGCCAGCTCCATGCCCCGCCTGACCGCCTCCTGGAGGGTTGCGGCCCGCTCGAAGGCCGCGCCGTTGAGAGCGGAGCCGGCGATGCGGTCCGCCGACTCGCCGATCAGCACCACCGCGCGCGGGCGCTCGCTGAGCAGCCGCGCGAGGGCCGAGAAGTCGGCTCCCTTGTCCTTGCCTCCAACGATGGCGACGAAGGGCTGCTCCATGGCCTCAAGATCCGCGGCGGCCGAGCTGGGGTTGGAGGCCTTCGAGTCGTTGATGAACCGCACGCCTCGCACCTCGCCCACCGTCTCCATGTGATGCGCGGGCGGCTCATAGCCGCGCACGGCCTCCGCAATCCCGCCGGCGGGCGCACCGAGCAGCCGGGCGCAGGTCGCCGCCACCAGCACGTTCCTGAGGTGATGGCGCCCCGGCAGCGGGAAGTCGGCGGCCGCGCAGATCGCCTCGGACCGCCCCCACGCCCGCAGCACCAGCACGCCGCCACGAACCGTCGCGTCCACGGGCTCGCCCGCCAGTGACACGCACAGCTTCGTCGCCAGGGCCGGCTCCGCCAGCCTCCGCGCACGCTCGTCTTCCAGGTTGACGACCGTGAAGTCCTCCGGCCGCTGATTCTCGAACAGCCGCGCCTTGGCCGCCGCGTAGGCCGCGAAGTCCCGGTGCCGATCGAGATGGTCGGGCGCCAGGCTCAGCAGCGCGCTGACGCGCGGCCGGAAGGCCGCGGTCGTCTCGAGCTGGAAGCTGCTGACCTCGACCACGGCGACAGTCTCCGGCGTCGCTCGCTCCAGCTCGTCGGCCAGCGGGCGCCCGATGTTCCCCGCCAGGATGTGCGGGATGGAGGCCCGCTCGAGCATGTCCGAGAGCAGCCGGCAGGTCGTGCCCTTGCCGTTCGTCCCGCTGATCGCGACTACCGGGGACGGGCACAGCCGGTAGGACAGCTCCAGGGTCCCGACGGCCTCGATGCCCGCCGCCGCCGCCGCGGTCAGCGCCGGATGGTCGGACCGAACGCCCGGGCTGGAGACGATGAGGTCGGGGGCGTCGAGCTGGCCGAGCGCCTCGAAGCGATCGACGATCGTTGCGCCAAGGCTCCCCGCCTCATCGCCGGCGGCGCCGAGCGCCTCCCGTGGCTTGAGGTCGGCCAGCGTCACCCGCGCGCCCGCCCGCGCGAGCACGCGCAGACACGCCATCCCGCTGCGCCCCGCTCCGATGACCGCGACCTGGCGGCCCGCGAGCCGGGCGCGGTAGCGCTCGATCTCCTCGATGGTGCGCGTCGGTTGCAGCCTCATGATCCCCCTCGGCCGGTCAGCGGATCATCGCCACCGCGTACACGACTGCGGTGGCCCCCAGCGCCGCGCCGATCAGCCACAAACGCGTCACGATCGTGGTCTCCTCCCACCCGCAGAGCTCGAAGTGGTGGTGCAGCGGCGCCATGCGCAGCACGCGCCGGCCGGTGGTCTGGTAGCCGACCACCTGCGCGATCACCGACAGCGCCTCGGCGACAAAGACGAGCCCGGCGAGCGCCAGCAGCAGCTCGATGCGCGCGGCAACCGCGATGGCCCCCAGGCCGGCGCCGAGCCCGAGACTCCCCACGTCCCCCATGAAGACCTTCGCGGGAGCGGCATTGAGCCAGAGGAAGCCCGCCGCGGCTCCCGACAGCGCCAGCGCCAGCAGCGCCAGCTCCCGCTCGCCCAGCAGCCAGCACGCCCCGCCGAGCGCGATGCCGCAGAGCGCCGTCGTCCCGCCCGCCAGGCCGTCAAGCCCGTCGGTCAGGTTCACAGCGTTGGCCGCCCCCACCACGACGATGGCGGCGAAGACAATCCACCCGACGCTCCCGGTCGGCAGAGAGGCGAAGCTCAGCCCGGCGACCGGCTCCGCGCCGCCGGCCCGCGACAGATACCACGCCATCAGCCCGGCGAAGGCGAACTCGATCGGCAGCCGCAGCCTGGCGCCGAAGCCGTAGTGCGAGCTGCGCCGCAGCTTCTCGAAGTCGTCGATGAAGCCCACGAGAGCCATGGCGAGCACGACCATCACCACCGCCACCGCCGGTCCCGAGATCCCGCCGCGGGCCGCGCCGATGAGCAGCACCATCAGCAGCAAGGCCGTGTGGATCGCCAGGCCCCCCATCGACGGCGTCCCCGCCTTCGCGAGGTGGCTCTCCGGCCCGTCGTCGCGCACCTGCTGGCGCACATTCGCCCGGCGCAGGTGCGGCAACAGCGCCGCGGTCAGGGCCGCGCTCAGCGCGCAGCCACCAACCAGGCACAGCCCCGCAAGCGCATGATCAAGCGTCATTGGCCAGCGCCTCCACCACACGCTCGAGTGCCATGCCGCGCGAGCCCTTGATCAGCACGTAATCCCCCTCGGACAGCTCCGGCGCCAGCAGCGCGACGGCATTGGAGGCGTCGGCCACGGCGTCGGCTCGCACGCCGATCTGCTCCGCCCGCTCCGCGGCCACCCCCGCCAGCTCACCCACCGCGATCAGCCAGCTCACGCCCGCCTTCGCGGCCGCCTGGCCGACATCGCGGTGCGCGGCCGCCGCCTCCGGCCCCATCTCGAGCATGTCGCCGAATACGAAGACCCTCCTGCCCGGCGCCGAGCGCAGCACGTTGAGCGCCGCATCCACCGAGTCGGGGCTCGCGTTGTAGGCGTCGTTGATCAGGACGCACCCGTTGCACCCCCGGATCTGCTCCATGCGCATGAAGCCGCCCGAGTACGCTTCGAGGGCCGCCACGATGTCGTCGAGCCCGGCCCCCAGATGCACGGCCGCCGCGGAGGCCGCCAGCGCGTCCATGACGTTGTGGCGCCCGGGCGCCTGCATCCGGACCTCCGCCTCGCCCACACGGCTCAGGAGCCGGAACGAGATGCCCTCAAGACCATGCTCGCGGATCTCCTCGGCCCGCACGTCCGCATCCGGCGCGGTGCCGAAGGAGAGCACGCGACTGTGAGCCATCGCCTGGAGGACTCCGAAGAAGAAGTCGTCCGCGTTGAGCACGGCGACCCCATCAGGGCGGATGTGCTCCAACAGCTCGGCCTTGGCCCTGGCGATTGCCTCCCGCGAGCCCAGCCGCCCCACGTGGCTCTGCCCGATATTCGTGATTACGCCCACGTCCGGCCGCGCGATGCGCGCGAGGTAGTCGATCTCCCCCGGGCCGCGCATGGCCAGCTCCAGCACGCAGAACTGGTGCTCCGGGGTGAGGCGCAGCAGCGCCAGCGGCACGCCGATCTCGTTGTTCTGCGTTCCCTCCGCCACGGCCGCGGCCCCCACGCGCGCCATGATGCCGCCCAGCATGTCCTTGGTCGTCGTCTTTCCCGTGCTGCCGGTCACCGCCGCGACACGCGCCGGCATCTCGGACCGGTGGGCCGCAGCCAGCTCCCCCAGGGCCGCCAGCGTGTCCGCCACCACGACCACCGGCAGGTCGCCGGGCGCGGGCGCCGGGTCGGAGACCACCGCCGCGGCCGCTCCCGCTTCAAGAGCCCGGCGCAGGAACTCGTGTCCGTCGTGCTTGTGACCCCGCAGGGCGAAGAACACCTCGCCCCCGGCCAGCGTGCGGGTGTCCGTGCTCACTCCGCTGAAGCGCGTGTGCAGCCAGCGGCCCTCGACCTCGCCGCCACAGACTGCCGCGACCTCGCCCAGCGTCCCCGAGATGTGTGCGCTGTTGCTCGACACGACCTGTCACCTCAACAGCGGCGCAGCGCCGCTAACCGTACAGCTCGGCGGCCAGCTCACGCGCCACCTGTCTATCGTCGAAATCGATGGTGCGGTCGGCGAAGATCTGGTAGGTCTCATGGCCCTTGCCGGCGATGACCACCAGGTCTCCCGGCTCCGCCATCTCCAGCGCCATGCGGATCGCCCCACGCCGGTCCGGCTCGACGGCGTAGCTGTCCCCCACCACGCCCGCGACGATTGCGTCGATGATTGCCAGCGGGTCCTCCGACCGAGGGTTATCGGAGGTGATTATCGCGAAGTCGGCCTCCTCCGTCGCCGCCCGCCCCATGCGGGGGCGCTTGTCGGCATCGCGGTCGCCACCACACCCGAAGACGCAGATCAGCCGGCGCGGTTCAAGCTCCCGCGCCACGGCCAGGACGTTGCGCAACGCCTGCTCGGTGTGGGCGTAGTCCACGACGACTTCGAAGGGCTGGCCCGCGATCACGCGCTCGAATCGCCCCGGCACGCTCCTCGCGGCGGAGAGCCCATCCGCGACCTCCTCGGCGGTCATGCCCATGGCGTGGGCGGTGGCGGCGGCCGCCAGCGCGTTGCGCACGTTGAAGAGCCCCGGGAGCGGCAGACTCACCGGCGCCCGGCCCGAGGGAAGCCGGAGCTCGAAGCGCGAGCCCGCCTCGGTCCTCCCGACATCCACGGCGCGCACCTCGCACGCAGCACCGAGGCCGTAGCCGACAATCGGGCAGTCGGCGCGCGCCGCGATGCGGGCGCCGAACGGATCGTCGAGGTTGATCGCCCCGACCATCTCCTTCCCCGAGGCCCGGGCGTACTCCGTGAAGAGCAGCAGCTTGGCCTCCAGGTAGCCGTCGAGGTCCTGGTGGAAGTCGAGATGATCGTGTGACAAATTGGTGAACACCCCTACGTCGAACTCGCACCCCCAGGGCCGGTGCAGCACGAGCGAGTGGGAGGAGACCTCCATGGCGACGGCCTCGATGCCGCCGTCGGCCATCTGGCGAAACCACCGCTGCAGCTCGATGGCCTCGGGAGTGGTGCGGGGCGCCTCGGTCAGTTGCTCCCGCGGGCCATAGCCCAGCGTGCCGATGACGGCTCCGCGCCTGCCGGCCGCGGTCAGGATCGCGTCGATCAGGAAGGTCGTGGTGGTCTTGCCGTTCGTGCCGGTGACCCCGGCCAGGAGCAGCTCGCGCGATGGGTGCTCGTAGTACCTCGCCGCCAGCTCGGCGCAGGCTCTTCTTCCGTCGGCCACACGCGCCCACGGCACGCCCTCGACGGCGGTCTCGTACCGGGGATCCTCGAGGACCACCGCGCGCGCCCCGTTGACCAGCGCCGCCTCGATGAAGTCGTGGCCGTCGGCCTCGAAGCCGCGGTAGGCGACGAACAGGTCGCCCGGCTCGACCACGCGGGAGTCGGAGGCGAGGCCGGAGACGGTGGCGTCGCCGCGGCAGGCGATCAGCCCCGGGAGTCCATCCACAAGTGAACTGAGCGGCACACTCTTACCCATGACGGTTGGCATTCGACCGGGATGCGATGGTGCGGGCCGCCCGCGGCAGTCGATGCTCACACGCCGATGTTCTCGTTGATCTCGACCTGCTCGGGGAGCAGTCCGGCGTTGCGGAGCGCTGCCAGCGCGACCGTGCGTGCCACCGGCGCCGCCACCTCCGCACCATGCCTGCCGACCTCCGGCCGGTCGGCGGTGACCAGGATCACGAAGCGCGGGGCGTCGAGGGGCGCGACCATGACGAAGGATACCAGATTTCTCCCCTCAACATAACCCCCTTCGGCACTGCTCCACTGCTGAGCGGTCCCCGTCTTCCCGCCGGTACGAACGCCCTCGATGCGCGCCAGGGTCCCCGTGCCTCGCTCGATCACGGCGCCCATCATCTCTCTCACGCGCGCCGACGTCTCCTCGGCGCAGACGCGGCGGATCTCAACCGGCGGCAACTCACGCACAGCCCTGCCGCTCGCAGGATCCAGCACGGCCCTGACCACATGCGGCTGCATGAGCAGCCCGCCGTTGACCACGGCCGAGACAGCGGCGGCCATCTGAATGTCGTTGACCGCCACGCCCTGCCCGAAGCCGAGTGTCGCCAGGTCGCGCGGCTGCATATCCTCCGCGGGCCTGAGCGTGCCCGGCACCTCGCCGGGCAGCTCGATCCCGGTGCGGTGCCCCAGGCCGAGGAGGGACAGGAAGTGGTGATAGTGCTCGGCGCCTATGAGCAGCGCGAAGTGGGCCGCCGCCACGTTGCACGACTTCGCCACCATCTTCTCCAGGTCGCACCTCCCGTGCCCCTCCGGCTCCCAGCACCTGAGCGGCTCGCCGGCGATCTCAGTCTGGCCCGCGCAGTAGAAGGTGGTGTTCGGGTTCCATTCGGGGGACTCGAGCACGGCGGCGGCGAGCAGGACCTTGAAGAGGCTGCCCGGCTCGTACTGCCTGACCACGGGCAGGTTGCGCAGCCGCGCGTGAATCTCCGCGGGAGTTCCGGGCTCGAGGCCCGCGGGGTTGAAGTTCGGCCGTGACGCCAGCGCCAGGATCTCACCCGTGCGAGGATCCATGACGAGGCAGGTCGCGCTCACCGGCCGGTTCCTTACCATGCAATCATCCAGCGCCATCTCGACGACCTGCTGCAGCGACCAGTCGATGGTGAGCACCAGGCTCTTGCCCGGTTCAGGAGGGAGCACGCCGCTGGAGTCGGCGCCGAGGATGCTGCGGCCGTACGCGTCCATGTTCTTGGGGCGCGTGCCCGGCCTCCCGGCCAGCAGGAACGCCCAGCGCAGCTCGGCCCCGTCCTTCGGCTCGTGGAACTTGCTGCAGCGCCCGAGCACGTGGCAGGCCAGCCTGTCGCCCGGGTAGACGCGCTTGTACTCGCGCATCGTCCACACGCCGTCCAGTCCAACCTCGGCCAGCTCGGTGACGCTATCGGGGTCCAGCAGTCGGGCGAGGTACTCAAATGTGTCGCTCTCTGCCGCGGCGGTGACCAGCGTGTCGCGCAGCCGGCCGGCGTCCAGCCCCGTGCAGGCGGCGATCTCGCGCGCGGTGCCGTCGATGCCCTGCTCCGACGCCGCCACCTGGACCGGGTCCGCGCATATGGCCACCGTGGGCACGCTCACGGCCATCGGCTCGAGGTCTCTCGCGTAGATCGCGCCGGGCAGCGGCGGACCGGGGTCGGGACCGTGCGTCCTGTTCCTGTCCAGAGCCATGTAGTGCGCCCGGCGCACCACCTGCACGTAGACCATCTTCAGCGACAGGCCGAGCGCGACGAGAAGCACTATCGACAGAAAGGAGCGTACCCGGCGTAGGGCGAGCGGGTGCAGGGTCTGTGAGCCGTGCTGGTTCTGATCGCTGGCGCGCAGCATCCGATCACCGTCGCCTGTTTGTGCGCCTCAGCCCGCCGGGCGCTGCACTCAGTCGCCGCGCTGCAATGGCGCGTACACGGGAGCCTGAGTCTCAGGAGGTATCATGCCCAGACGCACCTCGCGTCTGTCCCGCTCCGGGCTCGGCAGCGCCTCATAGAGCGTGGGACTCAGGTCGGCCAGCCGCACGTGTTCGTAGCCGCGAGGCTTCTCGAGGTGGCGTCGCGTGATGTGCGACCGGATCTCCTCCGCCTTGCGGATCTCGGCCAGGCGCCGCCGCAGCTCCATCTCCTGCGCCCTGCGGTCCTCGACCAGCCTCTCCAGACGCCGCAGGTCACACTGCATGGAGGAGAGGCGCGCGCAGGCGAGGAGGTACAACACCGCGGCGCCACCAACAAGCGCGATGATGATGGCCGGCCTGATGAGATCCGACCAGAGGCTGTATCCGGACGAATCACTCGACTGGCGCGTCGGGGGGGCCTGCAAGCTGGGGGGTTGCGGTCGCCGCATGCGCTCTCACTCCCGGAAAGGCAACGGATGTCATCATCCGCCGGTCCGGAGCGGCGCGGCGACTGCATTCAGGCTGCGGTGCTCCCTGCGGCGAATGAGCTGCTTCCCGGGGGACAGGCGCCCATGCGATGTTGCTGCATTGGAGTGCTGCCATGGACCGCGTACCCTTGGGAGAACGCCGTAGCTGACCACATTGCGGCGACCTTGCTGTGACGCTGCTGCGATGCCGGCTGCATTGTTGCTCCATCGGCTGCTGCAAGGTTGCTGTGACCATTGCCCGGGCGCTCGTCCCCCGGCTCCGGAGATGGCCGCCTGGAGCCGCTCTCCGGAGAAACCTGTCAAATGTGCGCGTGAGTCTCGGTCTCGACCGCGTCAGACACGTTCCGCGACATGCAACCTGGCCGACCGTGCAGCGGGATTCCTGGACTTCTCCTCCTCGGTCGGTGACCTCGGTGACCTTTCGAGCACCTTCATCTTCGCCTCTCGCTCCGGTGCTCCGACCAGCCTCGGAGGGCCGATCGGCCCGCCCTCAAGCTCCCGCAGCCGCCGTCGCACGAGTCCGTGCTCCAGCCCCTGGAAGGTGAGCACGGCCAGCCGGCCTCCCGGCCTCAGCGCTTCGACGGAGGCGTCGATGCCCCGCCTGAGCACCTCCAGCTCGTCGTTGACCGCGATGCGCAGGGCCAGATAGGCCGCCGCGACCCGCTTGTCCACGCCCGGCCCCTTGTACTTCAGGGCCTCGCGCAGCAGCCCGGTCAGGTGGCCGGCGGTGCGGATCGGCCGCTGCTCTCGCTCGCGGATGACCGCCCGGACGACCCGCCGCACTTCGCCCCCGCGCAGCGTCCGACCGAACAGCTCCCTCAGCTCCCCCTCGCTCAGATCGTGGAGAAGCGAGGCCGCGGTCCGCCCCCCGTCGGGGTCGAACGACATCTCGAGGGGGTCATCTCCGCCCCACATCGAGAAGCCTCTGCCCCGACCGGCTGTGCGCCCCGCGAGCTGGTCACGACTCGGGCCGCAGTCGATGACGACGCCGTCTATCCCGCTGTCAATGTTCAGCTCGGACAGCACGTCAAGCAGGTCCTCAAAGCCACGCCGCACAAGTCTGACGCGATCGCCGTAGCGTCTAAGGCGGGTCGTGGCCAGGGGCAGCATTGTAGGGTCCTTGTCAATGGCCACGACCCGCGTGCCCGGACAGCTCTCGAGAATGAGTTGAGAATGGCCTCCGGCACCAACCGTCGCGTCTACGTAGAGCCCTCCGGGCTGTAGAGCAAGGGCCTCGATGACCTCATCGGGCATCACCGGCACGTGCTCGGGTTCGGTCACTCCTGGTCGGTCCCCGCCTCCCGCTCGCCGCCGCCACCGAAGCGCTCCTTGGCGGCGCGTTTCATGGCCGGGCGCTGCCGGGTCATGTACGCGTTGTAGCGACGCTCCTCCCATACCTCGAAGCGAGTGCCGATGTTGAGGACCCTCGCCCGCGATCTGCCCGGTGCCAGCCCCGCCCATTGCCGCAGGGGCTCCGGGATCTTCACTCGCCCCCGGTCATCCAGCATGACCTCCGTCGCCGCGCCCAGGAACAGGCGGCGCAGGTCATCAACTTCCGGGTCCATCAGGGGACCTTCGAGAAGCCGATCCCGGAACGGTCCCCACTGCTCCGGGCTCATCATGAGAATGTTCCCGTCGAAGCCCTGGGTCAGGACAACGCTCTCCTCCAGCTCATCAAGCTGATGCTCGCGGAGTGTGATTCTCCCCGAGGCATCCACCGGATTGACGCTGGCGCCCTCGAGTCTCATGGGAACCCTGACCTGTCCTGTCCGGCGCTTCGTGCATCGACATGACGTCTACCCCGGCGGACCCTACCATACCCCAATTTCTAAAGCATGTCAAGGCGATCGGTCGATCCAGGCCCCAGGACGCCCGCTATTGTAGCCGGATTCACCTCACCTGTCAATGCTGAAATCGACTATAGCGGCCGTGTAATGGGGCAAATCACAACGTATGGGGAGAGCACGGGAGAAGCGGGGACGACTTGGAGAACTGCTCGCACAAGCACCCGTGGAGGGCATGTCCCCAGACCTGTCCGCCGCAGGCCATCTCCTTCAGGGAGGCGCGGCAGGGGCACACCATCGACGCCGAGTGGGGGACCTTCGACGAGGAGGGCCTCGGCTAACCGGAGGACGGCACGTCGGCGCGCCTACTACGCGGGGTGATCGCGCTCCAGTGCGCGGAGCTGCTCGATGGCGGTGGTGTAGCCCTGGGGGTGTCGCAGCACGAATGAGCCCGACACGATCACGTCGGCGCCCGCCCGGCACAGGCGCCTGATGTTGCTCGTGTCCACGCCGCCATCCACCTGAATGTGGACCGCGCGGCCAAGGCCGTCGATCATCGCCCGCACCTCGGCGGTCTTCTCGACCGTGCCCTCGATGAACTCCTGCCCGGCGAATCCGGGGTGCACTCCCATGACGGTGATCATGTCGCAGAGCGGCAGCAGCTCGGCAAGCGTCCCCGCGGGCGTGTCCGGGCTGATGGCCAGGGCGGGGCGGCGCCCGGCGTCGCGCACGGCCTGGAGGAACTCGCGCGCGTCATCCTCGGCCTCGATGTGGGCGCAGATGATGTCCGCGCCGCCCTCCACGAATCCCTCGAGATAGCGCATCGGCTCGGAGATCATCAGATGCGCGTTGAATGTCAGCGACGAGTACGCGCGGCAGGCCGCCATCGGCAGGGCGCCGTGCGTGAGGTTCGGCACGAAGTGCCCGTCCATCACGTCCCAGTGCAGCCAGTCGGCGCCGGCCTCCTCCAGCGCCCGCGCCTCCTCCCCCAGCCTCGCGAAATCGGCCACCAGCATCGACGGGGCAACGATCATCTCGCGCACCTCACTCTGTCAGGCCCGCCCGCATCAGCGGGGCTTGTAGTCCGGACAGCGCGTCGCGTTCGGCCGCTCCGGCCGCTTGCAGACGTCCCCGTAGTCGTAGCGGCAGCTATCGCACAGGAAGCGCCCGGGGGCGCGTAGCCTGACACACCAGGCGCGGATCCGCTCAACGAGACCGCCGACCCATTGGCTGATGCGACTCACGAACTCACCTCTCCGACAGGGACGCTACGCCCCCTCCGCGCCGATGCGGCGCGCGATCTCCTCCAGCTCCCAGCGCGCGCGGCCGACGGCGCCACCGTCGGCGGCCAGCGCGGCCAACAGCAGCCTGCCGTCCCCGATCTCGGCCCAGACGGTCACGAGCAGCCCCGCGCCCGACGTGAGCGCGAGCCAGCGGGGCCGATCGAGCGCCAGGGCGTCGGTGAAGCCCTCGACGCGCTCCGCTCCGGCCACCACCGCCTCGGCCACCACTCGGCCATCAACGCCGGGTGGCGCCATCACCGCCACGGCCCGGCGGCCCTGCGCCCTGAAGGCTCGCCAGCCCTCGGCCAGCCGTCCCGCCACCACCCGCGCCGCGTCGGCGACCACGCCGGCCAGCGCGTCATCCGCCTCAAGCGCCGGCGTCTCCACCTCGGCGGCGGTGTCCTCCGGGGCGGGCGCGCTCTCCGCCATCCCCCGGACGGCCTCGGCCGCCTGGGAGGCCGTGAGCTCCAACCTGCCCGCCACGTCTTCGCCGCGCGCCGCCATCAGCAGCATGACCGCGCCCCGCTCGTCGAGCCCGCGCAGGGCGTAGGCGCCCAGGGGGCCACACGTGAGCTGCAGACTCGTCGCCTCCGCCCCCAGCAGCGTGCAGAGGCGCAGGTGGGCGCGCACCAGACCGTCCGCGTGAGCCGCCGTGCCGGCCGCCGGCGTGCCCGACGGCACGGCCGCCAGCACGGTGCGCGCGTCCGTTGTCCCCCACACGCGCATCTCGGTGCCGTGGCCTGCCGCACCTGAGATGACGTCCATCATCTCCTGCAGGTTCTCCGGCGCCGCGGGCGCGACATCCTCCGGCGGCAGAGCGGGCTCCAGCCGCGCGGTGTCCTCGCCCGGAGCGCCCGGGCCCGGCGCCTCCTCGCCCGCCGCCGCGCTCGGCGCCATCTTGCGGGTGTCGTTCCCGGCCGCCGCCTCCTCCTCGATCGCCTCAGCACCCGCCTCGGCCTCAGGCGTGGCGTCGAGCACGCCCGGGGGCAGCGGCGGCTCCTCGGTCTCCTCCGGCTCCTCGACCGCCTCCCCCTCCTCCTCGGGCTCCTCCCGCTCGTCGAAGGGCAGTGCAAGCTCCTGCTGCGGCTCCTCCTCGCTTGCCTCCGCCGGCTCGGCCAGGTCTCCGATCTCGCGCTCCTCGAGGACCGTCGGGCTCTCCGGGGGCACGTCGGGCGACTCCGCGATCGCCTCCAGCAGCACCTCGCGCCGCTCCTCCGCGGCCGGCTCCGGCTCGGCCCGCCGCTCCAGACGCGCCGCCGGTCGCCGCCGCCGGCGCGCGATCAGCGGCCGTATCAGGCGCAGCATGACCGCCATCAGCAGCACCTGCGCCACCGCCGACGGCCAGTACGATGCGTAGTAGAACTTCGCGTCGGCGATCAGCTCGCCGCCCGCCTGCGGCGAGACGTAGCCGGCCGCGACCGCGACGCCCGCTCGCATGGCGAAGGCCAGCACGACGGTCAGCAGCAGCACCGGCCCCGCCACCGCCCCACCGCCCAGCATCAGGATGTAGAGAATCCCCTCGCCCGTGACCACCACCGGGAGCACGCGCTGGAACTCCACCGGCTCCAACTCCAGCTCCGCCAGCGCCGCGCTGGCGACCACCGCGAGCACGATCGTGGCCAGCGCCCTGGCGATCCCCAGGAGAATGCGCGCGGCGATGCCGGGTCGAGCGCGAGTTGACGCCATACGATGAGCCTCCTCCACGCCGGCGAATGCCGGTCGCCTCAGCCCTGCCGGTGAGGCCGGCACCGTCGCATTTCGACGCCCGGCACGGCGTGCCCTCCGGTCGCCGCCGAAGCCTCGCACCCGGCGCGCGAGGTCCGACCGACCCGCGAGGTGAATATCACCGCGCGGCATCCCGGGCGTGCATGGGAGGAGACCTCACAGGTGAGCGACGCGGTAGACCCGCGCAACCGGCTCAACGAGCTGAGCAACCGCGAGTGGCTGATCGAGACCAAGAGCTTCTGGCGCGCGCGGGGAGGGCTGGCCGGTCCGGAGTGGATCGCGTCGGAGCTGCTCGAGGAGTTCGCGCTCTGGCTGGCCGACCGCCACGGCGAGGAGCACGCGTGTGAGATGATGGGCCAGCTCAAGTCGAGCGTGCTCGAGTCCATCGCCCCGCCCCGCGACGAGCTGAAGACCACGCACCCCGCCACCTTCTCCGAGCCTGACATCGCGCGGCTCATCGAGTTCTTCACCAGGCCCGGAGAGCGCGTGCTCGACCCTTTCGTGGGCACCGGCTCAACGCTGCTGGCCTGCGCGGACACAGACCGGCTCGGCGTGGGCGTGGAGCTGATCGACCGCTGGCTGGAGGTCGCGGTCAGCCGGCTGCGGCGCAGCGAGGTCGAGCACGAGGTGGCCGCCGTCGGGGAGGCGCTGGAGGCGTCGGACCGGGGCGCGCAGGTGCTCCTCCACGGCGATGCGCGGGAGATGCTGGGCGAGCTGCGCGACGAGAGCTTCGACTTCGTGGTGACCAGCCCTCCCTACTGGCGCATCCTGCGCAAGAAGGGCCAGAAGACCGCTCGGGAGCGCACGAGCAAGGGCCTGCCCACGCGCTACTCGGAGGACGCCGAGGACCTCGGGAACATCGAGGACTACGGGGAGTTCCTGGGGCAGCTCGGCGGCGTGTTCGCCGACTGCGGGCGGCTCCTGCGCGAGGGGCGCTACATGTGCGTCATCGTCGCGGACTTCCGCCACGGCCCCCAGTTCCACCTCTACCACGCGGACGTCGCGCGCGTCATCGAAGACGAGGTCGGCCTCCAGCTCAAGGGCCTCACCGTGCTGGTGCAGGACAGCAAGAACCTCTACCCGCTGGGGATCCCCTACTGCTTCATCTCGAACATCCACCACCAGTTCGTGCTCATCTTCCAGAGGATGTGAGCGCGGTCGCTCGCCTCACTCCCCGGCAATCCCCAGCAGCCGCAGCGCATTCGTCCCCAGGATCGCCTGCTTCTCCTCCTCGGCCGCCTCAAGCACCTCCACCTTCAGCAGCGCCGGCTCGGGGTACTTGAAGGGCATGCCCGTCCCCAGCACGACGCGCTCCGGCCCCAGCGCGTCGAGCAGCCGCCGTAGCTCACTCCCCATCAGCGCCGTCAGCCGAGAGATGCCCATCGCGTAGTTGGGCGGCAGCCCGTTGTCCGGCTCCCCCAGCCGGGAGTTCGCGAACCCGATGCCGTTGAGGAACACGAAGCGCGCCTCCGGGTGCCGCTCCACCAGCGACGCCAGGTCCGCCGGCTCCACGTCCGGGATCTCGATCAGCCAGTGGCGCTGCCGTTGATCGATCTGCCGGACCGGGATCGAGACGACCATCTCGCGCTCCGTCGCGGCCGAGATCAGCTCATCGCAGCACGCGTCGCCGAGCGCGTAGCCGTGGTAGTTCGGATAGAGCCGCAGGCCGCGCGCGCCGAGGTCATGGGCGCAGACCGCCAGGTCGTGCTCCCACTCCGCGTAGGTCGGGTTGATGACCGCGAAGGGGATGAGGCGGTCGCGGTGGTCGGCGACCTCCTCGGCCAGCTCCTCGTTCCCGGCCTGGGAGTTCCTGTAGAAGATGGCCGAGGCGCTGGACACGCAGGCCATGTCGATGCCGGCCCGGTCCATCAGCGCCAGCAGGCCGCCCGCGTCGTTGTGCCCCAGGCGCCGGAAGGGCCAGTGGCCGAGGTACGCGTTCAGGTCCACGATCATCGCGCCTCACCCCGCTTCGCCAGGATGCGCTCCATGTTCCCGCCGAGGATCTTCTCGCGGTCCTCGTCGCTGATCTGCGCCCCGTGCAGCTTCCCCACGCCCGCTGTCATCGACATGTCGCAGGCGAAGAGCAGGCGGTCGGCGCCCATGGTCTCCACGGCCATCTCGATGAGGCCCTCGTCCACCACGCTGCCGGAGGTGTCCGCGTAGGCCGTCGGCGCCGAGCGCAGGGCCTTGATGGCCCACTCCCAGTCCCCGCCACCGCCGAGGTGGCCGCAGATGATCATCAGTTCGGGATAGCGGTTGGCCAGTTCCGCGACCATTCCGCCGTCCGAGATGCGTGGCTGCTGCTCGTTGTAGTAGTGGCTGTGCCCCGCGTGCTGCAGGATCGGCACGCCCAGCTCGATGCACAGCTCGGCGATGGGCCACACGACGGGCTCGTTGCAGCGGTATGCGTTGTAGAGCTTGACGCCCATGAAGCCGTCGTCCTCCACGCGCCGGCGGATCTCCGCCAGCGCGTCGTCCCGGTAGCCGGGGTTCACGTAGCAGTAGCCGAGGACGCGGTCGGGGAAGCGCGCCATGCCGTCCCGCACCCAGTCGTTGCATTGCCGGAAGCCCTCCGGGTCGGACGGCCGGCGCGGGGTCAGGATCGAGCAGCAGAGCCGGTCGATGCCCAGCGCGTCGGCCGCATCGATGAGGCCCCGATCTCGCTCCTCCCAGTTGCCGCCCGGCGACCGCCAGGCCAGATGTGCGTGCGCATCAATGACCATCTCAGACCTCCTCATCCCGGCGGCCAGAACATGACCGACAGCATCATCGTTGCCGAGCAGACCCAGTGCAGCAGCCACGGACCGACGAATGACCGGCTGCGCCACGCCCACCAGCCGAGCGCGATACCCGCAATGATGGCCGCCACGCTCTCCATCTCCGGCTTCGCGAAGTGCATCAGCACGAAGGGCACCGTCTGCAGCGCGATGGCGACGGCGCCGAACCGCTCGCCAAGCGTGAAGAGCAGGAAGCCACGAAAGAAGAACTCCCAGGCGAAGAAGTAGACCAGCCACCCGACCTCAAAGGCGATCAGCCATCGGATGTCATCGCGCAGCCACGCGTACCGGCCGTAGTATCCCTGGAAGTCGCCGAAGCGGGAGGCGATCAGAATAACGGGGATCGTGACGGCTCCGAACAGCAGGAAGTAGCGCGCCTGCAGCCGCAGGTCCCCCGGACGCCAGCCGACGTCGGCGACCGATCGCCGCAAAACGAGCCTCAGCAGCAGCGTCGGCACCATGAACAGGCAGATGAAGTTCAGCGCGAACCAGCCGAGCCGCGCGCGCACGGCCTTCTCGGGCAGGCCCACGAAGCGGCCCTGGTGGTAGTAGACGATGATCAGCATCGCGACCGAGACCACCAGCACGATCACGGTGGGGTCGCGCAGCAGCTCGAGCACGCTTCGCGGTTCGCTCTCGGGATTCTCGCGGCCGTCCTGGGGCTCGCTCATGGTGGTGCACGACTGTGCGCCGGGCCCGCCCGCGATTCCTCCCCGGAGCAGCGCCTCACTCCGGCTCCCCAAGCCAACTGAGAGGCACGCGCGCCTCTGCCGCCTGTTGAGCGAACCCGGCCGGCAGTCAAGATTCGCGCCAGATTCTACCCTCGCCCTTGACTTGCGAACGTCTGTTCGATACAATGACATCGCCGCCAGCGTGCAAGGGGGTGCAGCGGAATGTTGATGCGATCTCTTGAGGCACATGGTGTGCCTTCGGGCGTACTTGACGCGTGGGAGCGAACCTACGGACCTGAGCTTCTGCCCGTGCAGGAGCGGGCGGTGCGGAAGGGGGTGCTGGACGGAACCGCCCTGCTGGTGTCGGCGCCCACCAGCTCGGGCAAGACCTTCATCGGCGAGATGGCGGCCATCCACGCGGCGCTGTCGGGCCGCAGAGTCCTCTACCTCGTGCCGACCAAGGCGCTGGCGGAGGCGAAGTACCACGAGTTCTCGTCCCGCTACGCCGCTCTGGGACTGCGCATCGCCATCGCGACGCGCGATCGCAGAGGCCAGCGCGAGCAGATCGCGCGCGGCGAGTTCGACCTCGCCGTGGCGGTGCCAGAGAAGATGCGGGCCGTGCTGGCCGAGCGGCCGGCCATGGCGCCGGGCATCGGCGCGGTGGTCGCGGACGAGCTGCAGGTGCTCGGCGATCCGGAGCGCGGTCCCTGCCTCGAGCTGCTGCTGGGTGACCTCACGCACGAGAGCCCCGGCCTGCAGCTCGTCGGCCTGTCGGCGGTCCTGGGCCGCGCGGAGGAGCTGGCCGACTGGCTCGGGGCGGAGCTGATCCGCGATGAGCGGCGGCCCGTCGAGCTGCGCAGCGGCGTGCTTGAGCGCGACCGCTTCCACTACCGCCAGCACAACGACCGCTCCGAGGGCGTCGAGCAGTGGCCGGAGCTGGCCGACTCCCCGGCGGACCAGGGCGAGCGCATGGCGCAGGTGGCCGCGCATCTCGCCGAGCGCGACGGCTCCGTGCTGGTCTTCCTGCGCGACAAGCGCTCCACGATCCTTATGGCCAGGGCCGTGGCTGAGCGCGCGAAGCTCCCGCGCGCCGACGAGACCGCCGATGAGCTGGACCGGCTCGAAGACACCCGCGCGGTGCGCGCCCTCCGGGAGCTTGCCCGCGCCGGCGTGGCCTTCCACAACGCGGACCTGCAGTTCGACGCGCGCGAGGTCGTGGAGGCGGGCTTCGCCCGCGGCGAGCTGTCCGTGCTGGTGTGCACATCGACGCTGGCCATGGGCGTGAACCTGCCGGCCCGCGACGTGGTCGTGGACGTGCGCCGCTGGCACACCGCCCGGCCCGGGGGCAGGCCGACCCTGGGGGCGATCACGCGCGCTGATTTCGAGAACATGGCCGGGCGCGCCGGGCGGCTCGGCTGCGGCGATGAGATGGGCCGCGCGGTATTGATCGCCGATGGCGAGGTGCAGCGGCATACGCTCTTCACCACCTACGTGGAGGGCGAGTTCGCCGAGCTGAGGCCGCAGGCGGGCCGGCAGTCGCCCCTCCAGCAGGTCTGCCTGCTGGCGGGATCGACCGCTGCGGCAAGCCCAGGCGGGATCGGCGAGGCCTGGGGCCGGACGGTCGCGGCCCGCTCGCAGGGGCTGCCAGCGGGCATGCTCCCCAGCGAGATCCGTGAGGCGCTGGACCTCGCCGCCGCACAGGAGTTGGTGCAGGAGACCGCCGAGGGAGGCTGGCGGCCCACCGCCCTGGGTCGCCTCTCCGGCACCAGCGGCCTGACCTCGCACAGCTTCCTCGCGCTGGTGCGCGCGGCGCATGGCGCCGACGGGCAGATGCCCGGCGAGTCGGAGGCGCTGCTGGTCGCAGCGCTCACCGATGAGGTGCAAGCGGTTCCGCTTCCCCCGCCGGGCTGGGGCGCGGCTCTCGCCGACGAGTTCGGCCATCCGTCCGCCCCCTGCGACGACCTCTGGGAGCTGGAGGAGCTGCTGTCGCTGGCCGGCGATGTCGCGGCGGGCTCTGCCTCGGCGCAGCGCCGGGAGCGCGCCGTGCGCATCGTGCTGGCGCTGAAACACTGGTGCGGCCGGCAGCCGACCGCCGAGGTCGAGCGCAGCGCACGCGTGCCCGCCGGACGCCTGGCGACGCTGGCCGAGGCGGCCGGCTGGGCGGTGCAGGTACAGGCGCAGATCGGCCGCGAGATCGGCTGGCGCCGCGATGCCTGGCGCGCGCTCCTGCGGCTGGGCGAGCGGGTCGCGGCAGGCGTCCCGGAGGAAGGCCTGGCGCTGCACGAGCTGCACGTGCCCGGGCTCGGCCGCGGGCATATCCTCGCGCTGCTCGACGCCGGGATCGCCTCGCGCGCGCAGCTCGCCCACGCCGACCCGGATCGGCTCGAGGAGCTTCTGGGGCCCGCGCTGGCCGACAGGGCGCTGGCCGCGGCCTGCGGCCTTCCCCTCGACCCTCGCGACGGCCGCCGACCGGCGCCGCGGAGCACGGCATCCCGTCGCGATCCCAAGGTGGCACCGCAGCCGCAGTCCCCGCAGCCGGGCGATCTGCTGGTCATCGAGAGCGAGCGGCCCGACCGCGTGCTTCTCGACGACGCGCCCGTCAAGCTGCGACCCGCCGAGTTCAAGCTGCTGCGCGTGCTGGCCGAGGCGCCGCAGCGCTGCGTGGACTACGAGGCGATCTACCAGGGCATGTGGGGCGGCGAGTGCTTCGTCGAGCCCGCGCAGATCTACTCCCACCGCTCCCGCCTGGCGAAGAAGCTCGACCAGGCCATGCCCGGCGGCAGCGACCTGCTCCGCACGATCCCCAAGCGTGGGCTGATGCTCGACCTGCCACCCGAGCGCGTCTGCGTGCGGTAGCCGCTAGCTGCTGGAGGGCCGGGCACCCGGGCCGGGCGTCACACAGACAGCATGCCCCATTGCGAACCGCGCCGTACGAAGGGTGACGCGCCACAGCACCTCAGATTCCATCCCGGCCCATCGTTCTCATGTCGCGAAGTCCCGTCTCTCTGTGCCACGAACGGCCGGGCCGGCATGGAAGCTGAGGCCCGCGCTCGCTCCGCTTGCGGGCCTCACTCCTCCGTACGGCAAACGACTCGGCCCGGCGCCCAGCGCGCCCCGACGGTTCCGCACGACAAACGGCCCACGGGCGAGGGCGCCCGTGGCACGGAACGGGTCGGAGACGCCCACACAACGGCAACGAAGGGCGCGGCACAGGTCCCCGCCCTACAACCTCCAACGGCGTGCGGATAGGGGCGTCCGGACCACGGAACGGCTGACGAGGACAACGAGGGTGTCTGCCGGCCTGCCGCGAATGACACGACCGGGATATCCCGCACATCCCGGAGGCGAATGCAATGCAGGAGGGCAGACTCTCGGGCAAGGTCGCCGTCGTCACCGGCGGGGCCTCGGGCATCGGCCTGGCGTCGGCGGAGCTGTTCGCGGCCGAGGGCGCCCGCGTGCTGATCGTGGATCGCGACGCCGAGGCCGGGGAAGAGGCGCTGCGCCGGCTCCAGGGCGCCGGGCAGGTGGAGCTGCTGGTCGCCGACGTGTCGGCCGACGCGGCGCCCGAGCTGCTTGCGCGGACCGCGCTCGAACGCTTCGGCGCCCTGCACGTGCTCATGGCGAACGCGGGCGTGCACGGCCGCGGCGAGAGCCCGGCCGAGCGCTTCGACGCGGCGGCCGCGACGAACCTGCGCGCGGCCTCGCTGTGCGCCGAGGCCGCACTCCCCCACCTGCGCCATGCCGGCGGCGGCTCCGTCGTGTTCACCGCCTCCGTCGCGGGCGCGGTGGTCGGCTTCGCGTCGCCGCAGTACGACGCCTCCAAGGCGGGGCTGATCGGCCTGACACGCCACCTCGCCAGTCGCTGGGGCCGGCACAACGTCCGTGTCAACGCTATCTGCCCCGGCTTCATCGAGACCCCCTTCATCGGCCCGCACTGGACGGAGGAGCGCCTCCAGGCGCTGCGCCGCGACATCGCGCTCGGCCGCACGGGACGGCCTGAGGAGATCGCGCAGGTCGCGCTCTTCCTCGCCTCCGATGCCGCCAGCTACGTCACCGGCGCGGCCATCGTCGCCGACGGCGGCTGGACGATTCACTTCGCGAAGTATCACTGAGCGCGCCATCACGGCAGCACGCCGGCCCTCTGCATGCGCTCGATCGCCGCGTGCTTGATGCGGCTCACCTGCGCCTCCGAGAGTGCCAGCATCTCCGCGATCTCGCGCTGCGAGACTCCCCGTGCGATCCATCGGATGACCATCCTCTGCCTGCGCGTCAGGTTGGCGTTCACGACCATCCCTCCCAGCCTGGCCTCCAGCATGCCGCGGTCGGGGGTGGGCATCTCGCCGACGCCCGGTCGCTCGCGCCGGCTGAGCTCCTTCATCCATCGCTCGGTGTAGCACGGGTACTCGCCTCGCCCATCGCGATGGATGCTCGCGGCCAGCAGTTCGTCGGCCCGTCGCTCAAGCTCCCGGCGCTGTCGCTCCATGGTGGCCCCTCCGTCGGCACGCGGTCTGCGTTCGTCGGGGTCCATGCTACCGGAAGCGGCGCCTGGAACTCCTGCGAGGAGCCTTGCAGGGGCCTGTCAGAAGCCTTGCAGGGGTGGGACCGGGGATGCGCCGACGCTCACTGGTGGACCACGAAGAGGTCGAGGACGCCAAGGGGCTGGGCCATCATGCGGTCGTCCCAGAGGGGGTGCGCCATGGGCGTGGGAAGCACCTCGACGGCGGCGAGGGCGAAGCTTGGGTGCTCGTCACGCAGGCGGATTCGGTCCAGCGCCAGGGCGAGCTCGTAGAGCGTGTTCCCGTTGATACCCGGGAAGACCTCGATCAGTCCGGCGCCGTCTGCGATGCCGACCAGCTCCTGCTCGACCTCCGCGGCCGATCGCAGGCCCGGTCGCTGCACATGCCTGACCCGCACGCGCTCGCCGGCCCGGCCCATGACCGACGCGACCATGTCGATCTGATCGGCGGACGCGCCCAGCAGGATCTTGGGCTCCACGAAGAGTGTGCCGAGCCGCCGCTCGAGCCGCATCATCTCCAGGATACGGTCGATGGAGCTGGCGGTGCAGTTGGCCAGCACGAACTCATCGAAGCTGAGCGTCTTGCGCAGCTCCTCGAGCAGGTTGGGCACGCCGGCGCAGAAGAAGTTGGCGCACTTGGCGGGCTTCGCCTCGTTGCAGATGCAGCCGACGTCATCGAGGTAGAAGAGGCAGGCAGGCGGGGCGATGCGCTTGCCGCGGAACTGGAAGCTGGCCTTGTCCGCGGAGAGGTTGACCAGCGCGCCCAGCCCTCCTCTGAAGCGGGCGAGGCAGTTGATCGTGTTGGAGCGGATGGCGGAGAAGAACAGCAGGCGGCGCATCTCGTCGAGGTCGAGCGGGAAGTCGCCCCGCAGCCACTGCACGAAGTCCGCCCACTCGTCGATGTTGCGGGCCAGCTCGGCCATTTCCCCGCCGAGCGAGGAGCCGCCGGACGCCGCGATCAGGTCGGCGACCTCTCGGACGACCCGTAGGTCGGCCTCCAGGTTGTCCGCCACGCGCCTGAGCCCGTCGCGCACCTGCTGCTCGAATGCCGGGTCGAGCATCATCACCTTCACGAGCCGCCGCAGGTCCTGGGTGCCCATCATCGTCATCTGCTTGCAGCACTTGTTCTCGCAGGCGCCGCAGACGGCGTCGATCACGGCCTGCCGGCGCTCCCGGGCCTCACGGACCTGCTCGACGAGCTCCTGTCCGGTCATCTCTCGCCCTCGTGAGGGGCGGCTCAGGCCTCTACCGCGAACTCATGGACGAACGCCTCGTTGACGTTGACTCCCAGGCCGGGGCCCTCGGGGATGGCGACGAAGCCATCCTCGAGACGCAACGGCGGGTCGAGCAGCCGCTCACTCACCGGTGTGACCGTGGCCTCGACCTCGGTCATCATGCAGTTGGGGAGGGTGATGGCCGCGTGGCTGGATGCGATCGCCGCGATCTGCGAGGCCCAGTTGTGCGGACTGATGCGAACTCCGAACCACCGCGCCAGCTCGGCGACCTTCAGCAGGCCGGTGACGCCGCCGCACAGCCGCACATCGGGCATGGCGACGTCCAGCGCGCCCGCGCGGAAGGCCTGCAGGAAGGCGCCGGGCGAGCGCAGTCGCTCCCCACCGGCGATGGGCGTGTCCAGGGCGTGCCGAAGCGCCACGTAGTCGCTCCAGTCGCCCGGCGGCATTGGCTCCTCGTACCAGAACGCCTCGTTGCGGTCGAGGGCGTTCCCCATCTCCAGCGCCTCGTCACGATCGTCGAAGGCCTGATTGGCGTCCACGAGCACCGGCACCTGGGGTCCAACGACCTCCCGGACCGCGGCCAGGACCGCCAGATCCTGCCCGCGGCTCGACCCGATCTTGATCTTGACTGCGTGGAAGTCCCTCCGGAGCAGCTCGCGGGTCTTCCGCGCCGCGACGTCGGGCTCCTCCAGGTAGATGCCCGTGGCGTAGGCGTCCAGGCGCTCGAAGCGCCGGCCGCCGAGCATGCGGTGCACCGGCAGCCCGGCCGCGCGCCCGGCGAGGTCCCACAGAGCGATGTCCACGGCGCTGAGGGCCGCGGCGCCGCCCGGCAGCGCCTGCTTGCGCCCGGTCAGCCGATCCACCATGCGCTCCCAGAGCGCGCCGCGGTCGAGGGGATCGCCGCCGATGATGACCGGCGCGAGAGTCTCGAGCGCCTCATCGAGCTCGTGGGCCTCCGCCCACCACGCCTCTCCCCAGGCGGTGTCGCCGCCGTCGCAGGTGAGGCGCACCAGATGCACGGACAGCGCCTCGGTGCGCGGTCTGGCCACGCTTGGAGGGATAGGCCGCTCCAGCGGAACGTGGAGGTGGAAGGGGTCAACGGACGCGATCGTCATCTGTACTGTCACCAGGTCCTTCGGCTCCGCGCAGCGGCGTCAGGCAGCGAGTCTGTAGCCGAGCCGCGGCACCGTGACAATGAGACGGGGCCGCGAGGGGTCGCGCTCGATCTTCTTGCGCAGGCGCCCGATGTGCACGTCCAGAGTTCGGCTGGCAATGGGCCGTTCCAGGCCCCAGATGTCCCGAAGCAGCTCGTCGCGCGGGACGAGCTCGCCCGCGCTTGACGCCAACTCGCGCAGCAGGTCGAACTCCTTCGGCGTCAGTGAGACCGGCTCCCCGCGCACCGTCACCTCATGGCGCTCGCAGTCCACGACGACCTCGCCCCGCGCGATCAGGGCCGACGACGCCGCAGAGTACTCCCGGAGGCGCCGGATCAGCGCCCGCACCCGTGCCACCAGCTCAATCGGGCTCTGCGGGTAGGCCAGGTAGTCGTCCGCGCCGGCTTGCAGCGCCTCGACGGGACCGTCCTCACCCCGGCCGTCTCCCAGCGCAATGAGCGCCAGGGGCTCGGCGCCCCTGATGCGCATGCACAGCTCCCCCGCGCGATCGTCGGCCAGCGCCAGGTCCACCACGATGACGTCGGGGCACAGGACCCGCCCGGCCTCCAGGGCGTCGTTGATGCTGTCTGCGATGCCCACCTCGACACGTCGCTCGCGCAAACCGTCGGCGGTGCGATTCCTGACTTCGTCGGCGCGCATCGCCAGCAGGGCCGTTCCTGACATATCTCATCCCTCTCCGGCATTAGCGGCACTTCACGTCAAGCGCGGGAGGGACGGCGGCCGGCCGGGCACGGTCAGATCTCGCCCCGCTCACGGCGCTCCAGGAAGTCGAGCACATCGGAGAGATGGAAGCGCCGCTGGTTGCCCGGCGTCCGGAAGCAGTTGAGCAGTCCGCGGTTGGTGTACCTGCGCACCGTCGTCGGGCAGACGTCGAGCAGGAGGGCCGCCTCGCGCAGCGTCAGGACGGGGTCCAGGAGCCGCTCGATCAGATCCTGGCGTGTCTCGCTGGCCCGCCTGCCCTCATCATAGTCCTCCGCCGGCTGGGCCTCCTGCACCTCGATGGGCAACTGCTTCTGGCGCGCGTGTAACTGGCGCATGCGCTCAGCCATGCTTTGCCCGGTTCGGCCCAGCTCCGCCTGTATGGAGCTGAGCACCTCCTCGCGCTCTCTGCTTGTACTCTCGGCATCCGCGGTGGCGGCTTGAGGGGCCGGCGGCGCCGCGGTCTCCTCCTCGGCCGGCTCGTCCTCAGCCTGCTCCTGGGGCTCGGCACTCTCCGGCTCCTCGGGCTGCAGCGCGGCCT
>JALGUJ010000051.1:31366-41983 GCA_029820945.1 Candidatus Zipacnadia bacterium | reverse complement strand
CTGCGCTTGGCCATGGCTGCATCCTCCTGCTGCGATGATCGGCCCTATTGCCAGCATGCTACCACAACATGCCGTCTCATGCAGCGCCCCAGGCACACGGATTTAGATGCTGCCCGCAACAAGCGCATCTTGACTTCGCTCCAAAGCCCTGTTATATTCAGAGTCCCGTGGAGGGATGGCACCCATGCTGAAGGTCGATTACGACAAGCTCAGACAGATTGACGCGGAGCCTCTCCTCGAGTTCGAGGAGCAGCTTCGCGAGAGGATACGCCGCGAGTTCGAGGCCAAGAAGCGCGACGACGAGGGCAAGAGCAAGAAGAAGCGCAAGCGCCGGTAGCGGCTGCACCAGACAGGACTCGGGTGGCGGGGTAGCTCAGTTGGTTAGAGCGCACGGTTCATACCCGTGTAGTCGGGGGTTCGAATCCCTCCCCCGCTACCACCCAGAGCAAGCTACGCGTCCGGTACATCTGGACGGGGCCGGACGCGACGCCGTGCATACGAGGCGTATCTCAGCGATGTTGATCCGAGCGACGGGCGTGGCCCGTCGCTCGTGCGTATCCGTTCGCGTCACTCGACTCGCTCGCATGGCTCGCGCCCGCGCGTGAGCGTTGCGGTCGCCCGGGTGAGGACGTGTCGGGGCGCGCCTTCATCCTCCCGGCCGGTGCGGTCTCGGGGGACCCGGGGCGGGTGCCGAGCACTGATCCGCGCGAACTCGCCCTCGCCGACCTCCTGCCTGGTAACGCCCATTCTCGCGACCATGGGGGACACGCTGATGAGTAGTCCGGCCGGACCGGCGGCAGGATTCGCGGCCGCCCGCGGCCAATAGGCTCAGCGTGACCGGGCGGGCGGCGGCGCCCGTCGGAGAGGAAGTGCGCCCCCCGAACTGCGTGGCTCAGCGAACGGAGCGATCGGAATGCGTCTCGAAGACGATGACGTCCGATGGTTGCTCGAACTCCTCGAGGAGGAGGACCTGGAGGAGATCGAGGTGGAACAGGGGGAGATGCGCATTCGCGTTCGGGCGGCAAGCGCCCTCGGCCCACAGCCAGCGCCAGCCGCCGTGGTCCCAGGGCCGGAGGAGGCCCCCCAGCCCGAGGCCCACGCGGGTGTTCCGGTGCTGGCCCCGATGGCAGGCATCTTCTACCGGAGGCCGTCCCCTGACGCGGAGCCATTCGTGGAGCAGGGGGATCGCGTGGAGGCGGGCGACGTGGTCGCGCTGATTGAGGTCATGAAGCTGTTCAACGAGATCACAGCGCCTGTCAGCGGGATAGTCTCGAAGGTCGCGGTGGACAACGAGGAGCGGGTGGAGGCGGACCAGCCGCTGATGTACATCCAGCCGGCCTCGCGCCGGGAGGAGTAGGACGAGCCAAATGCCCAGAGATGAAGTGCGCGTCGGGATCATGGGTCTGGGAGTGGTCGGCGGCGGGGTCTACCAGGTGCTCACACGCAACAGTCAGATGGTCGCGCAGCGGGTCGGCATGCCGGTGCGCGTCGCACGCATAGCGGATATCGACTGGGAGCGCGATCGCGGGTTCGAGGTGCCACAGGAGCTGCGCACCACGAACGCGGCAGAGGTCTACGAGGCCGATGACATCGACATCGTGGTCGAGACCATCGGCGGGATCGACCCCACCTTCGGCTTCGTGATGGGCGCGATCGACAGCGGCAAGAGCGTGGTCACCTCCAACAAGGAGTTGATGGCGAAGCGGGGCGCGGAGATCCTCGACGCCGCATCCGACCGGGGGGTGGACGTCGAGTTCGAGGGTGCGGTGGGAGGCACCATTCCCATCGTCCGCTCCCTCAAGGAGAGCCTCGAGGCCAACGTCGTCGAGGAGGTCAGCGGGATCCTCAACGGCACCACCAACTACATCCTCACGCGCATGACCGCAGAGGGGCGCGAATACAGCGAGATGCTGGCCGAGGCGCAGCGGCTGGGCTATGCCGAAGCGGATCCGAGCAACGACGTCGAGGGCATTGACGCGAAGTACAAGATTGCCATCCTCGCCGCCATCGCCTTCGGCCAGCGGGTAAACCTGGACGGGATCCACACCGAGGGCATCAGCCAGATCGCGCCGAGCGACATCGACTACGCGACGGAGATGGGCTACGTCATCAAGCTGCTGGCGACCGCACGGCGCGCCGGGGAGCAGCTCGACATACGCGTGCACCCGAGCCTGATCCCCAGCAGCCACCCGCTCGCGCAGGTCGGCGGGGTGTTCAACGCCGTCTGGGTCGTCGGCGACGCCTGCGACCGGATCATGCTCTACGGCCGGGGAGCGGGCGACATGCCCACCGGCAGCGCGGTGGCCGGCGACGTGCTCGACTGCGCCCGGAACATCATCTCGGGAACGCGCAGCCGCGTTCCGTGCACCTGCTCGGGCGCGGCCAGCATCCGGCCCATCGAGGATGTCGAGACGCGCAGCTACGTACGCATGCGCGTCAGGGATCGCCCCGGGGTGCTGGGCAGCATCGCCACCATCCTCGGCCAGGAGGGCGTCTCCATCGAGTCGGTGGTGCAGCGCGGCTCCATGGACGGGCTGGCGGAGATCGTGTGGATCATGCACAAAGGGGCGGAGCGCAACCTGCGCTCGGCGCTGGGCGCTATCGGCCAGCTCGGCATCGTGGACGAGATCTGCAGCGTCATCCGGGTGATGGAGTGATGCCGCACGGCTGGCCCGGGGTCATCGAGCACTACGCGCAATGGCTGCCGGTCAGCGATGCAACGCCCCGCATCACGCTGCTGGAGGGCAACACGCCGCTGATCCCCAGCGAGACGCTCGCGGGCCGTCTCGGCGAGGGCGTGCGGCTGTACTTCAAGTACGAGGGCGTCAACCCCACCTGCTCCTTCAAGGACCGCGGCATGACCATGGCGGTCTCGAAGGCCGCGGAGGAGGGCGCGGCCTGCACCATCTGTGCCTCGACGGGCAACACCTCCGCGGCCGCGGCGGCCTACTCGGCGCGTGCGGGCATCGAGTCGGTGGTCCTGATCCCGGACGGCTATGTTGCGCTGGGCAAGCTGGCCCAGGCGCTGGCCTACGGCGCCCGCACCATCGCTATCGACGGGGACTTCGACGACTGCCTGACGCTGGTCCGCGCAATCTCCGACAGCTACCCCGTCGCGCTGGTCAACTCGCTCAATCCCTACCGCCTGCAGGGGCAGAAGACCGCGGCCTTCGAGGTCTGCGATCGGCTGGGACGCGCGCCGGAGTACCATGCTCTTCCGGTCGGCAACGCGGGCAACATCACCGCCTACTGGATGGGCTACTGCGAGTACCATGAGGCGGGCGTGATCGAGAGCCTGCCCGCAATGCTGGGCTTCCAGGCCGCCGGCGCCTGCCCGATCGTCAGGGGCGAGGTCTGCGAGAAGCCCGAGACGGTCGCGACCGCGATCCGCATCGGGAACCCGGCGCGCTGGCAGGAGGCGTCGGCGGCGCTCCGTGAGTCCGGAGGACGGATCGAGGCCGTCACCGACGACGAGATCCTGGAGGCCTACCGGGAGCTGTCGAGCGAGGAGGGCATCTTCTGCGAGCCCGCCTCCGCGGCATCCTGGGCAGGGCTCAAGCTGCTGGCCGCCGAAGGCTTCTTCGACGGAGTTGAGTGCACTGTGGTGGCGACCCTGACCGGGCACGGTCTCAAGGACCCGGACATGGCCGTGAAGATGGCGCTGGAGCCCGAGAAGGCGCCGAATGAGTTGGGTGCGGTCGTGGAGATGCTGGGGCTGGGGTAGGGCGCTCCCGTGGCACGGGCGCGGTGGAAGACGACGGCGTCCGGGCGAGGGGGCGTGGACTCCGGTTCGTTCTACCGAATGCAGGTCGGGACGGCCGCGACGGATCGAGCTGCATAGGGAGGCGGGGCAGATGGTGAGTGGACCCACCAAGGTCATCATGAGCACGGACCTGCCGGGGGCCATCTCGCGCCGGCAGGGCAAGGTGCGCGACATCTACGAGTATTCGGACGGCCTGCTGATGGTGGCCAGCGACCGCGTCAGCGCCTTTGACGTGGTCATGCCCACCGGCATCCCGGACAAGGGCAAGGTCCTTACCCAGGTCTCGGCGTTCTGGTTCGACAGGACCGAGGATATCATCCCGAACCACCTTATTAGCACCGATCCCTCGGACTTCCCCGAGGAGGTCCAGCCCCACGCGGACGTGCTCGAGGGGCGCACCATGTGGTGCCGCAGGGCCGAGGTGATCCCGGTGGAGTGCGTGGTGCGGGGGTACCTCGCGGGCGCGGCGTGGCGGGCCTACGAGCGAGGCGAGCCCTACTGCGGGCACGAGCTGCCCGATGGCCTGCGCGAGGCCGAGCGGCTCGACGAGCCGATCTTCACGCCGACCACGAAGGCGGAGGAGGGCCATGATGTGCCGCTGACGCGCGAGGCCTGCGTGGAGCTGTGCTCGGAGCAGCATTTTGCGCAGATGGAGTCCACCGCGATCGAGCTCTACAGGTTCGCCGCCGACCATGCCGAGGCGAACGGGCTGCTGCTGGCGGACACCAAGTTCGAGTTCGGGCTCATCGACGACGAGATCGTGCTGGTGGACGAGATACTCACGCCCGATTCGTCACGCTACTGGGACGCGACCCAGTGGGCCCCGGGCCACCAGCCGGAGGGCTTCGACAAGCAGTACCTGCGCGACTGGCTGGACGGGCTGGACTGGGACAAGACGCCGCCCGGGCCGGAGCTGCCGGGGCATGTCGTCGCGAGAACGCGGGAGCTCTACGTGGAGCTCATGAGGCGGCTGACCGGGCGCGAGCCGTGAGGTGCGGAAGGTGGGCGAGCCCGATCGCGACCCGCTGCACGAGCGTATCCTGGAGGCCGAGAGGCGCTACAGGCTGCTCGGGGGCGCGCGCCGGGTGCTTGTCGGCGTCTCGGGCGGGCAGGATTCCGTCGCGCTGCTGCACTCACTGGTAATGCTCGACGAGGTGCGCGCGGAGATCGCGGCCATCCACGTGCATCACGGTATGCGCGGCGACGAGGCGGACGCGGACGAAGCGTGCGTGAGAGGGCTGTGCGGGCGGCTGGGCGTGGAGTGCTTCGTGGCGCGCCGCGAGGTGGCTGAGGAGAGCCGCCGGACCGGGCTGAACGTTGAACAAGCCGGTCGCAGGGCGCGTTATGAGGAGTACGGGCGTGTCGCGCGCGAGCACGGCCTTGACCGCATCGCCACCGGCCATACGGGCACGGACCGCGCCGAGACGCTGCTGCTGAACCTGTTCCGTGGCGCGGGACTGCGAGGCCTGAGCTCGATCCCGCCGAGGCGCGGGGAAATCGTGCGGCCGCTGATTCTCGCAACGCGTGGCGAAACCGGGGACTACTGCCGCCGACACGCGCTCCCGATCCGCACCGACCGCAGCAATCTCGACCCCGCCTATGCCCGGCGGAATGTCGTGAGGCTGCGGCTGATGCCGCTGGTGGAGGAGGACTTCCCCGGCGCGGAGCAGGCGCTGATGCGAGCCTGCGAGGCGATCGACGAGGAGCTGGCCTGGACCGAGCCGCTGCTGGCGCAATGGCTGGCGGAGGCAACGGCGGAGAGGGACGCCGAGCGCCTGAGCCTGGACGCCGAGCGCCTGGGCGAGCTGCATCCGGGGGCGCTCAACCGGCTGCTCCGCCGGGCGCTGGAGAGCGTGCGTGGTGACCTGACCGACCTGTCGCGGCAGCACGTGGAGCGCGTCGCGGAGCTGCTCGAGCAGGGGCGGACGGGCTCGGTGGTGGAACTTCCGGGGCCCGCGAGGGTGCGTAGAGAATACGAGAGGCTGATCGTCGAGCCCGACATGCCTGAGGAGGAGCTGCCGCCGGAGCAGGCGGAGCTTCGGGTGCCGGGGCAGGCGACGCTGCCGGCGCGCGGCGTGACGGTTCGTGCGCGCCGGGCACGGACGCCGGAGGACCTCGCGGCCGGCGGCCCTATGACGGTGTACTGTGCCCTCGAAGCGGCCGAGCCGGGGCTGGTGCTGCGCGGCGCTCGGCCGGGGGAGCGGTTCGTGCCGCTGGGCATGACGGGAAGCAGGAAGCTACAGGACTTCTTCGTTGACGAGAAGGTCCCACGGCGCGAGCGGCGGCGTGTGCCGGTCGTCGCCAACCCCGACGGGCGGGTGCTGTGGGTGGTGGGCTACCGGCTGGCGGAGCCGGCCCGTGCGGAGGCCGGGGGGCAGGCGGTCGTGTTATCGGCCAGCTACGACGAGTAGTGGGGATGAAGTGGGGCTAAGGAGGACGCTCGATGCGACGCAACACTATCGTGACCATCCTGGTGCTGCTGGCCGTGGGATACGTCTTCTACATGATTCCACGGCTTGCCACGGAGCAGAGCCGGGTCAAGGAGTATGAGTACTACAAGGAGTTCTACGACGACTTCAAGGCCGGCAACATTGCCACCGTCACCGTTGTGAACGGCCAGGAGGCCGAGGGGGATTTCGTGGAGGACGCGGTCGGCGACTTCGAGCGCTACACGGTCTCCGTGCCGCCCGACGAGGAGCTGGTCGATAAGCTCATCGCCGTGGCGGAGGAGAAGGGAATCGACGTCAAGGTCGGGTCGCAGAGCATGCGGCTGACGGACCGGATCCTGACCGTCGCCGGGACCTACCTGCTGCCCCTGGTGCTGATCATCCTGTTGTGGCTTTTCATGGTGCGGCAGATGAACAACACGCGCGGCCAGGCGCTGAACTTCGGGCGCAGTCAGGCGCGCATGGTAGGCGACCACTGGGAGCGCGTGACCTTCGATGACGTGGCGGGCATGGAAGAGGTGAAGGAGGAACTGGAGGAGATCGTGGTCTTCCTCAAGCAGCCGGAGCGCTTCCGGCGGCTGGGGGCCAAGATCCCGCGCGGGGTGCTGCTGGTCGGCCCGCCGGGCTGCGGCAAGACGCTGCTGGCGCGGGCGGTGGCGGGCGAGGCGGGCGTGGCCTTCTTCTACATGTCGGGCTCCGACTTCGTCGAGATGTTCGTGGGCGTGGGCGCGTCGCGCGTGCGCGACCTGTTCGAGCAGGCCAAGGCGCACCTGCCCGCCATCATCTTCATCGACGAGCTGGACGCCGTGGGGCGACTGCGCGGCGCCGGGCTGGGGGGCGGCCACGACGAGCGGGAGCAGACGCTCAACGCCCTGCTGGTGGAGATGGACGGCTTCGACCCCAACGACGACGTCATCCTGCTGGCGGCCACGAACCGGCCGGACATCCTCGACCCGGCGCTGCTCAGGCCCGGGCGCTTCGACCGGCAGATCGTTGTGCCCATGCCCAGCGTCAAGGAGCGGCGCGAGATCCTCGACATTTACGTCAAGGACAAGCGCGTCGCGGACGACGTGGATCTGCAGATGTTGGCACGGCGCAGCGTCGGCTTCTCGGGCGCCGATATCGAGAACATGGTGAACGAGGCCGCGCTGCTGGCCGGCCGCGAGAACAAGGACGTCATCGAGCGCGAGGACTTCGACGAGGCCATCGAGCGCATCATCGCCGGTCCGGAGCGCAAGAGCCGCGTTATCAGCGACGAGGAGCGCAAGGTCCTCGCCTACCACGAGGCGGGACACGCCGTCGTGGGCTACATGCTTCCCGAGTTCGACCGGGTCTACAAGGTGACCATACTCCCGCGCGGCATGTCGCTGGGCTATACCATCAGCCTGCCCGAGGACGACCGCTACATCACCAGCAAGCGCGAAATGCTCAACACAATGACCCAGGCCCTCGGAGGGCGGGCCGCCGAGGAGCTGGTGATCGGCGAGATCCACACCGGCGCGCACCAGGACCTGGAGGTGGTCTCCAAGATCGCGCGCGCCATGGTCACCGAGTTCGGCATGAGCGAGGATCTGGGGCCGATCACCTACGGCCGCAAGACCGGGCCGGTCTTCCTTGGCAAGGACATCGCGGAGGAGCGCAACTACTCCGAGGCGATAGCTCAGCAGATCGACGAGGCTGTGCGCACCATCGTGGACGGATGCCACGAGCGCGCGCGGACCATCCTTTCCGAACACCGTGAGGAGCTGGACCTCCTCGCCGAGAAGCTGCTCGAGCACGAGTCGCTGGAGCGGGAGGACGTCCAGGCCCTCATGGAGCACGGCGTCATGGCCGCGGAGATGGAGGCCGAGGAGGGCGAGCAGCCGGTGGAGAGCGGGGATGACCGGCCGTCCGACCGGGCCGCGGCCGAGGCGACGGAGGGCTCCGAGGAGAAGCGTGGCCCCGTGCCCCCCGCCATGCCTGAGCCTGAGACGCCGTAGCGCGCCATGCGCAAGCGCGGCGGCGCGCGCGACCCGGCCGCCCTGCCCGCATTCCTCGGGCTGGGCTCGAACCTCGGGAACCGCGCGCGGACCCTCGCCGCGGCGCTGCGGATGCTCGACGCCCATACCGGCCTTGAGCTGCGCCAGGTGTCTTCGGTGTATGAGACCGCGCCGCTGGGCGTCACCGACCAGCCGTGGTTCCTGAACATGGTCGCTCGCCTCGACTGCGGGCTGGCGCCCATGGAGCTGCTGGATGCGGTGCAGGAGGTGGAGCGCCGCCTGGGGCGCGTTCGGGCGAGGCGTTGGGGGCCGCGCAGCATGGACGTGGATCTGCTCCTGCTCGGAGACCTGAGCATCCAGACCCCCCGACTGACCGTCCCGCACCCGGAGCTGGCGCGCCGGCAGTTCGTGCTGGTGCCACTGGCCGAGATCGCGCCCGACCTGGTGCTGCCCGGCGGCCGCACCGCCGGCGACCTGGCGGAGGGCGAGAGTGAGACCGTGCGCCGACTTGGGCCGCTGGCGGACCTCGTCGGCGGCCGGGAGACCGAGGAGGGGGGGAAGACCTGATGTTCGGCGCCGGCCAGGCGAAGCTGCGTGCGGAGGTTTACGGCGAACTGGCGTCCATGGTCGCGGCGGGCGTGACGGTCGGCGAGTCGGTCAGCGCGGTCGCGGACGAGATGCGCCCCTCGAACCTCTCGCGCGCGCTCGAGCGCGTTGGCCGCGAGCTCTCCGCCGGCCACTCGTTGAGCGAGACCATGCGCGCGCACGAGCACGTCTTCTCCCCGCTCACGATCGCCATGATCGAGGTCGGCGAGCGTACCGGGCGGCTCGAGGGGGCCCTGCGCTCCGTTGCGGACTACTACGAGCGGGACTTCGAGCTGCGCCACCTCCTCACCCGCGAGCTGGCCTACCCGATCGTGCTGTTCGTGCTGATCCTCTTCATCCCCCTCGTGGCCGACGTCATCCGCGTGTGGATGACCGACAGCTTGCTCGCGGCGCTCCTCGTCGGTGTGCAGGGCATCCTCACCATCGCCATCCTCATCGGCGTCCCGGTCGGCATCGCGGCGCTGACCATCCGCGCGCTCTCCGGGTCGCGGCAGGGGCGGCGCACGCTCGACACCATCAAGCTCAACATTCCGCTCATCGGTGGCGTCATGCGCAAGCTCGCGCTGGCCCGCTTCTGCCGCGCGCTGGCCTCGCTCTACTCGTCGGGCGTGCTGATGGGAACGTCGGTGCGGCTGGCGGGGCAGGTCGCCGGGAACGAGGTGCTCAGAGAGGAGTTCACCCGGCATGTGAGAAGCATTGAGGGGGGCGCGAGCCTGTCGGCGACGCTCGGAGAGAGCGCGCTGATGCCCCGAACGGTGCTGCGCATGCTCAAGACCGGGGAGCGCACCGGCGAGATCGACAGCATGGCCCAGAACGTGGCCGACCATCTCCAGCAGGAGGCGCAGACCTCCATCAAGCAGCTCGCCGTGATGCTCACGCCCATCTCCGTCATCATCGCGGGCGTGATCGTGGCGCTGATGGTCATCGGCTTCTTCGCGGACTTCTACAGCAGCCTGCTCCAGTAACGGCCTCGGGAGGCGCCATGGCAGAGACCGGCTTCGATCCATGGCGGACGCTGGGAGTGCCCGTGGGCGCGGGCCCGGACCAGATCCGGCGCGCCTTCCGCGGGCTCGCGCGCCGCATGCACCCCGACGTGCGGCATGACCAGGGCGCGCACGAGCAGTTCATCAGGCTCCGTCAGGCCTACGAGACCCTCATGGACGAGGAGATGCGCTCGCGGCTGGAGCGCCAGGTGATGGAGGCCGACGTCGAGCCGCTCATCATCCTCGAGGACGTGGAAGTGACTCTCGGCAAGGCCTGGGGGCTGCTCGAGGGCGGCTACACGGACGAGGCGCGGGAGCTGTACCTGGAGATGTCGCGCGAGCACGCGGGCGATCCGCGCCTGCTGGAGCTGCTGGACGCCATCCAGCGCGTTGAGGCCGGCGCGGTGGCCGCCGACGTCGGGCCACGCGAGCGCGCGGCCGAGGGCGCCGCGGGGGTCCCGAGGTGGGAGACCTACCGTGACCTGTGGGAGCCGGAGCCGGCGCAGGTCCGGTGGTGGCTGGCGGCCGTAGCCGGCCTCGTGGCGGCGACGTGCGTGGTCGCAGTGAGAGTGAGCGAGGCGGCGCCGGTGTGGGGCGGCTTCTCGGCCACCGAGATCGCGCTGGGGGCGCTTGCGGGCTTCCTGGGCGCAGTGCTGGCCGCCGCCTCGGGCCTGCTGGCGGGCTTCGACCGGGCGCTGGGCGCCGTGGTCGGCGGGGGAGCCGGCCGCGGCGCGCCGCTGTGGCTCTATCTCGGCGTCGCAGGCGCCGTCTCGCCCGCCCTGGCACTGGTCTTCTACGTGGTCTTCGTGCTGCTTGAGACCGAGTGGTCCTGGGACGTG
>JALGUJ010000051.1:0-31357 GCA_029820945.1 Candidatus Zipacnadia bacterium | reverse complement strand
CCGGCCTCTTCGCCGGGGTCTTCGTGCTCGCCGGGGCGCTGGCGTGGGCCCACGGTGGCCAGTTCGCCGCGGTGCTGGTTGGTCCCGGGGTGGTCTTCGTGCCGGCGCTGATCGGGTGGGCGATCGGCTCGGCCTTCCGCCCCGGCTACTGGTGGGAGTAGCCGCCTGGTCGTGCCGCCCCCTGCATCCCGGCGGCATTGGCAGCGGGATGGCGTTGGTCCCGCCGCGATGCGTTGCCCACATCTCGCGGACGCTAACGGCGGCCTCACTTCTCACGCCAAGGCTCCGAGCGACGCCGTGCCAGGCGGCGCGAGGAGTGAGGGCCCCGCGAGCGGAGCGAGTGGGGGGCCTCAGGTTCCATGCCGGCCCGCAGACCGCACAACAGACAGAGGAGACCTCGAGACATGAGACGGTTCTCGGCTGAGAGTGGTGACGGGCTGTGTGGCGTCAACCCGCGAGACCGGCGCCCGGATCCGGTCGCCACCCACAGGCGAATCGTCACCCGTGCGTTCGCGCGCGCGACGGTGTATAATGCATCGCGGGTGACGCGACATGCGTATCGTCGGGACGAAGCAGCAGGTTCGGGATGCCGTCGCGGCCGGGCGGGGCGAAGGTAAGACCATCGGCCTGGTGCCCACGTTGGGCGCGCTGCATGAGGGGCATCTGTCGCTGATGCGGCGGTCGGTGGCCGACTGCGACCTCACCGTGGTCAGCGTCTTCGTGAACCCCACGCAGTTCGGGCCGGGCGAGGACCTGGACGAGTACCCCCGGGACCTGGAGGGCGATGCGAGCGCGTGCGAGGCCATCGGCGTGGACCTGCTCTTCGCGCCGACGGTCGAGGAGATGTATGCCGATGACGCGAGCACGGTCGTGAGCGTCTCCGAGCTTACCGAGGGCCTCTGCGGCGCCTACCGGCCGGGGCACTTCGACGGGGTGACCACGGTCGTCTGCAAGCTCCTGAACATCGTGCTGCCGGACCGTGCCTACTTCGGCGAGAAGGACTACCAGCAGCTCGTCGTCATCCGCAGGATGGTCCGCGACCTCGACATTCCGGTCGAGGTGGTCGGCTGCCCCACGGTGCGCGAGGACGACGGCCTCGCGCTGAGCTCACGCAATCGGTACCTGAGCGAGGAGGAGCGCGCGGCGGCGCCGGCTCTCCACCAGGCGCTGCAGCGAGGTGCGGAGGCCGCCCGAGAGGGCGCCACGGGCCGCGAGGTGGAGCGCGTGGTCGCCCGCGCCCTCGCACAGGAGCCGCTCTTCAGGCCGCAGTACATTCAGGCGGTCCATCCTGAGACCCTCAAGCCGCTGGGGGATGAGGCCGGGCCGATGGTGATCGCCGCCGCCGCGCATCTGGGTGGGACGCGGCTGATCGACAACGTCAGAGTCGAGGGATGATCGATGCTGCGCAATATGTGCATAGCGAAGATACATGGGGCCAAGATCACGCAGACCGAGCTCTACTATGAAGGGAGCATCACGATCCCCGCCGACCTCCTCGAGGCCTCGGGGATGCTGCCGAATGAGCGCGTGCAGGTCGTCAACCTCAGCAACGGCTCGCGGATTGAGACCTACATCATCGAGGGCGAGGCCGGCTCGGGTGTCATCTGCCTGAACGGCCCTGCCGCGCGCGCCGGCGAGGTCGGCGACCGCGTACACATTCTGTGCTACGCTCTGCTCGATGAGGAGGAGGCGCGCGACCGCGCGTTGAATGTAGTGTACGTGGACCAACTGAACCAGATCACGGAGCCATGAGTCCGCAACTCCCCGGAAGCTGCCCCATCGACTCTCGGACGCTCGCGCGCGTGGTTGAGGATGCGCTGCGCGAGGACATCGGCCGCGGTGACCTGACCACCATGCTCACTGTGCCCGCCGCCACGCGCGCTCGTGGCGTGCTGCTCGCGAAGCAGCAGGGCGTGATGGCCGGGGGCTACGTGGTGGCCGACTGCTTCCGCCAGACCGACCCCGGTTGTGCCGTTGACCTGTCCGTCGCGGAGGGCGAGGGCTTCTCGCCCGGCGAGTGCCTGGGCGAGGTCGAGGGCGGTGCGCGCGGGCTGCTCAGCGCCGAGCGCGTCGCGCTCAACTTCCTGCAGCGCCTCTGCGGGGTCGCGACCCTCACGCGCAGGTTCGCCGATGAGGTGGAGGGGACGGGCGCGCGGATCACCGACACGCGTAAGACGACGCCCGGCCTGCGCGCTCTGGAGAAGGCGGCCGTGCTGGCCGGCGGAGGGAGCAACCACCGCTTTGCCCTCTTCGACGGCATTCTGATCAAGGACAATCACATCCGGCTCGCCGGCGGGATTGCGCAAGCGGTGGCGAGGGCGCGCGAGGGCGCCCCGCACACGCTGAAGATCGAGGTGGAGACGGCGTGCCTCGACGAGGTGCGCGTGGCGCTGGAGGCGGGCGCGGACATCATCATGCTCGATAACATGGACACCGAGGAGATGGCGGAGGCGGTGCGCATGGTCGGCGGCCGCGCCCTGGTGGAGGCGTCGGGCGGGATGCGGCTCGAGCGCGTGCGCGAGGTCGCCGAGCTGGGCGTGGACCTGATCTCGGTGGGGCGTGTCACGCACTCCGCCCCGGCCATCGACATCAGCCTGGAGCTGGCGCTGCTGGACTGAACACAGGCGGCGAGAGGGGATGCGGATGGTTCCTGGACCAGGGCTTGGGGGCGTGTCACCGGCGTTGGCGGCGGTGCTGCTGGCCGCGGCGGCAGCCTCGGCGGATTACAACGTCGCGCTCGATTGTCCGTACGTGTGCAACACGGAGATCATGGACGGCTGGACGGGGTTGGCCGACGGGATCACCGACTCCGACAGTGGCCCGGCGTGCTTCGCCACCACCAATGACCCGCAGTTCCCCAAGTCCGTCACCGTAGACCTGCAGCGGCCCTGCAGCATCAACAGGATCGCGGTGCACAACTCGGCCAACGGGAATACGCGCAGGATGACCATCTCGTGCTCGCAGGACGGCATCAACTACGAGAGCCTGCGCGAGTTCATCTTCCCGCAGGACCAGCCGATCACCCTCAACCATCGCTTCAATGACCGGTCGGCGCAGTTCGTTCGGGTAATCTTCGCTGACACCTGGGGAGGGGGGATGGGCGGCGACAACGTCATCTTCGTGCGTGAAGTCGAGGTCTTCGGCGTGCCGACGGGCGAGGGGCCGGTCGTGCTCGCGCCGCCGCAGCCGAGCGGCGATCCGCTGGTCAAGACGCGGTCGCTGCGCCTGCTGCGGCGGTATGCCATCGACGATGACCGCCCGCTGACCATGGCGGTGCTGGGAGACTCGCTGGCCGACTGCGGTGAGGGGAGCTGGCCGCAGGTCGTGGCCGAGCGGCTCGAGGTCGCCCGGCCCGAAGGCGCCCATGTCAGCGTCGCCGCCATGACCGAGGAGGGCCTGGTGCCGCAGGCCGGATCCGGGCACGTGGGGCTGGCGGCGGAGGCGGAGCCCGACCTGGTGCTGGTGACGTTCGGGAGCGACATGCGGAGTTGGGACCGCGAAGCGTTCCGAGCGGGGCTGCTGGAAGCGCTCGGGCGGCTGCTGGCCGAGACGGACGCCGTGGTGCTGCTCATCGGGCCGGTGCCCGCGAACGCGAGCCGCGCCGACATCGCCCGCCGCGCGCTGGCGGAGATGGAGCGGGCGGCCGACGTCCTGGGCCTGCCGATGCTGCGCACCGAGGCGGCGCTGGTGCAGGCCGGCCTGCACAGCACCGACCTGCGTGGGGAGGGCGGTGACCTGTCGGAGGAGGCGCGGCGGGTCATCGCCACTTCCGTCCTCGAGCTGCTCCTGCAGCCATAGATGACAAGCTGGGGTGATGGTCGTATGCAGCGCCTGCTCGGCGTGATCCTGGGCGGTTTCCTGTTCTTCCCCGGAGCGCACCTGCTCAGGTGGCTGGTGGTCGATGAGCTGGGTCTCTACCAGGACATGACGTTGACGGACGCGCTGCTTGCGATCATCATCATCCTGGCATGCGTCATCATCTTCGGGCAGCCCCGGCGCCCCCTGTCCGCCGATGAGCTGGAGGAGCAGGCCCGTGAGATGGAGCTTGCCTCCCGGAGGCTGGCAAAGGCCCAGGAGCAGTACGAGGAGGCCCAGCGCGCCTACCGCAAGGCCCGCAGATCGGCCTCGAGACGCAGCTCGACATCGCGCCGGGGGAGCGGCGCCGATTCCTCCTCAAGCAGAGCGCGCCCACGATCGCCCCGCCGCCGGCGCTGAGAGAGCGGACACGCGTCAGCGGCGGTCTCATCGGAGCGGCACCCACGCGCCTGGACTCTCCCGCGCCTGCATCTGACCGGATGGGGCGCTCAGACCTCCACCGCGCGCCCCAACACCGTCCGTCTGCATGTGGTAGCGGCCGGGATCGCGCGATCCCGGCCGCTCTGGGTTCGGTGCGGTGGGGCGTCAGATGTGGAAGCCCTTGAGGAAGTCCACCGCCGTCTGGATGTCATGCACCGGGTTCTCGCCGACCTCGCGCTCGATGGCGAAGTAGCCGTCGAAGCCGTAGTCGTCGCAGAGGATCGTGATGAAGCGGTCCCAGTCCACCCAGCCGGCGCCGAAGGGCACCTCCTCGCGCTGGCCGTCCTCGTGCACGAGCGCGTCCTTGGCGTGCACGTGCACCACGTACTCGCCGCAGATGTTGAGGCCCTCGACCGGCTGATAGAGCGACATCCACTTCTCGCGATCGTACTGCTCGTCGGCGTCCTGCGCGTAACGCGCGGGCCAAAGGATCAGGTTCGCCGGGTCCCAGTTGATGCGAATGGCCTCGCTGCCGACGGTCTCGATCAGGCGCTTGAGCACGTGGGGCGGCTCGGGGCCGGTCTCGATGGCCAGGCACGCCCCGACCCGCTCGCCGTGCTCGGCGATCTGCTCGTGGTGCCGCACGTGATTGGCCCATGCAGGGTCGTTGATGTCATCGGGCATGATGCCCACGTGCGCCTGCCAGATGCCGCACTCGAGATCGGCGGCCAGCTCGAGGATCTTCCGCGCCTGCTCGATGTGCTCGGCGCAGTCATCCTCCTCAAGGTGCACGGCGCCGCCCCAGGCGGAGAGCGCGGAGATCTCCAGCCCCAGCGAGTCCAGGTGCTTGAGCAGGTCCTTGCGGTCCTGCTTGCTCATGTTGTCGGGCGCGAAGGGGCCGCCGCCGACGGAGAGGTGCACGCCGGTGACGCCCATCTCGGCGATCTTCTCCAACCCCTCGTAGGGCTCCATGCGCAGTGAGTTCAGCATTACGGCTATGTTCAGGTCCGCCATGATACGCCTCCATGCGTGTCAAGTGGGTGAGCATCGGTCCTGCCTTCGCCCCCAGATGCCGAACACCTTCAGTCAGAGACAGTGGGTGCAAGTGCATACTGAGGCCGCAGAGCGGGGGCAATGGCAGCGGCGGCTGTGTCCGGGCGCCGGTGCCTCAGCGACCGTGCAATAGCCTGAAGCGAAGCGGTTCGACGCGCCGTCTTCCCCCAAAGGCAGCACGCCTCGGGCCTTCCCCGCTGGTGTCGTCGTCGCGGTTAGGTCCTCGCCGCCGCGGCCATGGGCGCGGGCTAGCGGTCCTCCTCGATGAGCTGGAAGCCGATGAGCTTCGCCAGGTCCCGGACCTCTTCGCGGTAGTCGCCGTAGATCGCGGCCCTGTGCACACCGTACTGTGCCGGGTTGAGATGCCGCTGGATGGTTCGGGCATCGACCTTCGCCACCAGCTTGGTCCCGCACAGGATGTCGTTGAGGCCGACCGGCCCCTGGTAGGCACTCTCCGCAGCCACAGCCTCACCGGTGTGCGCCAGGATGAGCCGGTCCATCACATTGATCCGCCAGATGGTCACCGGCTCTCCGCCCGGCAGCTCCACCAGCACATCTGCGCCCATGCGGTAGTCCCTGAGCTGGTAGGGGACTCGGTCATCACCGTGAGGATTGATCGGGGCGCCACAGTGAACGAGCACCGTCTGACCACTCGCTGCGTCAATGATCATATCGGCGTTGAAGCTCGGCCTGCCGGTCAGGAACAGCCCGAAGATCTGGGCCAGCGCCGGACCGGTGTTTGGCTGATCGGTGCAGACGATGCCACGCTTGTGGTACTCCATGCTCGGCAGGCAGGCGCAGATCCTGAAGGTGTCCAGGAATGACTGGGTGTCGGTGATTATCGCGGTGGCTTCGTATTCCTCCTTTAACCGATCGAGGCCGATGTACATGCGTGCTCCGTCCAACACATGTTCCTCGGTGGTGTTGCGCCAGCCCCTGGCCTCATCGATCCAGACCTGTGCGACCTCTCGCGCCTCGGCATCGGTCACCGCCTGAATCTGCCGGTGCAGCTCCTCACTCCCGACGATGATGCTGTTCACTCCGAGCGTCTCCTGCAGCCTCTCCTGGTAGGCTTCGTTCTGGGCCTGCACCTCAGCGGGAGAGCCGGGCGCTGGGCCCTCCCCTCCGGGGTAGTATCGCAGTCGCCCGTCGGTCACAGCCAGTATTGTGGTCTCTCTCATCTTGCGAAGCACCTGGATCAGGCGGATCTTGCCCACCAGGTCGTCCAGCAGCGCCCGTGCCTGGGGCTCAGGTATCACGTTCAGGCGGCATATCTCCGCCGTCACGACATTCCCCTCTTCCTGATAGATCTCGTAGGGAATGGCGTTGAACTCGAAGAGGTTGCTCACGACTATGGTAGGCAGGCCCGTCAGGGCCACCCGATTGTCTCCGCGCACGTCACCGAAGGTCAGCACCCCGTCCACGGTATCCTTGAGCGTCTCCAGCTCATTCACAAGCGAATCGACCGTAGCCCCGCTCTCACTTCGATCCCTTGCGATGAACTCGACGCCCGGGCAACGGCTCTTGAGGGTCTCGAGCATCTCCTCGTTGCTGACGAAGGTCCTGGGTGGGATGGAGCCGCCCCATCCCCAACCAGGTGTGAAGAACACTGTGTACAACCGGGTCGGCTGCTCTGCGTGGAGGGTCTCTGCTGTCCCCATCATCTGTCTCTTCCTTCCTCACGAGACGTCGTTCGGGCCTAATAGCCGCCTCACTTCACGGGTCCGCCGGGGGATCGTCGGCGCACTGCGTTTCACTGCTTGTAGCCGCAGATTCCTTCTATGCGGAATAGAGTCAGCTCGGCAGGCGCAAGGCGGAGCACACCCGGCGTCGCTGATTACGATGGATGGCGCGGGCCGCGCACTCGGCTACATCCCCTGGATGGGGCGGCCGTTGCGCGGGGTGGGCTGCTGGGCGATGGTGACGGTCGCGGTCCTCTGCTCGCGGCCCCGGACGAGGCGCAGCTCGACCTCCGAGCCGATCTCAGCGTCCGCGACGAGCCGCGCGAGCTCGGCGACCGATCTCACCTGCTCACCGGCCCAGTGCGTGACGACGTCGCCCGGCTGGATGCCGCCAAGCATCGCCGGGTGCTGGCGGTAGACGGCCTCCACGAAGACGCCGGCCTCGGCGCCGGGTGCGTAGCGGCGGATCAGCTCGGGCGTGAGCTCGCGCGGGATGATGCCGATCCAGCCCCGGACGACGCGCCCGTGCTGGATGAGCTGGCGGACCACGCCACGAGCCGTGTTGGAGGGCACGGCGAAGCCCACGCCCTCCGAGCCGCCGCTCTGTGAGGCGATGGCGGTGTTGATGCCCACCAGCTCGCCGCGCAGGTTCACCAGCGGCCCGCCGGAGTTGCCGGGGTTGATCGCCGCGTCGGTCTGAATCAGGTCCTCGTAGCCCACGATGCCGATGCCGGTGCGGCCCGTGGCGGAGATGATGCCGGCCGTGACGGTGTGCGCGAGCCCGAAGGGCGAGCCGACCGCCAGAACCCACTCGCCGACCCGAAGCTGCGACGAGTCCCCCCACTGCAGGTAGGGCAGAGCCGTGGCGTCCACCTTCACCACCGCCAGGTCGGTTGCGGGATCTACGCCGACGACCTGTCCGGGAAGCTCGCGGTCGTCGGCCAGTGTGAGGGTGATCTCGCTGGCGTTCGCGACCACGTGGCTGTTGGTGACCGCGTGGCCCTCGGCGGAGATGAGGCATCCCGAGCCGAGGCTGTGCACCTCGCGGTCGAAGCCGCGCAGCAGGTCGTCGAACTCGCGGCCGAAGAAGCGGCGGAAGAACGGGGCGGGACCGCCCTGGATCACGGTCGTGGTGCTGATGTTGACCACGCTGGGTGTAACCTCGCTGGCCACGGCGGCGAATGCGAGGCTCAGGTCCTGCGCGGTCGCGATCGCCCGCTCCTCCTCGGCGGTCCTGGGCTGAGCCAGGCCGGGTGCGGCAGAGGCGGCGAGGAGAAGCGCGAGGGCCAATGTGATGGCGTGCGAGGACGGAGTGCGTGTCATCTTCGAGTCGCCTCCCTGGTGTCTCAGCGCGCGCGATCTCGGGCATTCAGGCATGGGCCCGCCCCGTGCGGCTTCGGCGGCGGGAAGGTGAATCCCTCTCGGAGGGCAAAGTCAGATAGCGTGGAGCGGCACATGCGAGGGCGCATCGGCGCGTTTCAGACGATGCCGGGATGGGGAGGCTGAGGACGGGCCGACGCGCATGATCGGCCGCGCCTGGCAAGAGCGGTCAGGCGTGAAGCGACCTGCGCGCATCATTGGGGTCGGCCCTGGAGGATCCGTATGTCGGAGACGCGAGAAGCGGCGGAGCAGTGTATCATCCATGGCGACTGCGTCGAGGCGCTCTCGGATATGGCGCCCGAGAGCTTCGACATGTGCTTCGCCGATCCGCCCTACAACCTCCAGCTTGAGAACGAGCTCTACAGGCCCAACCGCACCAAGGTGGACGCGGTCGATGAGGACTGGGACCAGTTCGAGTCGATGGAGGCCTACGACCGCTTCACCGAGGCGTGGATGGCGCAGGTGCGGCGCGTCCTCAAGCCCAACGGGACGCTCTGGGTCATCGGCACCTACCACAACATCTACCGCGTGGGCAGGGTGCTGATGGACCTGGGCTTCTGGATTCTCAACGACGTCGTGTGGGTCAAGTCGAACCCCATGCCCAACTTCCGCGGCGTGCGCTTCACCAACGCCACCGAGACGCTCATCTGGGCCGTGCGCGACCGGGAGCGCAAGGACTACACCTTCAACTACGAGCACATGAAACGCTACAACGACGGCAAACAGATGCGCTCGGACTGGTTCATCCAGGCGCCGCTGTGCACGGGGGAGGAGCGTATTCGTGACGCCGACGGTCAGAAGGTCCACTCGACACAAAAGCCCGAGGCGGTCCTGCGCATGGTCGTCGAGGCATCCACGAACCCCGGCGACCTGGTGCTCGACCCGTTCGTGGGCGTGGGCACGACGGCGGCGGTGTGCAAGAAGCTCGGCCGGCGCTGCATCGGTATCGAGATCGAGGAGCGCTACGTGCGGATCGCCCGTCAGCGGCTCGCGGACATCCAGTCGCGATTGTGGCTCGAGGACGACGGCGAGGCCGCGGCGGGGGAGTAGCTTCGCTATGCGGCCGTGCGAAGGGCCGGCGGGGACCGCGCGCGTTCTACCATGACTCGGAGGGGCACGCGAGGAGGACAGTGAGATGCGTCTGACCCGATGGGCGACGGTCTACGCCGCGGTAGCGCTTGTGGCCACCGCATGGCCCGATACAACCGTTCAGCTCAATGTCACCAGCCTCGAACCGCAGGGCCCTTACACGCCCGGCCAACAGGTGTCCGTGAGCGGCAAGATCGCCTACGCCGACCTGCCTCGGCCCTGGGGTGGAGGCGGCAGGATGACCACGCAGACGCGCCACGGCGTCAGCGTGGCGCTGGAGATCGTTCGCGACCTGAACGACGATTGGCCCGAGGTGCCGGACATGCGCAGCGCCCGCGGGGGGCTGTACTTCTACGACGGCGGCGGCTTCACCGAGTTCAGCCAAGACCACGGAGCGGCCTCCGGCATCTGGAGTACCTCCATCACCCCTCCCGCGCGCACCGAGCGCACCGATCCAATGACTCACCGCGACGAGATCCCGTTCGAGGGCAGCTTCACCGTCCCCCAGGAGTGCGTGGCGGTGCGCCTGCGCGCGCAGCTCGAGAACACGGTCGGCGCCAACTGGTTCGTGACTCACTACCGCTACGACTACCACCCGCTTCAGCTCGACGTCCCCGGCGTCAGGCAGATCACCGTCACATGCTCCCGCAAGCCATTCCGGACCCGCACGCGCACCGTCGTTGTCAGCGATCAGACCGACCAGGTCACCATCACCGGGCAGGTGACGGACCCCCGCTGGCAGCCGATCCACCGGGCCACGGTCACCGCCAGGTCGGGCGCGAGTGAGGCTGAGGCGCTGACGGGCAGCGACGGGCGCTACTCGCTGAGAGTCAGCCTGGTTGACGATATGGCGATCATGAGCAAGATGGCGGCCGGCACCCTGAAGGCGGAGGAGAAGACCTGCGACTTCCGCCTCGACGCGCCCGTGGATCTGATCTCGATTAGCTACAGGGTGACGGCTCAGGGCTACCGGCCCAGGGACGGCACCATCAACCTGCGCGTGCCCTTCGACGTGAAGACCATCTGGGTCTCGGGCTACATCGTTCACAGGGACGCCGAGTCGGAGAGCCTCGCGGCGCAGGGCCGGATCACGAACTACCATCGGGTGCCCGGTGGCCAGATCATGCTCAGAGGGCCAAAGGGCGCCAACACGTTCGACTTCCACTGGGGCGACTTCACGGGATACGTGCCGATCCGCGACGACGGCGACACGGAACTGAAGACGCACCGGATCATCCTGCTCGACCCCGATCCCAACGCCCAGGCGACGACGACCGCCGCGGAGCCGGGGCTGGACGGCTTCGACAAGCAGCTCAAGGTGATCTGGGACCAGGCGGACGAGAACCTGCGCGAACTCTGGCTGCGCCTGGGTCTGCTGATCGCCTTCAAGAAGGACCTCGAGGCGGTGGCGACCGCGGGGTACTCTGGCACACCCGACAACGTGCAGCAGTTCCTCGCGCGCTGGCGCAGCGGGAATCCGCAGAAGCTGATGTACAACGCCCTGTGGACGCTGCGCGAGTCACTGCTGGTGATGCCCGACCCGGCGCTGGCCGACGCGGCGTCGATGGAGACGCACGCACAGAATGCGAAGAAGGCCTACGCGCAGCTCAAGGGCGAGACGCTGCAGACCACGCGGCCGGGGGCGGGGCCGCTCCAGTCGCTCGTGCAGAACATCATCGACAAGGAGGAGGCGGGGCTGACATGGTACAGGTAGCCGCCGCTGCAGAGAGGGCGCGCAGGCCCGCCCGCACGGTGCGCGGCCGCGGTCCGTGGGTGGCGCTGGCGGTCGCGGCGCTGCTCGGCGTCGCGATCGGCGCCGCGGCTGATCCACTGATGCAGCGCATCGACCCGCCATCCGAGGACGAGATGGGCCGGTTCGAGCAGGGCCTGGAGGCGTACCTCGCCGCCAACCTGGGCCTGCAGGAGACCGCCGTCGTGGCCGACACCAGCCTGGTCTCCGTGTCGTTCGCCGCAAGCAGCGATGAGCGCGAGGAACTGGTGTCGCAGACCACGCTCGTGGCGCTCCACGTCGGGGTCGCGGCGCCGTGGGCGCAGAACGTGCGCATCGTTCCGCAGGTCGGCGGCTATCCCACCGGCGTGGTGACGGTCTCTGTGAACGCCATCAGGCAGCTCGCCAACGGGCAGATCAATGACGAGGCGTTCTACCGCACCTGGCAGACCGAGATAATGATGACGCCCTTCAGCTTCCCCGCGGAGCTGCTGGAGGCGCTGGGTGCCGCCGACCCGCAGTGGACGGTCCAGGAGCGTACGCCGAGCGACGGCCTGTCCGTGCTCGTCGCCTTCGGCTTGCCCGAGGCCCATGAGCGTCTGCCCGAGAACCATCTGGCGGCCATCGCGGCGGTTCAGACGCCGCAAGGCCCGCTCAGGGCCGCGGTGATCGACGTCGGCAACGCCGCGGGCGCGGCCAGGCTGCTCGAGGCTGTCACGGCAGACCTCGGCGGGCAGGCGATGCAGGCGCCGGACGGTTCACTGCAGGTGACCGCCGCAACACCCATCACGATCCGCCGGGATGGAGGGCTGGTCTACATCGTGGAGGCGCCCGCCCAGCAGGCAGCGGCGGCGATCTCGGCACTGCTGCAACCGCCGACTACAACTGCGGGCGGAGTCACTCAGATCGCGACCGGCGGCACCACGACAACCGGCGGCGCCACGGCGACGGGTGGCACGACAACCGGCGGCACCACGACAACCGGCGGCACCACGACAACCGGCGGCACCGCGACGACGGGCGGTACCGCCACGGCCGCCGGCACCGGAGCGGAGACCGGTGGGCAGGCGCTGGAGGCGATCCCGCTGTCGCCGGACAGCTCGGTGAAGCAGGCGGTCATCTGCCTGGGCTTCGACGACCGGAGCGGGCTGCGCGGCGTTCAGGACGTGTTCCCTGCGGACACCGAGAAGGTCGCCCTCTACATCGAGATCGAGGACGCGCGGCCCAACACTGAGGTGCAGATCACCTGGCTGCACGAGACCAAGATCCTGCGCAGGCACTTGCTGCTGGTCTCGGGGGACAAGCGGACGATGCAGTACATGTACGCGGCCAATCGGCCGACGCTCTGGCTGGGTCCGTACTCGGTCGAGATCAAGGAGAACGGGGAGCTGGTGGGGCGGCTGCTCTTCCGCGTTGAGTAGGCGGCGGCGGGGCGGCTACAGGCCCATGGAGAGCTGCTGGGCGGGCTCCTCGCGCGGGTAGTAGCGGCCATTGAGGGTCACGAAGTTGCGCGCACGGTCGGTCCGCGCGCCCAGGGTCTCCAGGTGCCGCAGCGAGGACAGCTTGTGCTCGTCGCGCACCGCCAGGATGCGCTCGGCGGACGTCGGGCCGATGCCGGGCACGCGCAGAAGCTCCCAGCGCTCAGCGCTGTTAACCTCGATGGGGAACATCTCCTCGTTCGCCAGCGCGGCCGCCAGCTTCGGGTCCTGCCCCCGAGGCAGCATGTCCGCCTCGTCGAAGATGATCTCGTCCAGCGAGAAGCCGTAGCTGCGCAGCAGGAACTCGGCCTGGTAGAGTCTGCGCTCGCGCGCGGGCGGGGCTGGCACGTGGCCCTCCAGCGGCGTATCCGGAACGGGCTGGAAGCCGCTGAAGTAGGTGCGCGCGAGGCCCATCTCGGCCTGCAGCCGCCAGGTCATCTCCACCAGCTCCCGGTCCGTCTCCCCCGCCGCTCCCACCACGAACTGCGTGGTGAGCCCCGACCGCACGTTCCCGCCCCCCACGCGCTGGCTGGCCCAGCGGAGCGTCCGCACCAGGTCGCGCTCGAAGGACTTGTCGGGGCAGATGGCTGAGAGGCGCTCGGGTCCCGGCGCCTCCAGGTTAACCGAGAGCCGGTCGGCAAGGCCGGCGGCGGCGGCAACGGCCGCCTCCGAGATGCCCGGCAGGAGCTTGAGATGGACGTACTGGGTGTAGCCGTGCTTGTGGCGCAGGATCTCGACGGTCTCGATCATGCGCGCCATGGTGCTGTCGGCGTCGCCCACGATTCCAGAGCTGAGGAAAAGGCCTTTGATGAGCCCCGCACGGCTCAGCTCGATGGTGAGCCGGGCCAGCTCCTCCGGCCGAAAGCTGGCCCGGGGGATGTCGCGGCTGCAGCGCGTGGCGCAGTAGGCGCAGTTGTGGCGGCAGGCGTTGGAGAGCAGGACCTTGAGCAGGCGGATGCGCTTGCCGTCGGCCGAGAGCGCCTCGTAGATGCTGCCCGGCCGGCTGGCGAGGGGGTTCTGCGGCGCGACAGTGGACGGGGCGCTCACGTCGAACTGCGCGCCCTCGCCCAGGAGTCTGAGCCTGGCTCCGTTATCCACTGCTGCCACCTGTTGCTGCGTCGTGGAGTGCGATTGATGCCGTCGGCCCACATTATACTCAATGTCGGCCCGGTACGCTACTGCTCCTCACCATCGTCCCGGAGGATCAGCGAGCCGCAGTGGGCGCATACGACGGCTTCGCCCAGGACGGTCTGCCTCCGCCCGCATATCCCGCATTGCTGGAGAACCGGGACCTGCATCAGCGTGCGCGCCTGCTCACTGCGGCGACTGCGGACCGCGCGGAGAACGCCTCGGCGCCGCCGCTTGCGGGCGACGGGCTCGGGCAGATTGATGGGGAGTCGCGGCTGCTCCTCGGACATCGCCCCACGCCCTTATGGGTAGCGCGGATGGCCGGCGATACCGGCCGCGCGTCGGGTCAAGCGTACTCGCGCGCGTCCGGTGTGTCAACGCAGTCACGGAGATGGGCGGAATCCGGCCCGCGCAGCTTGCAGGTCTGCCGGGCGTGATAAGCGAAAGTGGGGGCGCCGCCAGACTCCAAGGGGGGTCAGGAGAGCAGACGATGAGGGCAGCGACGATTGGACTGATGCTGATGGGCGCCGTCGTGCACGCCGATGGCAACATGCTGATCAACGGGGGCTTCGAGCAGGCGCCCGCCGAGGACGGCACGATCCCCGGCTGGACCGCCAACGAGGCGCTTAGTCGGCAGAGGCTGACGCTCGACGAGGACGCGCACTCGGGGGAGCGGGCCGTCTGCATTCTCTCCACCGAGGCCACCGATGCGCCGAGTGTACTGAGCCAGGATGTGCCGATCGAGCCCGGCCGTGACTACCAGCTCACGCTGTGGGCGAAGCGCGACTCGTTCGTGTACGGGACCGAGTTCGCCGTGATCCTGCTCAGGGGTGAGGACGGCGTGGGGGAGCAGACCAAGAGCTTCCGCTCCAACAACGCCTGGCGTCCGATCACGATGGGCTTCAACGCCGGCGAGGCCGACCACGCGCGCGTGCTGCTCACGACGCCCAACCGCGGTGAGTGGCGCATCACCATCGGCCGCAGGCTCTGGGTGGATGACGTGAGCCTCGTCGAGGTCGATCACGCGCGGAACGTCACCATCGAGGGCGAGGGCGCCAGCGCGGGTGCGGAGGTGGCACTGCCCGCGCAGGGCCAGTACTACCTCTCCGCGCGCGTGCGCTGCCCGGAACCGAGCGAGTTCACGCTCGCCACGGAGCGGGGCGAATGGCGCTTCCACGCCTACACGACCGGTGAGTGGTACTGGCTGCGCCCCGTCATCCCCGAGCTGCTGCTCGGCGCGGGCGAGCAGCGCATCGAGGTCACTGCGGCGGGCGATGGCGTCGAGATCGAGCGCGTGATTCTGACCATGGACCCGTTCTGGCGTCCGGATGGGTGGGAGGAGTTCGCCGATCCGTCCGTCGCTCTGGCGGCGCAGCGCGATGCCGGCTTTGCGCCGACAGAGCGCGGGTCCGTGGAGCTGACGATGACCGGCGACCTTCCGCCGGGCCGCTGGGGCGTGTCGCAGGGCGTGCCCTTCCCGCGCGGTGAGCTGGCGGAGCCTTCGCAGGTGCGCATCGCCGACCGGCCCGCGCAGGCCCAGGCGTTGAACCGCTGGCCCGACGGCAGCGTGAAGTGGCTGCTCGTCTCGACCGTCGCGGAGCCCGACGAGACGCTGACGCTGGAGTACGGCTCTCGGGCTGCGCCGGGCCCTGACGGCGGGCCTGCGGTATCCGTGGAGGAGACAGACGAGGCAGTCACCGTTCACACCGGCGCGCTGAGCTTCAGCGTCCCCTCTGAGGGCCCTGCGCTCATCGAGGGCCTCAGCGCCGGCGAGCGCACGGTCGAGAGCATCGTGGGCGTCGTGAACGGGCGCTTCCTGACCGCCGGCGAGCGCGAGGTCACCGTCGAGGAAGCCGGGCCCGTGCGCGCGGTAGTGAAGATCGCCGGGAGGCATCGGGACCAGGCGGGCGAGGAGCTCCTCGACTACGTGGTGCGCGTGTTCGCGTATCTGGGCGAGGCTCATCTGCGACTGGAGCACTCCTTCGTGCTGCGTGATGACATCGTGTCGGTTGACATCGAGGACCTGACGCTCCGCCTACGGACGCCGGTCGAGAGCGCGGTCTTCGAAGGCGACACCGGCGTCCAGACTGCCGCCGGTGAGGTCGTCCTGCAGGCGGAGCTCGCGTCCGAGGGCAGCACCATCTGCGACCACCCCTGGAGGGTGACGCAGGGCGGGCAGGTGCTGGCTGAGGGCACCGAGGCGACCGGTCGCCTGGCGGTGCGCGGGCCCAGCGAGATGGTCATCGACGTCCGGGACTTCGCCCGCAACGCCCCGAAGCGGCTGGCGACCAGCGAGGACCAGGTTGACGTCGGCCTGGTCGGCGGGCCGCTGACCTTCTACAAGGGCATGATGAAGACGCACGATATCCTGCTGGCCTTCGGGGAGGGCGGCGAGGCGGCCGCGAACGCCTTCGAGGCGCAGCCACTGCTGCTGGCCTCGCCCGAGTGGTACTGCCGGACGCGTGCGACGGGCCACTGGCCACTGCCGTCGGCCGACGGGGCCGCTCCCGGCTACGAGAAGGGCATCGAGGTCACCATCGCCGAGTGGGATCGCCGACAGCGTGACGCCGACACGCACCCGGAGTGGGCAGGCATGCTTGACTGCGGCGACGCGCGCTACGGCAATGGCGGCAACAACCTCGAGACCGCCCTGGGTGAGGGAGCGATGGTCCAGTTCCTGCGCACCGGCCGCCGCGACTACTTCGACTTCGCCGATGTGAGCGTCCGCCACTTCTCCGACATCGACATCGACCACTCGGATTCCAGCGGTGGCCTGATCTGGGTGCACGGCCCGCACGCGCGCGACAGGATCGACCCCGAGGCCGCCGGCATCAACGGGCACTCGTGGTACAACGGGACGGTGCTCTATGGCCTGTTCACCGGCTCGCGGCGGATCCTCGACACCGCACCGATGGTCGGCGAGTACTACTCCCGCTGGCCCTTCCAGCCGCAGGAGTACATCCACTACTGGCGGAAGATCGCGTGGAAGTTCATGGACCTGGTGCAGGCGTATGAGGTGACCGGTAACGCGCGCTTCCTCGAGGCGGCGCTGGAGGATGTGAAGGTCACATCCATGCAGCGCGACCACATGGTCCATCTGTGGCCGTACATGTTTGCGGTCGGGCTCAAGGGCCTGCGCCAGTATCATGACGCCACCGGCGACCCGGCCGTGCGCGAGCTGTACCTGCAGCTTATGGACGGCTTCATGCACCTGCGCGAGCGGCCCGACGACACCGTGAACGGGGAGTGGCCCAAGGTCGAGGGGCAGCTTCTCGGCAACTTCCCCAACGACCGGAGCTGCGCGTTCTACGACGAGGCGGCACACGCCACCTGGCTCTCGGGCGACGAGCGTTTCGCCCGCGCCGCCGGCGAGGACCTGGCCTTCCAGATCGGCTTCGGTGTGGCGGACCCGACGCTCCTGTGGGGCTCGGGGGACCTGCTGCGGGCCATGTCCGAGCTCGGGATCGAGGAGCCGAAGTTGACAGCCAGGCTGCCGGGGACCTTCATGACCTCGCCGACCGACGATACCCGGCTCCAGGGCTTCGATCGGCCCACGATCGCCCTGCAGGTGGTCGAGGAGCAGGATCAGGCCTTCGAGGTCATGCTCTTCAAGACCAGCTACCGCAAGTATACGCACAACTACCGGGGCAGCGCCCGGCTTGTCGCGCCCGACGGCACGCTTGTGGCTGAGACCGAGGTGCGGGCGGGCGGGCTGCGGCGGTTCGGGCTGGCGGCCCCCGCGGACGGCCAGACGGGCGTGTACACGGTGCTGATCTCCATCGATGACCCGTGGCGATGGACGCTCGACCAGCTCGACTTCGAGCTGGAGGCGGGCGGTCACCTGCTGCGCGTCTGGCCGCGGTACCAGCGGGAGTACGTGGATGCCGTGTGCATCGCACGGGCGGGTGAGTACTTCCCGACCCTGCAGGCCGATCCCCCACCCGGCTCGCTGATCCTGCAGGTCGAGGACGGCCATATGGCGCCGAACTACGAGACAGTGCAGTGGAACGAGGCCCTGGGCACGGGCGCGGTGCGCGCCCTGGCCGGGCCCGGCCCCAACGCGGCCATCGAGATCCCGTTCGCAGTCGATGAGCCTGGCACGTACCGCTTCTTCGCCCGAGTCTGGAAGGGCTACGCCGATCTGCTGAACGTGGCCATCGACGACGGCGATCCGCTGCTGTGCAAGCAGACGCACGATATGGACGGCAACTGCTACCCGGTGTGGTCGATCGCGACGACGCTGGGAGAGGACGCCGTGGTGCCCTACTGCAACGTGGTGAAGAACAACATGGGGACCTACGACCCCTCGGCGTTGAGGCCGCACCCGGCCCTGGAGGGGTAGCGTTTGAGGCGCGCGACCATGCGAGCATACAGGCTGCTGTGCGCGTGGTTGGTGGTCTCGCTGACCATTATCGCGGCCGGGGCGCAGGAGGCGCCGTTCCGCCAGTACATCGAGGCCGAGGACTGCGAGCTGGCGAACCTGCAGCCGGGGCATAACCCTCTCGGCTCGTACATCGGTGATCGGTTCGTCTTCAACATCATCGACGGGCCGTGGACGGCTGCCCTCGCGGCACCGCTGGCGGCCGACGTTCCGGCGGGACGCGTGCAGGTCTTCGTGCGCGTCTACGCCAGCGACGGCGAGCGCGAGTCCCGCACCATGACCGTGCGGCTCGGGGGCGCCGAGACGTCGCTGCGCTATCCCACCGACCAGCTCGACTACAAGACGAACTGGCTGCCCTTCGAGCTGCAGACGCGGGAGCCCGCCGACCGCATCGAGATCGAGGTGGCGTGCGATGACGGGCGCGTCATCATCGACTCGATCCTGGTGTCCAACGACCCGGAGGACGGGACGTACTACGAGCGGCGGCGAATGCGGCTCAGGGCCCGCTTCCAGCCGCCGCCCGAGCAGACGGCGTGGCCCGAGACCGAGGGCAACATGCTCATCAACTCGGGCTTCGAGGTCGCGCCGACGAACGGCTGGCGCGCGGGCTACCAGAGCCAGTGGGCGCTCACCGACGAGATGCTCAGCGCGGACGACCCATACGAGGGCGCGCGCTGCCTGCGCGTGCCGATGTTGCGCGACCGGCGCGCATTCCTCGACGGCATCTGGAGGACCTACGACGGCATCTACTCCTGCCCCGTGCAGACCGAGCCGGGCGCCACCTACACCGCGTCGCTCTGGGTGCGCACGGACGGCCCGCTGCACTGCGGATTAGGCCTCAAGGGCGACGCCGAGTGGCTGGACATCAAGGGCTCGCCGGACTGGCAGCGCATCTCGGCGGCCTCGGTCGCGCCGGGCGAGACGGACACCTTCTACGCCAGCTTCTCCGCCGACGGCGCGCGCGAGGTGTTCATCGACGCGGCGCAGCTCGAGCGCGGCGACCTGAGCGACTTCGCACCCCGGCCGGGGGTGGACGTGGGCCTCAGCTCCGGCGGCCGGGCCGGCCGCGCGTGGCGTGAGGGCGAGGACGTGGCTCTGACCTGGGAGCTGCACGGGCACGCGGCCGAGGTGCCGGTGACCGTTCGCTACCAGGTCCACGACGCGCTCGGCCGGCTCGTAGAGCGGGAGACCATGGAGGCGACCGCGGACGCCGGTCGCACGACCGCTGTGCCGCTGCACCAGGGGCCACATCCGACCGGCGCCTACCGCGCATCGTACGTTGTCGAGGCCGAGGGCATGCGGCCGTATGCGGGGCAGCTCTGTTACGCGGTCATCCCGGCCGCGCGAGGCGAGGGCGAGGGTCGAGTCGGCCTCTACGCCTCCCACTCTCGCCAGTGCTTCGCGGCCATGGCCAACGCGGGCATCCGCTGGACGAACACGCTCTCCAGCGGCGGGCACTTCGCGGAGTGGAGCTACGTCGAGCCCGAGGATGATGTCTTCGTCTTCCACGATGGAGACATCGAGCTGGCGCGCGAGTTCGGCATCCACATCATCGCGAACATCAACACGAATCGCAGCAACATGCCGAAGTGGCTGCTGCACGACGAGCCGGGGGAGGGCGAGTGGATCCGGCACCCGATGGGCTGGTTCAGCCTTGCCGAGTGGGAGGAGTTCGTGTTCGCGCTGGTCGAGCACTACGGCGACTACGTCAAGCACTGGCTGATCATCGATGAGCCGGACGTGGGGACGAATCGCTACTCGCCGGAGGACTACCTGAAGCTGCAGGAGACCGCGTACCGTGCAGCCCATCGCGCCGACCCGGACAGCGTGGTCTTCGTGCACACCGGCACCAGCACGAGCTGGCGGGCGAGGCTGCTGGAGCTGCTCACGCCCGACGTCTACGACGCGCAGTACACCTACATCGGGCGCTTTGAGCGCGAGGTGGGGGAGGCGCGCGGGCAGGAGGCACGGACCGGCAAGCCGTTGTGGACGGTTGATTTCGCGCCGGTGCGCAAGCTGTCCACGCACTTCCCGGCCATCGATCCGCGGCGTGTCCCGCCGTGGGACGACACCGCACGCAATACGCGCAAGTACGACATCTGGGCCATCCGCTCGCTCTCCTGGGCGCGCTCGGAGCGCTGGCTCCGCTACGATGCGCGCTACCCAGGGCCGCCGCCGGGCACCTCGTACATGAGTATCTGGGAGCACGACGGGTCGCTGACGCCGCACGGCATCTCGATCGCGGTGATGAACGCGCTGATCGGTGACGCCATGCCGCAGGGCCAGATCGACGCGATGCCCGAGGGCATTGAGGGGCATCTCTTCGCCGCCGGGGATCGCAGGCTGGTCATCGCCTGGAGCACGGACGGCGCGGCGCGGCGGCTCGATGTGGACGCGGACCACGTCTGGGACTGCTACGGGGGCGCGCTCGATGAGCCGGTGGTCGGGTACATGCCGACCTTCATCGAGATGCGCGGCGAGCCACCCGAATGGCGGGCGGAGGTGGTCGCATCAGTGAGCGCGGAGCTGCTCGATCCGGAGGCCGAGGGCGGGCCATACCGCGCCCGGTTCTCCGCGGACGTGGGCGAGGCAACCGAGGGGGAGTGGGTCGCGTCGGGGCCTTACTACCACCGGCGCGAGGTCGCCCACCGGGTCGAGGCGGAGATCCGCGACGGCCGGGCAGAGGCCGTCTTCCCGCTCAATGTCTGGCCGAACCTGCCCGTTGCGGGGCGCGAGGCGCGGGTGCAGCTCTACCTGCCCGGACGGGTGCTCGAAGGCGTGCTCGCGATCGACACCACCCTCGCGGCTCAGAACCCGTAGAACTTGAGGTAGGGGATGTTCAGCGCCCAGGTGTGGCCGAGGCGCTGGTAGAAGGCCTCGCGGGCCTTGCCGGCCGCCTCCATCGCCTCGCGCTGCCCCGCGTCGCCCTCCCGGAATGCGTGGCGCGCGACGAGGTAGTCGCGGTTGAGCCGGGCGTAGTCCACCGCGATCTGCAGGAAGTCGATGCGCCCGAGGATCGTCTCGTCCCCCGCGGCCGCGTCCCGCGCTGCGTCGAGGTGGCCCTGCAGTTCGGCCAGGAACTCATCGGTGTAGCGGGCGGCCAGGTCGTGCAGGTTCACCTTGCGCCCCTCGTAGAAGCTCTCCTCGTGCACGCGGTCGGTCAGGGCCTCGAGGGCGTCGAAGTAGGCGCGGATGTGGTCGGCCGCGGGCCCGAAGCCCGCCGCGCAGTAGTCGTCGATGATGGCGTCGGGGTCGGCGTCGGGGTCAACGAGCATCTCGGCCAGCACGTAGTAGTTGATGCCCTTGAGCGCCCAGTGGTGATACTGGCAGTCGAAGTCGGTGACGGTAAGGCCCTGGTCGGCCAGCCGCGCGACGTCCTCGCCCAGGCGGCGCGCGAAGTTGCTGGGGAAGCCCATCCCGGCGCCGAGCAGGTTCGGTCGCCAGAAGATGCGGCCGGCCTTCTCTGACCAGGCGCTGAAGGTTTGCATGTCGGCCTCGTACTTGTCGCGGTTGAGGTAGGTTACGCCGACGAAGCCGATGATGATGTTCGGCTCCAGCTCGGCCTCGATGGGCGCGGTGCGATAGGCGCTGTAGGCGTAGGCGCCCAGATAGCGGTCGGGGCACTGCTCCGCGACGATCTTCGCGATCTCCGAGTAGAAGCGGACGTAGCGGTCGGTCAGGGAGACGTGCTCGCGTCGGCGGTTCTCGGCGTCCGGCCAGTAGATCTCGATCGTGGGCCCGTCGGGATGGTCCCAGGCCTCGCACTGCTCGCAGGTGCAGAAGGTCGTGCGGCCGCCGTCGTTGGGCGAGATCGAGACGCAGTCGTAGTCCGGCCTCTCCTGTAGCTCGGCGATCTTGTCGGCGGCGATCTGCTCGATCAGCTCGCGATTCGAGACACAGAGCCTGGCGCGTCCGGGCGCGGACGACTGGTCACGCGTGCCGTCGGGCTGCAGGGCGAACCACTCGGGATGCTCCTCGCCGAAGCGCTCCCAGTAGCTGCCGTAGGCGTGACCGTAGCTGCCCACGAACGACCCGCCGAGGCGGTGTCGCGCGTACCAGGGCGACGACTCCTCGTGCATGGCCCTGAAGTCATCGGCGGACCAGCCCAGCTTGTCCAGACCACGCTGCACCCGGTCGTTGTAGTGGCTGTTGCGAATGCCGCGCTTGGTCAGCCGCGGCGTCCACTCGAGGCTCAGGTCATCGGGCACTGTGACGGTCGCGCGCTCGGGGATGACCGTGCCCAGCTCGCCCGGCCACAGCCATCGGCAGCCGAGATGCTCGAGCAGCATGTAGGCGGCGTGCCGCGTGCCCATCAGGTCACGGCCGCTGGGCTTCTCGTCGTCGCCGATCAGCACGAGGTCGGTCCCGTGAACGCGGACGATGGCCTGCTCGAGGTCGAGCTGCGAGGAGTCGTAGCCCAGGGCCGTCGTGAGGTCGCTGTCGCCGACGAGGATACGCGTGCCCTGGGGGTCGTCGGCCTCGGTGATGATGGGCAGCTCCGCCCCGGAGATCTGCTGGAGGTGCCACTGCAGCTCCTGCGCGGCCAGCCTGGCGGCGGGCGTCGGGGAGCCCGCAGTGACGATGCAGGCGACCGGCTCGCCCTCGCGCACGAGGACGAACTCCGCGTCGGCGCAGCCCGCCAGTGCAAGTGCGGCGAGATTTGCGGCGATCAGCGGCCTCATGCCGCTCACTCCCGACCATGGGGAACGCCTCTTGGGTCGCAATCGGACGTAAGGATGTTTCGGCGCTGAGCGTGGACATCCCTCCGGCTGCGGCGGCTACGGGACGGATGGACGGGGCGTCAGCACACGCCCGGCACGCGCCATTGCCTCAGCTTGCGTTTCCGAAGGGGTTATCGTATAATCGCCGGTGCCGTCGGCCGGGTATGCTCCGGCGGTTGTGACGCTGATTACCACGATGGTTGCACAAGGGGTTGATGCACCGTGAGGCGTTTGCTCACGATCTGTTGTGGTGCGGCGCTCGTCATCGCGGCCGGCTGCCAACCCACCACCACCCCGGGCACTCCGTTCCAGCGCCTCACAGAGCGACAGGAGCAGGGCCAGCGGCCGGACGCTCTGACCGAGCAGGAGCGTCGCGAACTCAACGAGATCAAGCAGCTCCTTCAACAGACGGACCTCACGGTCAGCAGCCTGGCCGAGGAGGTCCAGCGCCAGCAGGAGCGCAGGCGGATGGAAGGCGGCCCGCCGGACGTGGTGAAGGACCTCTTCCCCACGCTGCGGGTGCTGGGCACGGCCAAGGAGGCCGTGCTCGCACATCGAGTTCGGGCGGTCCCGCATGAGCTGCGGCGCCTCGACCAGCTCGTTGGTGTCCTCATCAGCGACCTGCCCGCGAGCAAGATCGTGATGCACTGCGAGCGCGCGCTCACGCACCTGCAGGCCGATGAGCCCGACCTCGAAGGGGCCTCTGCCGAGCTGACCCTGGCGTACGACATCGCGCACGACCCCAAGCTGCCGAGGCTGCGCCCCGCGGGCGTGGACGCGCTCATCCAGACCAACGCCAAGAGCCAGATCAACGCGGGACGGCCCGATGAGGCCGTTGAGGTGATCCAGACGGCCCTGGAGAAGGCCGGGGGACATTGGAGCCTGGATCTGCTCGATCGCGTGCGCGACGGCATCGTCGCCGCTGAGGACGCGGTGCGCCGGGAGGCCTGGCCCGTGGTCCAGGTGGAGCTGGTGGAGGTCGAGGGGAACCTCAACAAGCTCGCCGAAGAGGTGCACCTGCGCGGCTATGGCGGCTATGCTGCCGAGCCGCTCGAGGGCGTGGAGCGCGCCGAGCGCGAGGAGGTCGAGGGGGCCGCGGAGGCCGAGATGGAGGCCGAGGAGCCCGGCGAGGTCCAGGAGACGGAGGCCGCCGAGGAGCCGGAGGCCAAAGCCGCGGAGACGGAGAGCACCGAGGAGGAGCCGGCCCCCACGCGGCGGCGCCCATCGCGGTAGGCACGGCCGCACTCACCCCGTTCGCCAAGGGCGGGCCGCGGGCCGGCCCGCCCTATCATCGTAGCACTGCATGAGGCACCATGAGCACTCAGACGCCGCCCTTCGTGCACCTGCATGTGCACACCGAATACAGCCTCCTGGACGGCGCCATCGCACTGCCGAAGCTCCCCGCGCGGGTGGTCGAGCTGGGCATGCCGGCGGTGGCGATCACCGACCACGGCGTGATGTACGGCGCCATCGACTTCTACACCGAGTGCAGGGATGCCGGCGTCAAACCGATCATTGGCTGCGAGGTCTACGTCGCTCCGCGCACGCGGTTCGATCGCGATCCCCGCAAGGACCGCAACGCCTACCACCTGGTACTGCTCGCCAGGAACCTGCAGGGCTACCGGAACCTGGTTAAGCTGGCCTCACAGGCGTCTCTGGAGGGCCACTACTACTACCCGCGCGTGGACGTGGAGCTGCTGGCGAGGTGCAGCGACGGCCTGGTTGCCCTGAGCGGCTGTCCGCAGGGGCAGCTCGGCAGACTGCTCGATCAGGAGGATGAGGCGGGCGCCCGCCAGTTCGTGGGTCAGTACAACGACATGTTCGGCGACGGGAACTTCTTCCTCGAAATCCAGGACCACGGCCTGGAGATCGAGCGCAAGATCATGCCCCGCATCATCGAGCTGTCGCGGCAGATGGGCGTGCCGCTGGTGGCGACCAACGACGTGCACTATCTCAACCGCGGGGACCATCGCTATCACGACATCCTGCTGTGCATCGGCACCAACAAGTGCGTCCATGACGAGGACCGGCTGCGGATGGCGACCGAGGAGTTCTACCTCAAGTCGCCGGAGGAGATGGCGAGGCTCTTCTCCGACTACCCGGAGGCGCTGAGCAACACAGTTGAGATCGCGCAGCGGTGCAACGTGGAGCTGGAGCTTGGTGAGCTGCGGCTGCCCCACTACGACGTCCCCGAGGGCCACGACCTGCACAGCTACCTGCGCGAGCGCTGCCTGCAGGGCGTCTCCGAGCGCTACGACTGCGCGCCGGGCCGGGAGCCACCCGAGGTGATGGAGCGGCTCAACTACGAGCTGGAGGTGATTCGGGACACCGGCTACTCGGGCTACTTCCTGATCGTCGCGGACCTGTGCCAGGAGGCACACCGGCGCGGCATGCTTCTGGGCCCCGGACGGGGATCGGCGACGGGAAGCATGGTCGCCTACGTGCTGGGCATCACGCAGCTTGACCCGCTGAAGTACGGGCTTATCTTCGAGCGGATGCTCAACCCCGAACGGAGGAGCCCGCCGGACATCGATCTGGACTTCCCGGACGATAGGCGCCAGGAGATCATCGACTACTGCAAGGAGCGGTGGGGCGAGGACCACGTGGCGCAGATCATCACCTTTAACACGCTTGGAGCGCGGGCCGCGATTCGCGACGTGGGCCGGGCGCTGGACGTCGAGCTGGACGCGGTGGACCGACTGGCCAAACTGATCCCGACGGGGGCGTCGATCCCCGAGGCGCGGGAGAGCATCGGAGAGCTGCAGCGAATGGCCCAGGAGGACCCGAGGCTGGCGGAGGTGATCGACGCGGCCGAGCATCTGGAGGGCCTGGCGCGGCACTGCTCGGTGCACGCGGCCGCGGTGGTGGTCTCGGACCGGCCGCTCATGAGCGAGGTGCCGCTGCGGCGAGATGAGTCCGCGAGCATGCCGGTCACCCAGTACGCGATGAAGGCGGTGGAGGCCGTTGGCCTGGTGAAGATCGACTTCCTGGGGCTGAAGACCCTGCAGGTGGTCGCGAACACCATCGAGCTGATCAGAGAGCGGCACGGGGTGGAGATCGACCCGATGAACATGCCGCTGGATGACCCGGCGACCTACGACCTGCTCGCGCGCGGCGACACGGACGCGGTGTTCCAGGTGGAGAGCGAGGGGATGCGCCGGATCCTGCGGCAGCTCAAGCCCGACAGGTTCGACCACATCATCCAGATGATCGCGCTCTACCGGCCCGGCCCGATGCAGTTCGCCGACACGTTGTGCGAGGGCCGGCACGGGGGAGAGATCTCCTACCCGCATCCCGACATGGCCCCCATCCTGGAGGAGACCTACGGGGTCATCCTCTACCAGGAGCAGGTCATGCGCACGGCCAGCGACCTGGCGGGCTTCACCATGCCGCAGGCCGAGCTGATCATGCGGGCGATGGCCAAGAAGCAGCAGAGCGAGATGGAGCGGATAAAGCCGCTCTTCATCGAGAGTTGCGTGGAGCAGGGCGTTGAGCGGGCCTGCGCTGAGGACATCTTCCAGCGCATGGAGACATTCTCGAACTACGGCTTCAACAAGTCGCACAGCACCGGCTATGCGCTGGTGGTGTACTGGACGGCGTACCTGAAGGCGAACTACCCGGCCGAGTACATGGCCTCGCACCTGACGGCGGTGATGGACAGCAGCGAGGATGTCGCGAGGTACGTCACCACCTGCCAGCAGATGGGACTCGACGTCGTGCCGCCGTCGGTGAACCTGAGCAACGCCGAGTTCTCCGTTGACGATGAGGGCCGGATCACGTACGGCCTGAGCGCCATAAGAAACCTGGGGCGGAACACCGCCGCTGCGGTCCAGCGCGAGCGCGAGGAGAGCGGTCCTTACCGCAGCCTGGCGGACTTCTGCGAGCGCCTCAGCGCCAGCGAAGTGCAGGTCTCGGCGCTCGAGCTCCTTGTTCGGGCCGGGGCCTTCGACGAGTTCGGTGAGCGGGCCGCGCTGCTGGCTGCGGCGCCCGCGGCCTTCTCGGCCGGTCAGCAGCGGCAGAAGGCCATGGCCGTGGGGCAGAACTCGCTGTTCGGCGGCGACGAGGCGCTCGACGTGGCCGGCGGCGTGACGCTGCCCGACGTCGAGCCCATGTCCGACCGCGAGAAGCTCAGGCTCGAGAAGGAGCTGCTCGGCGTCTGGATCTCCGAGAATCCGCTGCTCAGGGCGCGGGACAGGATCGAGCAGTGCACCAACGCGACGCTGTCTGAGCTCACGGAGTTCCCGGATGGGCAGGAGCTGGTGCTGGGCGGGATGGTGCGCAGCTTCAGGTCGCACACCGCCAGCAACCAGCGCCCGATGTGCTTCTTCACCCTCGTGGGGCTCGATGGCGAGGTCGATGTGACGGTCTTCCCCGACCTCTACGAGCAGCGTGGGGAGCTGATCGAGGACGACAACCTCATCGTCCTGACCGCCAAGCTGGAGCTGCGCAGCAGGATCGGCCCCGGCGGGGAGGAGATCGAGGAGCCGCGACTGCTGGCCCGCAAGATCAGCCTCCTCAAGAACGCCTCTCGCATCTCGGAGACGCGGCTGGAGCAGGCGAGGTTGGGCAGGGAGCGGAAGGCGCACCGGCGGGAGGAGCGGTGGATGCGGGAGAATCCGCCGGTCGTGGAGGTCCGCCTGCGGCCCGACACCGACCCGAGCGCCATCACAGCGGAGCTGAGGCGGGCGATCTACGAGCACCCTGGAGTGCTCCAGGTCGCGGTGCGAATCCCGGGGCCGGGGCGAGATCGAGTAATCAAGCTCGGGCCCTCGTACGCGGTTGATGCAACCAACGGCTTCTGCGAGGCCGTTGAGCCGCTCCCGTGGGTGGACGGCGTGCGGGTCACGCGGAACTCGTAGCGGGATCGTTTCCTGGAACGGCGGGATAGCGGCGGCGAGCCCGCGGCGGCGCGGGCCGGGGTGGAGGCTGAGAGGTACATCCGGGCGACACACCTCTCACCGCTCGCATCGCTCGCAGCGGCTGCGTCAGCGTGGCGGCGGACATGCCGTCCTGACGCGCGACCACGCGCGAGCTTCTGCCACTCGGAAGGGACTCACGCGGGGCGCTCTCGGCTTCGTGGGCAGGTCGGAGTCACCCACGTTCGGACTCGTCGCGCCGGCGGGCTTCCGGAGGTGCACGGCAGTGCCCGAGCTCATCGCCGTCGTGGATGGTCGGAGGGACCTCGAAGTCTGCCTGCGCGAGCTGAGTGGCCGCCGCCTCCGGCGGCAGCCGGCGCACATCGAGCAGACGGCGCGTGAGATTGTCGAGCGCGTGGTGGCCGAGGGGGATGCGGCGGTGGTCGAGTACACTCGCCGCTTCGACTGCCCTACCTTTGATGCCGACCAACTCATCGTCGGGCTCGACGTCATCGAGGCGGCCTACGACCAGGCCCCCGGCGAGTGGGTTCGCGCCTTCAGGGCGGCGCGGCAGAACGTGCTGGCGTATCACGAACGCCAGATGCCGCGGTCGTGGCTGGAGGAGTTCGACGGGATGCTTATGGGCGAACGCGTCCGGCCCGTGCGGTCGGCGGGAGTGCACGTCCCGGGCTTCAGCGCCCCGCTCTTCGCGACCGTGGCCATGACCGTGATGCCGGCTCGGGCGGCGGGAGTGGAGCGCATTGCAGTGGCCACGCCACCGCGGAAGGACGGCACCATCGACCCGCTGGTGCTGGTGGCCGCCGCCGAGTGTGGCGCCACCGAGGTCTACCGCATGGCCGGTGCTCAAGCGGTCGCTGCGCTCGCCTACGGCACAGATAGGGTTGAGCCGGTGGCGATGGTGGTCGGCCCCGGCAATCCCTATGTGACGGCGGCCAAGCGCATGGTCGCCGGGCAGGTCGGCATCGACTCGCTGGCAGGCCCGAGCGAGTCGATGGTCATCGCCGACTCGCACGCGGATCCGTCCTGGGTTGCCGCGGACGTCGTCTGCCAGGCCGAGCACACGGGCGACAACACGGTGGTCCTCGCCACCGACTCCGAAGACGTGGCGGCCGCGGTCGGGGCGGACATCGAGGCGCAGATCGCCAAGCTGGGGCGGGCGGAGTTGATCCGCCAGTCGCTGGGCGAGCACGGGATGGTGGCGCTGGTCGCCGACATGGACGCGGCGGCGGCGCTGTGCAATGAGCTGGCGCCCGAGCACCTGCAGCTCTCGGTGCGCGACCCGCTGGCGCTGTTGGACAGGATCGAGAACGCGGGCGCGATCTTCCTCGGCGAGCTGGCGGCGGTGCCGCTGGGCGACTACGCCGCCGGGCCCAGTCACGTGCTGCCCACCGGCGGCGCGGCGAGGTTCTCGTCGGGCCTGTCGGTGCATGACTTCCTGAAGCGCTCGTCTCTGATCTACGCCACCGAGCGGGGCTTCGCGCGGCTCTCGCGCGACGTCGAGCTGCTCGCCGAGGCCGAGGGCCTGGACGCCCATGCCGCGGCGGTCAGGCTGCGGCGCAGGGCCGGCTTCGGCCCAACTGGCCGGGAGGAGGAGGGCTGACCATGAGCGCACGGTCGGCCGAGCTGCAGAGGAAGACCGCGGAGACCCAGGTCGAGCTGAGTCTGGCGCTGGACGGGGCTGGAGAGGCGCAAATCGAGACCGGGGTGGGCTTCTTCGATCACATGCTGACGCACATCGCGCGCCACGGCCTGTTCGACCTGACGGTCGCGGCCAGCGGCGATGTGCACGTGGACTTCCACCACCTGGTGGAGGACGTCGGCATCGTGCTGGGCAGCGCCATCGCCGACGCGATAGGCGACAAGGTCGGGCTGGTGCGCTACGGCATGGCCGCGTGCCCCATGGACGAGGCCCTGGTGCTGGTGAGCCTGGACCTCAGCGGCCGGCCCTGGTGCCGCTGCGACCTGGATCTGCCCACCGAGAAGATCGGGGACTTCGACACTGAGCTGGTGCGCGAGTTCTTCACTGCGCTTGCCAACAACGCGGCGATGGCTCTTCACCTGGAGCAGAGGGCCGGCGTGAACTCGCACCACATCGTCGAGAGCGGCTTCAAGTCGTTCGCGCGGGCCCTGGACCAGGCGACGCGACTGGATGATCGCGTGACCGGTGTGCCGTCCACCAAGGGCACGCTGTGACGGCTCCGGTCACTTTGAGGAGACGGCGGATGATAGCGCTGATCGACTACGGCATCGGGAACCTCGGGAGCGTGAGCAACGCGCTCAGGTTCATCGGTTGCGAGTTCGAGATGACGGGCGATCCGGCGGTGATCGGCGCCGCCGACGGCGCGATCCTGCCCGGCGTCGGGGCCTTCGGCGACTGCATGGCGGCGCTGCGCGACCATGGGCTGGAGGACGTCGTGAGAGGGTACATTGCCGATGACCGGCCGTTCCTGGGCATCTGCGTGGGTCTCCAGATGCTCTTCGAGGAGAGCCTGGAGATGGGCCGCCACAGCGGCCTGGGCGTCATCCCCGGCCGCGTTGTCCGCTTCACGCACAACCTGAAGATACCCCAGATCGGCTGGAACCAGCTCGACATCAGGCAGTACTGCCCGCAGCTCGAGGGCGTCGAGGACGGCTCCTACGTCTACTTCGTGCACTCCTATCACGTTGTTCCGGAGGATGGCTCAGCTATCGCTACCACGACCGAGTACGGCTATCAGTTCGCGTCGGCCGTGCGGCGCGGCAACCTGTTCGCCACGCAGTTCCACCCCGAGAAGAGCGCGGACGTGGGACTGCGCATCCTACGCAACTTCGCGGAGAGTTGTGGTGGGGCGGTGGGAGAGCAGTGATCGTCATCCCCGCCATCGACCTCTCCGAGGGGCAGGTCGTGCGCCTCGAGCGCGGTGACATGTCCCGCCGAACCGTCTACTCCGACGATCCCGCCGCCATGGCGCGCTGCTGGGAGAGCCAGGGCGCCGCGCGCCTGCACGTCGTGGACCTCGACGGCGCCATCCAGGGCCGCCCGGTGAACCTCGAGTCGCTGGCCGCCATCTGTGAGGCCGTCGAGATCCCGGTGGACATGGGCGGCGGCCTGCGCACGGTCGAGGACATCGAGACCGCGCTGGGGCTGGGCGTGCGCTGGGTCCTGCTGGGTACCAGCGCGCTGACCAGCCCCGAGATGCTGAGGCAGGCGCTTGAGCGCTTCGGAGACGCGGTCTGCGTCAGCATCGACGCCCGCGAGGGCCGCGTGGCCATCGACGGCTGGGTGGAGACCTCTGACATGGCCGCCCTCGAGCTGGCGCAGAAGGTCGAGGCCATGGGCGTGCGAGAGATCGTGCACACCGACATCGCCCGCGACGGGATGCTGGCGGGCCCGAACCTGGTCGCCTTGAGGGAGATCGCCGAGAACACGGACCTGCGCGTGATCGCGGCGGGCGGCGTCAGGAGCCTGGACGACATCCGCGCACTGAGGGAGCTTGAGCCCCTGGGCGTGGTGGGCGCGATCAGCGGTCGCGCCATCTACACCGGCGACCTGCCGCTGGCCGAGGCGGTGCGCATCGCGGCGGGCGAGCAGCGCGGGCCGCGCGGGCGGGGCGGGGGGGGCTC